>CAMCMI010000083.1 GCA_945875875.1 Rhizobium sp. Q54
GGTTTTCCAGCGTCAGATCGGCGACGCATTCCTTCAACGCGCTAGCTTCACGGCGCAGATCCTTGACCTCATCGGTGGTGGCGGCGCGCGCGGTATCGCCCGCCAGGCGGCGCTTGCCGGCTTCCATGAACTCCTTGGACCAGGTGTAAAACAGGCTCTGTGCTATCCCTTCCTTGCGGCAAAGCTCAGCGATGCTGTCTTTGCCGCGCAGGCCGTCCAGCACAATGCGGATTTTATCTTCAGCTGAAAAATGCCGTCGGGTCACACGGCGTATGTCCTTCATCACCTGCTCGGCAGGCTTTTTGGCGCTTGAGGTTCTAGGCCTCATCTTGGTTCCTTCGTCATGAAGACGAGACCAAAACTCTCCTTAAATCACAACCGAAAATCTGGGACAGAGGTGCTGACGGGGAACAAGGTTGACTGTACCTCTCAGTGCTCGGCTTTCGTCGCATCGAAGGCCGGAAAGGCTTCGCGGAACGCGGCGAGCCAGCCGATCAACGTAGGGAAATCCTGGCGCCAATCGATCTGTTTGCGCCAGTCGAAATACCCCAAAGCGCAGGCGATCGTGATGGAGCCAGCGTCTGCAATGCGCGGATCCGGGGCATGCCCAGTCAGGCTGGCAAGCGCCCGTTGCAGCTTTCCGCGCTGATGATCGATCCAGGGCTCGTAACAGAACTCAGCTGGACGACGCAGCCGCTCGTAAGCGATGAGGATGCCGGCTTCAATGAGGCCGTTCCCAAGCGCGTGGAACACAAGCGTCTCAAGCCGCCGCTCAGTCGGAAAGAGGCGCGTGCAATCCAGCAGCGTGTCGAAATATTCCAGAATGACGCTGGAATCATAGACCGTGAGTCCCTCAGGCGTTATCAGGGCCGGCATTTTGCCCAACGGATTCGTGCGGCGCAGAGCGTCGCCTTCAGTCCAGGGATCGCCCTTCTCTACGCGGATGCGATCGCTCAGCCCATAAATGAGGGCCGCTATTTTGACTTTGCGTCCGAACGGCGACGTGGCTGAAGAAATCAGGATCATGGCTGCTCCAGTTGAACAAACGCGAAGGTTGGAATTTAAATCTTCTCAGTTTCAGGATCTAAATCGGAGCCTGACTGAAGCGCCATGGTCCGACGCGCCTTTGCGCTGGCGATGTGGCGTTTCATGGCGAGTTCGGCCATTTCAGGATCATGGTCGCGGAGCGCGCTCAGAACGCGCTGGTGTTCGGTGAGCGCGCGCTTACGCAAGCTGCTGTTATCGTTCCGGCTGCGATAAAGCCGAAGAAGCGGATAGAGCTGATTGCAAAGCAGATCGATAAGAAGCGGATTTTGGCTCGCTTGTGCGATCCGAAAATGGAAGTCCTCATCGGCCTTGCCAAGAGCATTATGGCGCCCCGCCTCGCTGCCTTGAAGTTCGCGTTCGTGGCACCGAACGCCATCAGCCAGAGCGGCCAGTTCATCGTCTGACATCAGCGTCGCCGCTTCTTTGGCTGCCAGCCCCTCCAGCGTCTCGCGAACTGCGAAAATGCTCGCAAGCATCTGCGGCGTCGGCACAATGACGCGAGCCCCGTGATTGGCGGAGCGGACGATCAGCCGCCGCTCCTGCAAACGATGCAGCGCTTCTCGAAGCGGGCCACGGCTGACGCCATAGCGCTGGGCGAGAATGGGCTCGCTGATCTTGGTTCCCGGGGCCAGTTCGCCCAGCAGGATGGCCTCGGTGAGGCTGTGGAAAAGCTGCTCGGCCAGTGTGCCGGAATCGGCGTCGCGCATGGCTTCTGGAGCTTGTTTCAAGGAATGGCCTGATCGGGTTGTAGACATATGTGTTGACAGAATAACCGAATAAGTCGCAGAAAAACAAGTTACACGCCTGTTGATGGCAAATCTGTTGACATCGCGTAGCTTCCGAATAGTTTTGTCGCTTGCAAAGCCGGGGCGGCGACCGCGAAGCGTCCCCTGCGCGAAAGAACGGCAGCCAGGGAGAAGAGATGCCCGCGTCCATGCCCAGAACCATGTTCGACAAAATGTGGGACGCGCATTTTGTCGCCCGGCGGCTCGATGGGCGCGAGATGATCTATGTCGACAGGCATGTGCTGCATGACTTGCACGCGCCGCATGCGTTCGAGAAGCTCGAAAGCACGGGGCGGGCCGTGCGTCGTCCCGATCTTACCTGTTCGATGCAAGACCATACGGTGGCGACGAAGCCGGGACGGGACGAGACAACCAATCCCGACGGCGCCCAATTCCAGCGCGCGATGCGCGAGGGCAGTCGCAGGAACGGCATTCGCCTGTTCGATCTCGACGATCCGGAGCAGGGGATTAGCCATGTCGTCGCACCTGAGCTTGGCCTTGTGCTGCCTGGCGCTACGCACGCAGTGCCGGACTCCCACGCCTGCACCGTCGGCGGCCTTGGCGCGCTGGGGCTCGGGTGTGGCACGAGCGAGCTTGAACACATTCTCGTCACCCAAACCATCGCGCTGAAGCGTCCTAAAAACCTGCGCATCGCGCTAACTGGGCAGCTCGGCCCCTATGTGGGCGCCAAGGATGTAGCGCTGCGGATATTGGCGTTGCACGGCACGTCGTTCGGTCGCGGCAACGCAATCGAATACGCGGGTCCGGTCGCATCCGACCTGTCCATCGAAGCCCGCATGACGCTGTGCAATCTCACGATCGAAATGGGCGCCCGCTCCGGCTTCATTGCGCCCGACGAGAAGACCTACGCCTATCTCGCTGGCCTGCCTTACGTGCCGCGCGGCGCCGAATGGGAGGCGGCTCTGGCGCAATGGTCTCTGGTCCCGGGCGATCCAGACGCTGTTTTCGATACAGAGCTTTCAGTCGATTGCACAGGACTTGGCCCGCAGATCACCTGGGGCACGGATCAGGCCCAGACGATCAGCGTGGACGAGGCCGTGCCTTCGCTTGGGGTCGCCGAGGCTCGCTCAAAGACGGAGCGGGCGCTCGCATACATGGGGCTTGAGCCCGGCCAGCCTGTTCTTGGCGTGAAAGTTGATCGGGTTTTTATCGGCTCCTGCACCAATGCGCGACTATCGGACCTGCGGGCGGCGGCAGCCTTGATAAGGGGTAAGAGCGTCGCGCCCGGACTCGTCGCGCTGGTCGTCCCCGGTTCGACCAGCGTAAAGCGCGCCGCCGAAAGCGAGGGCCTTGATCGCATCTTCAAGGACGCGGGCTTTTTATGGGGCGAAAGCGGCTGTTCGATGTGCGCCGGCGGAAACGGTGACCGAGGTTTGCCGATGGAGCGCATTGTCTCGACGACCAACCGCAATTTCGAAGGCCGTCAGGGTAAGGCGGTGCGCACGCATCTGGCCAGCCCGGAAGTAGCGGCCGCATCGGCCATAGCCGGGTTCATCGCCGACCCGCGGCGGATCTGAGGAGCGCCAGATGCAGCCATTCATCTCCGTCAGCGGCGCCGCAATTCCTCTTCTGGAGGACGACGTCAACACCGATCAAATAGCGCCGATTCCCACAAAGCGTTCTTTGAAGCCAGACCTGCGGGACGTGTTCTTTCATCGCGCTCGTAGGCTTGCCGACGATACGCTCGATCCGGCGCATGTGCTGAACCAGCCGCGATTTGCTGCGGCCTCGATTTTCGTGACCGGTCGGAATTTCGGTTGCGGTTCCTCGCGGGAAGGCGCGGTGTGGACTATGCTCGCCGTCGGGATCGTCTGCATCGTTGCGCGTTCCATCGCCGATCTCTATCGCGAGAACTGCTTGCAGAACGGCGTGCTGCCAGTGGAACTGCCCGACGACGTCATGGACGATTTCGAGAAGCGGGTTCTTGCAGCCGATGGCGGCGAGCCGTTCACTATCGACCTGCGCACGCAAACGATCTCGGGACCGGGCGGACCCGATATTCGTTTCGAGATTTCGGAAGCCGACCGCACCCGCCTTTTGGAAGGGCTCGACGACATCGGCATGAGCCTCAGGCACGAGCAAGCCATTAGCGACTGGGAAGCGCGCATGCGCGCAAACTCGCCTTGGCTGCAAAAAGCAGTTCGCCAAAATTCTGGGTCTACGGAGACAGTATCTTGAGAGCGCGCGCCAGATTTCGGCAAATACTCAGCGCGCCGGGATTGTCGCTGATGCCCGGAGCTTACGATGGGCTGTCTGCGCGCATCATCGAAGAACAAGGCTTTGAGGCCATTGTCGCGGGCGGTTATGCGGCGGCTGGCAGCTTGCTTGGCCAGCCTGACACCGGGCAATCCAACATGCGCGATTTCGCCGATCATTATGCGCGCATCTGCGGGGCTGTAGAGATCCCCGTCTATGCCGACGCGGACACGGGTTTTGGCTCTGTCAACAATGTCCGTCAAACGATCCGGGCTTTTGAGAACGCTGGCGTAGCCGCGTTGTTCTTTACAGACCAGATCTTTCCAAGCCGATGCGGCTATCTTCCCGGCAAACAGGTGATCGGCCTTGAGCAGATGCTTGCCAAAGTGAAAGCTGCGCTCGATGCGCGCACCGACGAAGCAATGATGATCTGCGCGCGCACAGACGTCTTTGCGCTGGAGGGCGAAGAGGAGGCGATCCACCGTTGCCAAGCCTTTATCGAGGCGGGAGCGGACATGGCCAAGCCGCAGGGCATAGATACGGCAGCCAGCGTCAGACGGGTGCTGCGCCAGGTCCCTGGTCCTTTCATCGCTACTTTGTCTCAGGCTGCGGGAGCGGAGCATCTAAGCCCTGACGAACTTGAAGCGTTGGGCGCCCATGCCGCGACGCTGCCGTCGTTGCCGCTGTTTGCCGCAGCCAAGGCGGTACGTGATGCACTGCGTGATCTCAAGCAGACACGGTCTATGGCCGCCGTGCAGGATCGACTGCTTCCATTAGATGACTATTACAAAGTTGTTCGGCTGAACGAGCAATTGGCGCGTGAAAAAGCCTATGACGATGAAGCAAGAGAGCTTGTGCGGCGATCAACGTAAAAGACGTAACACGCAGCCTTTGCGCCTGCGGGCGAACAGCTGATGAAATTAACGGGTTCAGTTAGATCATAATATAAAAATGGAGGAAAAGTCATGAGATCGTTTGGTGTCATAAGTTATTTGGCTTCGGTCATTGTTCCATGCTTGCTCGTGGCTCCGCTCGCCCATGCACAATCCGAACAGGATTTCTTCCAGAACAAGCAGATCCGCATGATTGTTGGATTTGCGGCGGGCAATGAATACGACGTTGGGGCCCGTCTTCTTGCGCGTCATTGGGCTCGGCAGATTCCGGGCAATCCAAACATCATCGTTCAGAACATGCCGCAGGCGGCGAGCATCGTGGCGGCCAATTACATGGCCACCCAGGCGCCAACCGACGGCACAATGATTGGCGCGCTCACGCGAAACCTCGTCAATCAGGCGCTCTTGGGCCATCCCAATCTCGTGGCTGACCCAAGGAAGTTGATCTGGCTGGGCGGCACATCCTTTCCGGGCCGCGTCTGCGTCGCCGGCAAGAACGCGCCGACGCAGAGCGCTGCAGATGTCTTCACCAGGGAGTTGATCGTTGGCAGCAACGGCGCCGGAAATTCGACGAACATTCTGCCTACCGTTTTCAATCATCTGCTGAACGCTAAATTCAAACTTATCGAAGGCTATCGCGGAACAGCAGATATCGTACTAGCGATTGAGCGTGGCGAGGTGCAGGGCGTCTGCGCGTCCTACGGTCAGTTCAGGTCTTACGCAAAGTCGTTTGAGGATGGCAAGCTACGCATTCTCTTCCGTGCTGAAGAGGTTGTAATGCCTGAAATCCCGAATGCGCCGTCGATATACGATTTCGCCAAAACCGAAGAAGAAAAGCAATTCATGCGTTTCGTTTTCTCCAGCACCGAATACGGTCGTCCCTATGTGCTCCCCCCGGGGGTTCCGGCAGAGCGTGTGCGCACGCTGCGCAAGGCTTTCGCCGACGCGGTAAAAGATCCTGAACTGATGGCAGAAGCGCAAAAAGCGCGGGTGGACATGTCCTTCCGGTCGCCTGAAGATCTTGAGGCGATCACTGCAGCGCTCTACCGCACGCCTCCGGAATTGATCGAGGCTGTCAAAAAACTATTGCCTAATATTAACTGAAACCTCCGGGGCCGCTGATGCTCAGCCTCGGGGACGGGATCCGAATTAACAAGTATGAATGGCAGCGGGAGGGTAGTGTGGCTGATTTCAATTTTCCTGAAATCCGTAAAGACTGGGTCGTGCGGATAGATCTCGGGAGACCGGAGGAAGGTAACACTCTCACCCGCGCCATGATGCGCGATCTTGCCGAGAAAATACGCAGCTGCGCAAGCGATCCCGAAGTGCACGTCATCGTCATTGAGGGGCGTGGGCCCCATTTCTGTCGCGGTCGCGATGGGCGCGGCGAATCCACAGCGGGGCTCGCGCCGCATCAGGTGCGGGAACAAATGATGGGCGCTGTTCTCGGCGTCTATGCTGCGATCAATGCGAGCCCGATTCCCGTCGTCTCGTTGGTTCATGCGCCAGCGGTCGGCTTTGGCGCAGCCCTAGCCGCTGGTTGCGACATCACTCTGGCAGCCGAGGATGCTACATTCGCATTCAGCGAGATTAAGCACGGCATCCCGCCAACGCTCGCAATGGCGGCGGTAATGAAGAAAGTGCCGCAAAAGGCGCTGGCATGGCTCATCTATTCGGGCGCTGATGTATCGGCCAGAGATGGGATCGCCATTGGCCTTGTTAGCAAGACGTTTTCACAGGCCACCTTTGCAGATGAAGCTGAAACTTTCCTGAAAGAACTGGCATCGCGCACGCGCCTCAATCTGGAAACAATCAAAAAATTCATGTTGATCGCGCAGGACATGTCCGCCGCGCAGCAATCGGAATATGCGGGCACATTGCTCGCGCTTGTCAGGTCATGATTGAACGTAATTTTCTGATGAATAAAGTTCTATAAAAGCTGAAAAAGTGGGCACTATGATAGAGAGCAAAATAGTCAATCGCGGCGATGTACAGCTGGAAGTGCTTACGCAAGGAAGCGGCCCAACCATGGTGCTGCTGCCCTCGCTGGGGCGCGGAGCGGAAGATTTTGAGCCTATGGCCCGTGTACTGGAACAAGAGGGCTACCGCGTCCTGCGCCCGCAACCACGCGGCATTGGCTCATCGTCGGCAACGCCGGTCTATTCCGATCTTCATGATTGCTCCAATGACGTCGCGAGCGTAATTGAAGAGGATGGCAATGGTCCTGCGATCATGGTCGGACATGCGTTCGGCAATCGCGTCTCACGTCTGCTGGCCACTATACGGCCTGACCTTGTGACAGGCGTCGTGCTGGTGGCCGCCAATGTGGGCCATGCGCCTAGCCCCCCGGACGTTCGCGAGGCCATACGCAACAGCGCTAACCCCGCGCTCCCTGACGACGTGCGGCTCGAGGCCCTGCGCTTTGCGTTTTTTGCGCCCGGTAATGACGCCGCGCCATGGCTCAAGAACTGGCGGCCCGATGTCCTGGCCGCTCAGCGCGTTGCGGGAGACAAGACGCCGCGAACCGAAGATTATGCGGCAGGTCACGCGCCTGTTTTGTATATGCAGCCGAGCCACGATCCGCTCGCTCACGCGCAGGACGCCGTCGAATACAAGGCCGCGCTTGGAGATCGCCTGACGGTTGTGAAGATTCCCCAGTCTAGCCATGCGGCCATCGCCGAGCAGCCTGATTTTATCGCCCATCAAATCGCCGCTTGGGCGAAAGCCCTTTAACGGCGCTATTGGAAGACTTTAGAAGTGCCTACCGATATGCTGAGAAGCATCGCAATGTTTTCAGCCAAACGAGTGTAGTGAGAATGCGCGTCAAAGACTTAACCCAAGCCGAAATGAGCCCGGAGCAGCTGAGTGTTGCTAATGAGGCGAGTGCTGGAAAACGTGGGCGTGTGCCTGCCCCTATGCGGGCATGGATTCATAGCCCCGAACTTGCAGCGCGCTCACAACGTCTTGGTGAGTTTGTGCGCTATGACACATGCCTTGAGCCGGCTAATTCAGAACTCGCCATTCTCGTCACAGCGCGCCATTGGAACTCGCAATATGAATGGTTTGTGCACAAGAGCGAAGCTCTTAAAGCAGGATTAGATCCCGCCATCATTGATGCGATTGCTTTGCGCCAGACCCCGATTCTATCGGATGCGAGAGAAAAAGCTATTTACGACTACACACTAGAGCTACATCAAAAACATACTGTTTCCGTCGAAACCCATTCTGCGGCTGTGGAAGTCTTGACAGCAGTCGGGGTGGTCGAGCTTGTTGGCATTATTGGTTATTACACTTACGTCGCCATGACGCTGAATGCCTTTGATATTGGTGTCCCCGAAGGCGTAGGCCAAGAGCTAACATAGATACTCCTTCCGCGCCCCACGTGGTGTTTTGTTGTTAATGTGGAGCGACCGCCAGGAATATGCCCGAAAAAAACGATGCTACAAAAAATCTCACAGCGGAACGAGCCATTTACACCTCTCCAATCGACATTTTGATATCGCTTGATGAGCGATTATATCTTTAGCTTTCTACGTTCAATATGATCTGTCTAGCCCTCGAAGGCCTTGGATTCTCTATTCGTAGAATACGGACAATTGAGATTAACGATGATGGTAATGCTACTGCAAACTACAAAAAAATAAATAGGGGAGGGCATACTATGCTTTGCCGCATTCTTAACGCGCAATAAGTGCAACAGCCGGATTCTCGAGCGATGTGTGCAGGCCACGAGTTTTCCTGCAACGAGTACACTTTGACGAACTAGCCCCCAATGCACTAACATCACAAAAAATCAGAGCTTTTGCTCTGGAGTAAACACTGGGCGGGAAAGAGCATGTCTTCATTGATGCACGGAAAGATTGAGGTCATCTCCCTGCTAGATGGCCCCCTTCCTTGGTCTCTCGACAGGATTCCTGATCCCGCTCACCGGGCGGAGGCGGAGCGACTCACCGAGAAAGATAATCCCGATGCTTTAACCATGCCGGTTTATGCGTTCCTGCTGAAGTTCGACGACAAGAAGGTGCTGATCGACAGCGGTTCGGGGACGTTGGGCTACGATACGCTGGGGCGTTTGCCGAAGCGGCTTGAGGACGTCGGCGTGGGTCCGAACGAGATCACTGACGTCCTTATGACCCATCTCCACAGAGATCATTATGGCGGCCTTGTTAACGGAGACCGTCCCGCCTTTCCCAACGCAAACCTCATCATTCACGAGCCTGAAGCCGTGTTCTGGTTGAACACGGATGTGAGCGCGATGCCTGAAAGAGCGCAGCGCGCGGTCGAGGAAGCGCGCCGCGTCGTCGGGTTATATGGCGAGCGCGTTCGGCGCGTGGGAACGCAGGAGGTTTTTCCCGGGATCCGCGCCCGCCCTTCGCCGGGTCATACTCCAGGCCATACCTGCTGGGAGGTGACGTCCGAAGGCCAAATTTTGCTGGCTTGGGGCGACGTCATCCATGTCTCGCAAATCCATCTGTCTGCTCCCCACGTTACGATGGAATATGACCTGAACCCTGAAGCTGCGTTGAAAAGCCGACTGGCTATTCTCGATTGGGTTGTAGACAATAATGTAACGGTTGCTGGCGCGCATTTGCCTGAACCGGGCCTGTGGAAGGTGGTAAAAGGCGAGGGCGGTTGCGAATTGCTCCCCGCTAATTTTGGCTGATCCCGCAGGCATACATTCGAATATCTAGCGTCAAGGCCCGATAGAGGCCTCACACAAGAGGAAACAATGCTCAAGAGATTATGTACTCTAGCCGTTGCAGGGGCTGCGCTGCTGACAACACACGCATGGGCAGATCCGGTCGCGGATTTTTATAAGGGAAAGCAGATCCAGGTTCTCGTCGGGTACGGCCCCGGCGGTGGCTACGACGTTTACGCGCGCCTGCTCGCACGCCACATGGGCAAGCATATTCCCGGCAATCCGTCGCTCGTCGTCCAGAACATGCCGGGCGCTGCAAGCCTGATTGCGGCTAATTTTATCTACGTCAGGGCGCCACGCGACGGCACTGTGTTTGGAATCATAGATCGCGGCCTGCCGCTGATGGCCCTGGTGAAAAGCAATCCGAACGTTCAGTTCGATCCGATGAAATTCACTTGGCTGGGCTCCTCCTCGAGCGGCGCGGACGACGCGTTTGTTCTCATGACGCGAAAGGACGCGAAGGCAAGATCGCTTGACGACATCCGTCGCAAGGGTGGTCCGAACGTGATGGTCGGAGTCACCGGAAAGGGCGCGACGGACACGGAGGCGGCAAAGCTGCTGCGCGACGTAGTGAAATTGAACGTTCAGATCTTTTCGGGATACCGCAGCGGGAATGACATTAATCTCGCCGTCGACCGGGGCGAAGTGGACGCGCGTCCCACAACCTACACCTCGCTCTTCTCCACCAAGCCTGACTGGCTGAAGCCAGACGGCAACATGCATATTCTGGTCGTGATGGGACGCGATACGAGGATGCCGGAATACCCCAACATTCCGCTTGCGCGCGAACTCGTCTCAGATCCCAAAGACAGAGATCTGGTTGACCTGGCTGATATGCCGTTCCGTGCGCCCTGGCCTTGGGCGGCGCCGCCGGAGGTTCCCGCAGACCGCGCAAAGGCTCTTAGAGAAGCGTTTTTGGCGACAGCAAAAGACCCTGCCTATCGCGCAGAAGCCGAGAAGCTCACATTGGACGTAACCCCGATGGACGGCGAGGCCATTTTGGCCATGATCAAGCGAGCGTCCGAGTTTGCTCCGGACGTGCAGGAACGTATGCGCGCGCTGCAAAATGAAGACGTTCCCCAAAAACCTTGACGACCCACTCGCTTTATTTGAGCGTGCAATCCCTTCTGGTCACAAAGGCGCCACTTGATAGTGGCGCCTGCTTGCGCCAGCCCATCGCCTCGCCTTTGCGATTGTATGACGGATAGCGCAGGCGGGCGATTTTCGACTTGTTTACTGGCCAGCAGGTTTGACTTATTCTAAAATTATAATGAATACGCCCGCATCCTGACTGCGGCGCGCAACAAAATTGGGGGGAAGATGGCAGGCAGACTCATTTTTGCGGCGATGGCCGCCGTCGTTGGTTTTTGCGGCGCAGCGCAAGCGCAAAACAATCCGCGTTATGTTCAGTTCTCGCCGTCAGCAACAAAGGGCGCTCTTTACAGCCCCGATTCCGGCCCCGTATCGAGCGTGGCCTTTCTGGCCATACATCGCACGTCGAACTTCATGAACATGATCGGCAACCGGGAGCTGGCGAAGCGCGGCTTCCTGACGCTGGGCATGAATCCACGCTCGGACAACAACGAAGCCGTCGTCAATTTTGAGAACGTCGCACTCGACAT
>CAMCMI010000084.1 GCA_945875875.1 Rhizobium sp. Q54
GACGGCGAGATCGGCGAGATCGCAGGCACCGGCGCCAATGACGTTCTGTTCTGGGTCGGCCAGCGCAAGCCGATGCGCATCGTCTCGGACGTAAACGAGGAAGACGTGCCGCGCGTGAAACAGGGCCAGAAAGTTCTGCTACGCGCAGAGGGCTTTCCCAAAACGCAGCTTCTGGCTGGCGTCGGCGAGATCACGCCCAAGGGCGATCCGGCCACCAAGACGTTTCGCGTCTATCTCAGCCTCCCGGACGACAGCCCGCTGATGATCGGCATGAGCGTTGAGGCCAATATCGTGACGCAGGAAAAAGAAGGCGTGCTGCTGCTGCCCGCCGAAGCGCTTCAGGACGGCGCAGCGTTTGTGGTCGTGGACGGCCGATTGCAAAAGCGCAAGCTGCGCACAGGCCTGCGCGGTACGCGGATGATTGAAATCGTGGAGGGGGTGAAGGAAGGCGAGCAGGTCGCCACCCCCGCGAAGGCCAGTTGGCGCGATGGAATGCGGGTGCGCGCAGCCCCCGCCAAAGCGCCATGAACCTCGTTCTCTCCATCGCGCTCACCCATGTGCGGGCGCGCGTGCGCCAGACGATTGTGGGCGTGATCGGCGTAGCCACCGGCGTCGGCTTCTCAGTGATGATGGCAGCCCTGATGGAAGGCTCGCAAAACGATTTCGTCAGCCAGCTTGTCGACGCCCTGCCGCACATTTCCGTCACCGACCAGCGCCGCGATCCGCCGCGCCAGCCTTCGCAAGACGCCTATGACGCGGTGGAAATTCGCGGACTGTCAACGCCAGTCACGCGGCCCGGCATCAAGAACCCCTACGCCATCATCGCCTCCATTGAGGCCTGGGGCGCAGGCGCGGTCGCGCCCTCCGTTCAATCGCGCGCGGTATTGCGCTTTGCCGGGCGCGACACGGCGGCAAGCGTCATCGGCGTCGATCCCCGGCGCGAGATCTACGTCTCAAAACTTGGAACGCAGATCGTCGAAGGCTCGCTCAACGATCTTTATAAAACCTCGAACGCGATCATTCTGGGCAGCGGCCTTGCCCGCAAAATCGGCGCGCGGGTGGGCAATTCCGTCACGTTGGTGGGCGGCGTGGGGCGCGCGGTTTCAGCCAACGTCGTGGCGCTGTCGCATTCGGGCGTAAACCAGATTGACGAGACGCAATCCTATACGCTGCTGAAAACCGCGCAGATATTGGCGGGCCAGACCGGGCTTGTGAACGAGATCCGCATCAAGACGCCTGACGCGATGGAGGCGCGCGACATTGCGCTGCGGGTGGAGCGGGAGACCGGCTACAAGGCGCTGTCGTGGCTTGAGGCCAACGAAGATCTGATGTCGGCGTTCCAGATTCGTAATTTCATCATGTTTGCGGTGGTCGGCGCTATTTTGCTCGTCGCCTCGTTTGGCACCTACAACATCATCTCCACCATCACGCATGAGAAGACGCGCGACATTGCAATCATGAAAAGCATTGGCCTGCCGGCAAAACTCGTGCGACGCATATTCGTCGTCGAGGGGCTTGTCATCGGCGTGCTGGGCGTCGTCATCGGCTGGGCGCTGGGCTTTGCGATGTCGTGGGGCATGGGGCAGGTCGAGTTCAAATCGCCGTTCATGGACGCAACGCGCCTGCCGATCCTGTATTCGCCGCTGCATTACGCCATTGCGGGCGGCGTGGCGCTGGCGGCCTCCGCGGTGGCGGGCTATTTCCCGGCGCGAAAAGCGGCCTCATTGCGGCCGGTGGAGATTATCCGGGGCGCGTCATGACGCCTTTGATCGAGGCGCGCGGAATCACCCGCATCATCGACGGCGTGACGCCGACGACGCTTGTCGCAGGCATTGATTTTTCCATGGCGGCGGGCGAGTTCGTCGCCATCACAGGCCCGTCAGGCTCGGGCAAATCCTCGCTGCTCTATTTGCTGGGCCTGCTGGATATTCCCACGCAAGGCGAGGTGCTGGTGAACGGACGGCCCACGCGCGACCTTGATGAAGAGGCGCGCGCAGCCATGCGATTGTCGCAACTCGGCTTTGTGTTTCAGTTTCATTTTCTGTTGCCGGAATTTTCCGCAATGGAGAACGTGATGCTGCCGATGCGCGCTCTGGGCAAACGCAGCGAGGCGCAGATGCGCAAGCGAGCGTTCGAGATTCTGGATTCATTAGGCCTGGCCGATCACGCCTTCAAACGCCCCGACCAGATGTCCGGCGGCCAGCGTCAACGCGTGGCCATCGCCCGCTCACTGGCCAATGATCCGCTGGTGATTTTGGCCGACGAGCCGACGGGCAATCTCGACACGCATTCCAGCGCGCAAGTCTTGGCGATCATGCGGGGGATCGTGGACTCCTCGCGCGATGGAGACCGCAAGGCGATCGTGATCGTGACGCATGATCTTGATCTGGCGGCCAAAGCTGATCGCCGCGTCCATATCGTGGACGGCAAGATCGCGGCTGTTCCTGACTGAAATCAGGCTGCGCCTATCCGCAGCAAATCGTGCAGGTGGACGATGCCGACGGGGCGCTCGTCTGCGTCAACGATGAAGAGCGCCGCGATCTTGCGGCTGTTGAGGTTTTGCAGCGCCTCCACCGCCAGCAGATCGGGCGCGCCGACTTTTGGCGAGGCGGTCATCACGTCGATAACCTTCGCGCTCATCAGGTCGGGGCGCATGTGGCGGCGCAAATCGCCGTCGGTGACGATGCCCGCGAGCTTGCCCATCGGGTCCAGCACGCCGACGCAGCCAAAGCCCTTGGCGGAAATTTCCACCATCGCTTCGCTCATCAAGGCGCAAGCGGAAACCAGCGGCAGCTTGTCGCCAATGTGCATCACGTCGCGCACGAAGGTGAGGCGGGCGCCCAGCTTGCCGCCGGGATGGAAGCGGCGGAAATCCTGCGCAGTGAAGCCCTTGGCCTCCAGCAACGCCACCGCCAGAGCGTCGCCAATGGCGAGCTGCATCGTGGTCGAGGTGGTGGGCGCCAGACCGTTGGGGCAGGCCTCTTCGGATTTGGGCAGGCACAGGCAAACGTCCGCCTCGCGCCCCAAAGCGCTGTCGGCGCCGGACGTGATCGCCACCAGCGGAATGTTGAAGCGGCGCGAATAGGTGGTGATGTCAGCCAGCTCCGCAGTCTCGCCGGACCATGAGAGCGCGAGAATCACGTCGTCCGAGCGGATCATGCCAAGGTCGCCGTGGCTGGCTTCCCCCGGATGCACGAAATAGGCAGGCGTGCCGGTGGAGGCCATGGTCGCGGCGATCTTGCGCGCCACATGGCCCGATTTGCCCATGCCGGTGACGATGGTGCGCCCGGCGGCGGCGCCAATCAGAGCCACCGCTGCATCGAACGCGCCGCCAAGCGTGCTGGCGTCGGCCATCGCCGCTTCAATTGCGGCTATGCCCTCCCGCTCCAGACGCAGCGTGCGCAGGCCGGAGAGGGTGGCGGGACAATCGGGCTCGGAAGTCATTAAAGCAGCCATGCCGCTGTCTACAACGGGCAAAGCGCCAAGCCAAATGTTGTAGCGCAGCTTACAGGGGGAGCGCTCGACTGTCGGTTAAAGAGCCGCCGTAACAGCAGGCGCCCGCACAGGGGCGCGACCGGTGTTGCGCATGATGACGCGGGCGCCCTGCTGCACGCGGTCGAACAGGTCGATCACGTCGTGGTTGAGCATCCGCACGCAGCCGCTCGACACAGATTGGCCAATCGACCACGGCTCGTTGGTGCCATGGATGCGATACATCGTGTCGGCGCCGTCGCTGTAGAGATATAAAGCCCGGGCGCCGAGCGGATTTTCGAGCCCGCCGGGCATGCCGCCCGCCCAGGGGCGATTTTTGGCCGGGTTGTCGGAGATCATGCTGGGCGTCGGCGTCCAGCCCGGCCATGCGGCCTTGCGCCCGATGATCGCCTCTCCGCGATAATCATAGCCCGCCCTGCCTACGCCCACGCCATAACGCAGGGCGCGGCCATTGCCGGTGACGAGGTAGAGATAGCGCGCGGCCACGTCGACCACGATGGTTTCACGCGGCTCGGGTCCGCGAAAGCTGACCTCTTGCCGGAGCAAATCTTCGTTGATCTCGCCAAGATCCAGCGCCTCGAGCGGAAAACGCTCATTGGGCTTGGGCCCGTAAAGCGCCTGAAAAGCGCTGGCGGACATATTGAGATTGGAGGCGGACTGGCTGGCGGGCGAGCAGGCGCCCAGGAAAGCGGCCGGCAGAACGCAAGCGGAGCCTTTGAGGAAGGAGCGGCGCGAATCAATTTTCATGGATTGTTTACTCGCCTCCCATTCCCGCCACGTCAAGAGCAAGCGCACGCTTGCATGCACTTGTTGGCGCGGCAAGGGAACGCACAGACCCCTGCCGGAATTCAAGACCCGCGGCACGAACTCCGCACATTGGGAGATTAGCGGCATGGATGAACCCCTTCGGGAGGCGCGCGCGACCGAATGGCGGTTCGTGCGCCGCACGTTGATCGTGATCGGGCTGGTTGCGCTCGTCTATGGAATCTGGCTTGCGGCCAGCGTATTGCCGCTGATCTTCGCCGCCATTCTATTGGCGACCCTGCTCGACTGGTTCGCCGACGGGTTGATGCGCCTGCCGGGAATCTCCAAAAAAATCGCGCTGACCGCCGCCAGCCTGATCGTCGGGTCGCTGCTGATAGGATTTCTGATCATATTTGGATCGCAGAATGGCGGCCAGCTCTCAAACGTGTTCCAGAAATTGCCGCAGGCGGTTCACGCCATTGGCGAGAAAATCGGCGTTCTTGATGCTAATTTCGCGCTTGAGGAGGCGCTGTCCGGCGGCGGCGGCGGGCGCAGCGTGCTCACGCGCGCCGCCAGCCTTGGTTACACGCTGATCGGCGGCCTTGGCGATCTGGCGCTTGTGCTGGTGGGCGCCGTTTATCTGGCGGCAGATCCCGGCCTCTACCGCAGCGGCCTCGTGAAAATGTTTCCGCAAAACCAGCATGAGCGGATTCGCGACGCCATGAACGTCACTGGCGCGGCGCTGCGGCTTTGGTTTGGGGGCCAGCTTTTGACCATGCTCATCGTGGGCGCAATCGCAGGCCTCTCTTACTGGTGGATCGGCCTGCCCTCGCCATTGGCGCTGGGGCTGATCGCAGCGATGACAAATTTCGTGCCCTATCTTGGCCCGGTCATTGGCGCTTTGCCCGCTCTGGTGTTCGCGCTGACGATGGACCTCACCACATTTGCCTGGACGCTGGGCGCAATTTTATTGTTGCAGCAGATCGAGGGCAATGTGGTGACGCCGATCATTCAGAGTCGGGCTGTAGATCTGCCGCCCGCGCTGGCCCTGTTTTCCATCCTTGTCTTCGGCCTGCTGTTTGGCCTGTCTGGCGTCCTGCTGCCGGCCCCGGCGTCAGTGGCCGCGCTCGTGCTGGTGAAGATGCTCTGGGTGCGCGAGGCTTTGGGCGAACGCACTCATGTGCCGGGAGAGGACGTCGCCAAATAAATCAGCTCTTGTTCAAGTCCGAGCGCGCCACGACGATTGCAAGACACAAAACGCCAAACAGCAAGACGCCGCCGGTGACGAAAAAGCCTGTAGAAATGCCGAAGGCCTGCACGATCAGCCCCATGAAAATCGGCGTGATGATAGAGGCCAGGCGATTGTTGGTGACGCGCAGCCCGACGATGGCGCCCTGCAGATTGCGCGGCGCCGCGCGCGCCTGCAGCGAGAACATCAACGGCTGAACCAGCCCTTCCGACATACGCCGCACGCATTGCGCAAGAGCCAGAAGCACAAACACGCCGCCCAGCAAAGGCGTGATCGCAAGCAGGATGATGGAGACGGCGGTGAAGCCGATCATCAGCCACGGAATCGGCCAGCGATTCGAGAACCGGCCCACAAACAGCGAGCCTATGCCATTGAGCACTTCAGCGGTCGAGAACATGGCGCCGATCAAGGTTCCGCTGAATCCAAGCTCACGCAGATAGACGATGAGGAACGAATTCTCCGCCGCATTCGTGGCGTGCCGCGTGAACGAGATCGCCAGCGTGAAGGCGACGGCTGGAATCAGGACCAGCTTGATCGAACCGGTGTAATAGCTGAGCTTGGGCAACACGTCGCGCAGCGAAATCTTGCCGATCAAAGTGCTGGGCGCCTGCGGATTCTCGACCTTGGACACCGCATAAAACATGCACGAGGACCAGCACGCCACTCCAAAGAACGCCGCCGTCGGCCCGGCGAAATCCCACAACAAGCCCATCAAAACGGGCGCAATGACGTTGCCGATGCGCGAGAAGAAGCTGAACCGCCCGATCTTGGCCGGATCCCCGCCCGTGACTTGCGCGATCATCGTCTGCGCGCCTATCCACGTCATATTGCTGGCGAAGCCGATCATCATTTGCAGGACGACCATCACCGGCAGCCACGGCAAAAAGGGATAAAGCGCGGCGAGGCACCCGGTCGTCGCGGTGAAGAACAGCATCACGCGGCGCGTGCCAAGCCGATCCATCATCGCGCCGCCGTGGATGGCGAGGAAAAACGTGAGCAAGGATTTTGCGCCCACCAGCAGGCCTATTTCAGCCGGAGAGGCGCCTTGCAACACGGCCCAGAGCGGCACAAGAAATGTCAGAAGCTCCGCCTGCCCCATGCTGAAAAGGCCAGCGGCATAAGGGGCTGCAAGCGATTTCGGGCGGCCTCCCTGTTCGGGTTGGGAATCGCCTGACTTTTGCTCGCTCAATGGATTGTCCGCCCGGATGTTTTTTGTGGGGATGGAATCGCAACGCCGATCCCAGATTTTGCGCGATCATAATCATCGAAGACACGGGCGCAAGTTTGCAAAGCGATCAAGACACTTGAGCGGGAATGTTTGATCTTGGCGACAAACGCAAATAGTCTGGCTGGATGACAGCAAACGACACAGGCGCACAGGGCTTCGTCGAGCATCCCGCGCGCGCCGCCGCTCTGGAGGAATTGCACGCCCGTCCCTCGCTCAGCATTGCGGGCGAGGCGTGCGTGGCGCGCTTTGTCTTCGTGTTCGACGCCCAATATGCAGGGCGCGACCATGAGCTGATCTCCTCGCTCTGCAACGAGGCGGGCGTCGAGGCGCCCGGCCCCGGCGCCCGCGCCCTGCACTTTGACTGGAAGGATCTTGAGGCGCGCTGGGAGCGGCACAACGAATTCGTCACCTACACGTTCATCTCGCGCGGCGGCCCCACGCGTTCGTTCGAGCGTGCGCGCGCCCGCTTGCAAGAGGGCCAGCCCGGCCCGCTGGTGACAAGCTTGCGGCTGGCCATCCATCGCGGCGCGCCCGGCTCTGCGCCAAAGCCCATCGGCGGCTTCACCTGCGCCTCGCTGGTTAACAAGGATCGCGCGCTTATAGAGACGAGCTTTCAGGCCGATCCCAACGGCATCGTCGATATAGCCCTGTCGTGCAGCGACTTGTCCCCGGGCGAGACCGGAGCGACCGCCCAATGGGCGCTGGAGTTTGAGACCTATCGCATGCTCGCGCTGCTGGCGCTGCCCATCGCCCGCAAGGTCGGCGCCATGGTGCGCGACACCGAGATTTTATTGGGCGAACTCACCCGCCGCCTCGCCGATCAGCAAATCGGCGAGAGCACCGAGGCGCTCTATCTGCAATTGACGGAAACGGCCGGGCGCATCGAGGCCGAAATCACGTCCAGCACCTATCGCTTTGCAGCCGCCCGCGCTTACGGCGCCATCGTCGAGGATCGCCTGGCGCGCCTCGGCGAACGCTCGGTTGACGAGCGCTCGAAGGTAGGCCCGTTTCTGGTGACGCGGCTCACGCCCGCCTTGCGCACCTGCGAGAGTATGCAGGTGGCGTTGCAGGATCTGGCCCGCCGCACCGCCCGCGCCGCCGACCTCATCCGTACCCGCATCGATTTGCAATTGTCGCGGCAAAACATCGAGCTTTTGCAGACGCTGAACCAGCGCACCAAATTGCAAATGCGCCTGCAGCAGACGGTTGAGGGCCTGTCAATCGCTGCCGTCAGTTATTATATTTTGGGTCTCATCGGCTATCTGGCCAAGGGCGCCATGGAGGCCGGGCTGTCAAACATCGAGCCCGGCATCGTCATCGCAGCGCTCATGCCCATCGTCGTACTCACGCTCGCGTTCGCCGTCTTGCGCGTGCGCCGCAGCCATAACGAATAAGGGCTTACGCGAGTGCGGCCTTGTTCAGCCGCCAGATTGCAAAATTCAGCGCGCCCGCAAACGTCACCCACGCAAGATAGGGGACCAGCAACAACGCCGCCGTTTGTTGCAACGGCATGAACACAACGATCATCGCGGCGATGGACAGCCATAGCGCGATCAGCTCATAGAACGCCAGATCGGGCCGCTTCATGCCAAAGAAAACGCCCGACCACGCCGCGTTCAGCATCAGGCTTCCCACATAAAGCGCCAGCGGACCGATGGCGCCGCTGAGCCCGACGTCGCGCCACACCAGAAAGCCCGAAATCGCAATCAACAGGTAAAGCACGCTCCAGGCGGGCGCGAACAGCCAGTTTGGCGGGCGCCACCAGGGCTTTGCCAGCGATTCATACCAGGCTCCCGGCGTAAACACCGCTCCCGAACAGGCGGTCGCAAAATTCAGTGCGAAGAAAACCAGAAAACCAACCCAATTGGAGCCGTCCATGTGTCCCTTCCTGCCTCCATAAGGAGACGGGCGGCCTTGAAGACCTTGATCTTGAAGCGCCGATCAGACAACTTGACGCATCAGGGTGTCAATAAATCTTTCCATTTGGAAACGTCGATTCTGGAGCGCGCATGAAACTGGCCTATCCCTTCGCCGCCATTGTGGGCCAGGACGAAATGAAGCTCGCGTTGATGATCGCCGCCGTCGATCAGGGCGTCGGCGGCGTTCTGGTGTTTGGCGACCGCGGCACCGGCAAATCAACCGCCGTGCGCGCACTCGCCGCCCTCTTGCCCAAGCGCGCCGTGGTCGCGGGCTGCGCCTATAAATGCGCGCCCGAACAGCTGGCCGGGCTCTGCGCTCAATGCACACCGGGCAAAGGCGAGAAAGTTACCGTCAAAACCCGGCAGGAACCGACCCCCGTGGTCGATCTGCCGCTGGGGGCGACGGAGGACCGCGTGGTCGGTGCACTCGACATTGAACGCGCGTTGTCGGCAGGCGAGAAGGCTTTCGAGCCCGGCCTTCTGGCGCGCGCCCATGGCGGGTTTCTTTATATCGACGAAGTAAACCTGCTGGAGGATCACCTCGTCGATCTTCTGCTCGACGTCACCGCGTCGGGCGAAAACGTGGTTGAGCGCGAGGGCCTGAGCGTGCGCCATCCGGCGCGCTTTGTGCTGGTGGGCAGCGGCAATCCTGAAGAGGGCGAATTGCGCCCGCAATTGCTGGATCGCTTTGGCCTGTGCCTTGAAGTGAAGACGCCCACGGACCTAGCCTCACGCGTTGAAGTCGTGCGCCGGCGCGAGGCGTTTGAGGCTGACCGCGAGGCCTTCGCCGCCAAATGGCGCAAGGAAGAGCAGAAGACGCGCACCGCAATCTCGGCCGCCCGCGCCGCTTTGCCCAATATCGAGACGCCGTTGCCGATGCTGGAAAAGGCCGTGCAAATCTGCATGAGCCTTGGCTCCGACGGCTTGCGCGGGGAGCTGACGTTGATCCGCGCCGCCCGCGCCGCCGCAGCGCTGGATCGCGCGAAGTGCGTCGCCGACAAGCATTTGCGCAAAGTCGCGACGCTCGCCCTGCGCCATCGGCTACGGCGCAATCCGATGGAGGAAATTGATTCTGGCGTGCGCGTGGAGCGTGCGCTGGCCAGCGTTCTTGACGCATGAACGCGCTGGCGCTGAGGCTCTTTGCGATTGACCCCGCAGGCCTTGGAGGCCTGCTGGTGCGCGGACGCGCGGGGCCTGCGCGCGATGAACTGGTGGCGTGCGTGCGCGCGATGATGGCGGACGCTCCCGTGCGCAGGCTGCCGGTCTCGATCAGCGACGACAGATTGCTGGGCGGGCTCGATTTGGCTGCGACATTGGCGCTTGGAAAGCCCGTTGCGCTGCGCGGCGTGCTGGCCGATTGCGACGGCGGATTGCTGATCGCGCCCATGGCCGAGCGCATCAGCGCGGGGCTTGCCTCAAAGCTCGCCGCCGTGATGGACACAGGCGAAGTCGCAACCGAGCGCGACGGCATGAGCCTCAACGCGCCCGCAAGCTTTGGCCTGATCGCGCTTGATGAAGGCGTCGAGGATGAGCGCGTGAGCATGGCGCTCAGTGAGCGGCTTGCGTTCCATCTTGATTGCGACAAGCAAAATGACGCTGGCCAGATCGCGAGCGCCGACGAGATCGCAAAGGCGCGCGCGCTTTTGCGCGACGTCGAGATTCCAGATTCCATCATCGTCGATCTGGTGGAAGCCGCCGATGCGTTCGGCATCGACTCGCTGCGCGCAATTCAACATGCAGCGCGCGCGGCGAAAATTGCGGCGGCATGTGCGGGGCGCCTTCAGGTGAACGCGGACGACGCACGCCTTGCCGCGCAATTGGTTCTTGGCCCGCGCGCGCGCCGCTTGCCGCCGCAACAGCAGGAAGAGACTGAGCCGCAGCAGGAACAGCAGCCGCAAGACGAGCAGCCTTCCGACGAGAACTCAGCCTGCGACGCCCCGCAAGAAAGCCCGCAAGACAATCGCGAAGAACAAACCTCCGCCGAACCCGGCGCCGACACGATGAGCGAAGCCGTGCGGGCCAGCTTGCCCGCGGGCCTGCTCGCGCAATTGCTGGGCGGCGAGCTTGCCAACAAGCGCATCGGCGCAGGCGGCAAGAGCGGCGCGGCGCGACAAAGCAAACATCGCGGGCGCCCCATCGGCTCGCGCCCCGGCGATCCGCGCTCGGGCGCCCGCCTTGCTCTGCTCGACACATTACGTGCGGCGGCGCCGCTGCAAAAATTGCGGCGCGCGAGCCTGCGCGCAAATTCTGCGGCGAAGATTCTAGTGCGGCGCGAAGACTTCCGCGTCATACGCTTTGCGGAGCGACGTCGCACAACGACGATCTTCGTGGTGGACGCATCGGGCTCGTCGGCGTTGCATCGTTTGGCTGAAGCCAAAGGCGCCGTGCAGCATTTGCTCAGCGAATGTTATGTGCGCCGGGACGAGGCCTCGCTCATCGCGTTTCGCGGCAAGGGCGCCGAAATCCTGCTGCCGCCCACGCGCTCGCTGACCCGCGTGCGCCGCTCGCTTCGTCGCCTGCCCGGTGGCGGCGGAACGCCTTTGGCCGCAGGCCTTGCCATGGCGGGCGATCTTGCGCGGCAAGT
>CAMCMI010000085.1 GCA_945875875.1 Rhizobium sp. Q54
ATTTCAAAAATCGATTCAGCCCTGCAGCGCATAGAGGAAGGCGTTTACGGTTTCTGCGAGGAAACTGGCGAGCCGATTGCCCTGAAGCGGCTGGACGCTCGCCCGATCGCCACGCTCTCTGTCGAAGCGCAGGAGCGCCATGAGCGGCGCGAAAAGGTCTATCGGGACGATTGAGCGGCTTTCAGCGCGCTTGAATAAAAATGCCCTGCTCGCGCGGGGCCGTTTTTGTTTTTATAGGCTCGACGCCCGTAAAGCCTAGCGCCCGAGCAATTTCTTCATTTCCTCTTCCAGCGCGTCCAATGGATCTGCGGGAGCCGGGCTGGATGCGGACGCGTCCGGCGCCGTGTCGCTGGATGTCGCCTGCGGGACTTTGGGGGCATACGCTGGCGAGCCGACTGGGGGCGCAGAGGCGGCTCCCGGGCCAGCGAGCGCGCCCGGCCCTTGCAGACTGGGCGCAGAGCGCATCGGAGCGGGACCGCCCATCCCGGGAGGGTTCAGCGGACCCGCTGGCGGGCGCAGCGACGGCGGCGAAGCGGGAGAGAAAGGCTTGCTCGAAGGAGAATTGCTCCCCGAAGAAGAATCACTCGAAGAAGAATTTCCGATCACTGGAGCGGCAGGTTGATTTGGCCGCAGCGGCGGCATAGCAGGGCCGCGCATTGGCTGCTGGAGAGGTGCGGAAGGCGCGCCTGGAGCGCCAGCGGCTCCAGGTAGAGGCCTCATTGGCGCTTCAACGCCTGACTGTGTTTCCGGCTCCGGACGCGACTCGGGACGCACATCCGCAGCAAAGCGCTTGAGCAACGGCGCGGGCATTGGCGGCGACGCCGGCTTACCCGAGGGAAGCGGCGCACGCGCAGCCGTCGGTGGAGCGGAGGCTGGAGCGGGAGCTGGAGCTGGAGCTGGAGCTGGAATCGCTTCAGAACGGGGCACCTGAGCGGGCCTTGCCTCCAAACCGGAGCGCTGCTCGGGCGGCGGGGCTATCGAGGCGGCAGGTCGCGCACTCTCGGCGGTTTCAGCGGGATCATAATCATCATAGCCAGCGGCGATGGCCGCCGCATCGCGGACGCTTCGAGCTTCCTGCGCGGGCGTTGCTGCAGCAGACATGCCCGCAGCTTGCGCACGAACGATGGTTGATTCGATCAAAATATCGTTGGGACCGCCGATCATCACCAGATGTTCGATATTGTCCCGGCGCACAATCACAAGCTGGCGATGACGGTCCAGATCATAGGCGTCGACCACGCCGAGACGCGGTTGACGCACCCGCCCGCCGCCGCCCCGCAAGCGACGTCCAAACAACAGCCGGTAGAGCAGCACCAAAATAAGGGCGACAAGCAAAACAGCTGCGGCGCCGAGAATCCAAAGGAGAATTTTGTTGTCGCCGATCATGTTGGTCATAAACTGCCTTCGCGGCTCGACTGCGCCCGTGCCAAATGGCTTACCTACTTAAGTGTACAAGTTAACACAAAAGTTGCGTCTTGGGCGCCAGGGGTTAAGCAATGGTTAATTTTTATGTCAAACAGCCAGTCCTGCGGAGCTTTGGCCGTCTCCGGCAGCGGCGTCGCATAGGTAATATTTTAATTGAATCCTCATAATCTGGGGATGATAGCGCGGCGATCCTTGCCGGCGCCAAACCGCAATTGCAAAGACTGGCCGACGGCCGCATTCTTCTCGCCGGCGGGGTCACGCTCTGTGCCTTTGGTCGACAAGGCGAAGGTCACGCATTCAGGTCTCCACTGTTCAAGCCGTCCGTACTGCAAGCCCATAAGCCCAAACGTCACCAGATGAGTTCCGCATGTCATCGCAGCGCAAGCCTCCCGTTCCCGCTCAAGTCGCCGCCCCGCTTGAGGGCGCGCTGGAGCGCACTGAGCGCGCAGGCAGTCCCGGGCTGATCCTGCTGATCGCTTTCGTTCTCGTGGCTGCGGCCGGATCGTTCTCGTTTCTGCCGCAGGAGGAAGCAGGCAAGCTCACCATTGCCTTGCTCGCACTGCTGGCGGTGGTTGGCGTTGTCGGCCTGTTCGCCTACGCCGTCGGATTTCTCAACATCGCCGGCCAGAGCGTCCGCAATGACGTCACCAAGCGCATTGCAGACAGCGGCGGCGACGGTTTGCTGGTCAGCGAAGGCGAAGCGATCATCTACGCCAATCAGTCATATCTGCAATTATCGGGTGCCCGCGAGCTGGCGGACGTTCGCAATGTGGAGCGCTTGTTTTCCGGCGCCCCGGAAGTGTCGGAAGCAGTCTATCGCCTGATGCAGGCTGCGCGAGAGGGCAAGCGCGCCAGCGAGGAATTGCGTCTGTCGCCGCCGCTCAACGGCGAGACGGGCGTGGGCTGGTATCGCATTCGCGTGCGCCCGCTTGATGAGAACGGCGTCGGGCGCGCGATCCTCTGGAACGTTTCGGACGTGACGCGCGAGCGAGCGCGCCACGAGAATGTGTTTCAGGAATTGCAGCACGCAATTGATTTTCTCGATCATGCGCCGGCCGGCTTCTTCTCCAGCAATGCAAACGGCGAGATCACTTATCTCAACGCCACTCTGGCGGGCTGGCTCGATTACGATCTGGCGCAAGTAGGCTCCGGCGGCCTGCGGCTCAGCGATCTTGTAGCTGGCGATGGTGCGGCCCTGTTCAACGCCGTATCAGGCCTTGAAAGCGAAGTGCGCACCGAGCAATTCGATATTGATCTGAAGCGCCGCAACGGCCAGAGCCTACCGGTGCGCATCATTCATCGCGTCGCCTTTGGGCAAGATCGCGCGGCTGGTCCCTCCCGCACGCTGGTTATAAATCGCGCGCCAGGCGAAGAGCCCGCCGAGAATTTGCGCGCCGCCGAAGTGCGCTTCGCACGCTTCTTCAATCAAACGCCGATGGCGATTGCGGCGGTTGCGGCCAACGGCGCCATCGTGCGCGCCAATGCTGCCTTTGCGCGGCTTGCGCCAGATGCGCTGAAGGGCGAGCGCTCTTTGTTTGCAGGCATCGCCGAACGTGATCGCGAAGCTTTGCGCGCCGGCATGATCGCTGCTGAACAGGGCAAGACCGAGCTAACCCCGATTGACGCTGCACTTGCTGGGGAGGAGCCGCGTTCGGCGCGCTTTTTCATCTCGCCCTCCGAGGCGGACGGCGAAGGCGCCAGCGTGAATATCTTCGCGCTCGACACCACCGAACAACGCAATCTGCAAGAGAGCTTCGCGCAATCGCAGAAAATGCAGGCCATCGGCCAGCTGGCGGGCGGCGTCGCGCACGATTTCAACAATGTGCTTACCGCCATCATCGGTTATTCCGATTTGCTGCTGGCCAGCCATCGCCCCACCGATCCGTCCTTCCAGGACATTATGCAAATCAAGCAGAACGCCAATCGCGCAGCGGGCCTTGTGCGCCAGCTGCTCGCGTTCTCGCGCCGCCAGACGCTGCGCCCGCAAGTGTTGCAGCTCAACGACGTGATGTCGGAATTGCAAAATCTGCTGCGCCGCCTCGTTGGCGAAAAAATTGAGCTGGACGTGCGCCACGGTCGCGATCTCTGGCGCGTGAAGGCGGACCTGAACCAATTTGAACAAGTCATCGTGAACCTCGTCGTCAACGCCCGTGACGCCATGCCTGAGGGCGGGCGCATTCGTCTCACCACAAGCAATGTCACGGCAGCCGAATGCGGCGCGATCAACGAGCCGGGATTCATCCCCGCCGATTACGTTGTGGTTGAAGTGTCAGACAGCGGCCACGGCATTCCCGATCATGTAAAAGCTAAAATGTTCGAGCCCTTTTTCACCACCAAGGAAGTGGGCAAGGGAACCGGCCTTGGCCTCTCGATGGTCTATGGCATCGTCAAGCAAACGGGCGGCTATATCGCCTGCGAATCCGCGCCCGGCGAAGGTGCTGCGTTCCGCATCTATCTGCCGCGTCATGAGCAGGTCGAAGAAGAGATCGTCAAAAAAGAAGAGCCGGTCAAAAGCATCGACGCCACCGGCCACGGCACTATTTTGCTGGTGGAGGACGAAGAGGCGGTGCGCGCATTTGGCGCCCGCGCGCTGGCCTCGCGCGGCTACACGGTCCTTGAGGCAAGCTCGGGCCTGCATGCGCTTGAAGTGGTCGATGAAGTGGGCGGCAAGATCGACCTCATCGTCTCCGACGTCGTGATGCCCGAGATGGACGGGCCGACGATGTTTGGCGAGCTGCGCAAGCGCGGCGTGAAGTGCAAGGTGATCTTCGTGTCCGGTTACGCAGAGGACGCGTTCGCCAAGAACCTGCCCGCAGGCGAGGACTTCGGCTTCTTGCCCAAGCCTTTCTCGCTCAAGCAATTGATCGAGGCGGTGAAGGGCGGCGTCGCCCAAACGCCGCAATAATCTGCATTTCATAAGGGCGGCTGCAAAAGCAAATCGTAGTTAACCTCAAGTTCAGACGCTTTGGCTATGGTGAACGCGTTCACAAGAGTGGAGCGTTTGCTTTGACCATTTTGTTGCGTGAAAGACCCGGCGCAGACCGCGCGCCAAACCGTGCAGGGGCCCGAACCGCAGACGCGCCAAAGCCATTGGGCCAAACCCTTTTGATTGGCGCAGGCATCCTCATCGCCTGCCTCGTGGGCGCTAAAATGCTCACCGGCGAGCCGGGCAAATCTCCACGCGCCACAGCCATGACTTTAACGCCGGCTGCCAAAAAGCGCCTAGCAGAACCCCGCCTGCCGCAGCGCGCGCCGGCTCATGAATCACAAGAAATACAGGGCGGCGAACGCGATGCTGGTGGGCCGGTCCGTCGCATCGCAATGGACAGGACGCCGACAAACAGCATTGCCTCCAGCGACCAGTCGCAACAGAGCAAACTTGCCTCCAGAGAGGGCACGTATGGCGGCTTTGCACCTGTTGAACGCGCAGCAAATTATGAGGGTTTCCGCGTAACGGCAGGCCGCTGACTTAACGCGCGCTTCACCAAACATTCTATTGCGGGCGCCTTCGCAGCGGCATCCGCAACGTCACCGGCATTGCCTCACCAAACGGCAGATAAACTAATCAAACAGCGCTCACCCGATGAATGGGACGCGCTGTGCCGGTACATGTTGAGACGTATAGAGACGAACCAATCTCGTTTGCGCCTGCGCTTCTTGATGAAGTGATCTTGCGCGAATTGCTTGATGAAGTCGGGCTCCCGCTTTTTATGAATTTTGTTGCCCGCATGAGCGCCTCCGCCCTCGACCATCAGGCACGGCTCGCGCAAGCGGCGCAGGAAAACGACCACGCAAGCGCCCGGCTGACCGCCCATGCGTTGATCGGACTTCTGGGACATTTTGGCCTGAAACGCGCCACCGCGCTGGCGCGCCGAATTGAGAAAGCGCCAGAACCAGCGCGCGAAGCCGAACTGGCGCTTGCCGAAATGGAGCAAATCTTGAGCGACTCGCTCGAACTTTTGCCCCTGCGCGCCAGCCGCATCGCGGCCTGAGCGCAGCCCCGGCTGAGCCAGAATACGAGGCGAGGGCGGACAACGTCATGAAATTTCAAGGAAACTCAATCTGCCTGCATGAGAACAAAAAAAGAACTTGCAAGCTGGAACAAAGCGAGTACATTGATCGGAGTGAAGCCGCATTTGCGCATTTCGTCGCCGCCGTGCCAGAAGGGAGCTACCCCGTGAGTCAAGCGAATCTCCGCCTCGTGGAAGGAACGTCAGTGGACAAGACCAAGGCGCTTGACGCCGCTCTCTCCCAGATCGAAAGGGCCTTCGGTAAAGGCTCCATCATGCGTCTGGGCAAGAACCAGAAAGCTGTTGAAATCGAGACCGTCCCCACGGGCTCGCTTGGACTGGACATTGCGCTGGGCGTCGGCGGTCTTCCGCGCGGCCGCATCGTTGAAATCTATGGTCCCGAATCGTCCGGCAAGACCACGCTTACTTTGCACGTCATCGCCGAGGCGCAGAAGCGCGGCGGCGTGTGCGCCTTCGTGGACGCTGAACATGCGCTCGATCCGGTCTACGCCCGCAAGCTTGGCGTGAACCTCGAAGACCTCCTTATCTCGCAGCCCGACACCGGCGAGCAGGCGCTCGAAATCACCGATACGCTTGTGCGCTCCGGCGCCATCGACGTGCTGGTGATCGATTCGGTGGCTGCTTTGACGCCCCGCGCCGAAATCGAGGGCGAAATGGGCGACGTTCAGCCCGGCCTTCAGGCCCGCCTCATGAGCCAGGCCCTGCGCAAGCTCACCGCCTCGATCTCGCGCTCCAAGACCATGGTCATCTTCATCAACCAGATTCGCATGAAGATCGGCGTGATGTACGGCAGCCCCGAGACCACCACCGGCGGCAACGCTCTGAAATTCTACGCTTCCGTGCGTCTCGACATTCGCCGCATCGGCGCCATCAAGGACCGTGAGGAAGTCACCGGCAACCAGACCCGCGTCAAGGTCGTCAAGAACAAGGTCGCCCCGCCCTTTAAGCAGGTCGAGTTTGACATCATGTACGGCGAGGGCATTTCCAAGGTCGGCGAATTGGTCGATCTGGGCGTGAAGGCCGGCGTGGTGGACAAGTCCGGGGCCTGGTTCTCCTACGATTCCCAGCGTTTGGGCCAAGGCCGCGAGAACGCCAAGCAGTACTTGCGCGATCATCCCGAGGCTGCGGCGCGGATCGAGGCTTCGATTCGCGAGAATTCCGGCATTCTGGCTGATCGGATTCTTGACAACATCGACCCCAAAGAAGCCGCCGCCGCATCCGAGGGCGACGAGTCGGAATAAGTTCTCCCATCGAACCCGGCGAGCCCCGGGCGATCGCCGCGCTTGTCGCGGCTCCCGGAATGCAGAACGGTCCCCTCTTCAGGCCGGTCGTCCGGGCGCTCGCCGCCCCAAGGGTCAGATGGTTTGGAGTTTGTGCTCCTGCTGACTTTAAGTTAGCGCGGTTCAGCAGTTCGGTTGTGGCTTGGTCCTCGACTTCCGTTTGTCCCGCCGTTAGAAGACGGCCCGGGTTCCATTATGGAAGCCGGGCTTTTCCTGTTCGGGCGCGGTCTATGCTCCAGCGCTCCTTGCTTCGTGAATTGAGGCTTGTATCTTGCGGCGGGTGTGTTTCCTGAAACGGGGCGAGCCAGACAAGCGGCAAAATCGAACAAGCGGCGAGATCGAACAAACTTCGGCTTCTGGGTTGCGGGATCAAAAGAATGAGCGGCGTAAACGAAATCCGGTCCACTTTTCTCGACTTTTTCGCAGGCCACGGCCACGAAGTCGTGTCGTCGTCGCCACTCGTGCCGCGCAATGATCCGACCCTGATGTTCACCAATGCCGGGATGGTGCAGTTCAAGAACGTCTTCACCGGCGTCGAAAAGCGTCTCTATTCCCGCGCGACGTCTTCCCAGAAATGCGTTCGCGCAGGCGGCAAGCACAACGACCTCGACAACGTCGGCTACACCGCCCGCCATCACACTTTCTTTGAGATGCTCGGCAATTTTTCCTTCGGCGATTACTTCAAGGAGGAGGCGATCAGCCTTGCCTGGAAGCTGATCATCAAGGAGTTTGGGCTCCCCAAGGACAATCTTCTCGTTACCGTCTACCACACGGACGATGAGGCCTTCGCGCTTTGGAAGAAGATCGCCGGTTTCCACGACGATCGCATCATCCGCATCCCGACCTCGGATAATTTCTGGTCGATGGGCGACACCGGCCCCTGCGGCCCCTGTTCGGAAATCTTTTTCGACCAGGGCCCGGAACTGGCTGGCGGCCCTCCCGGCTCGCCCGATGAGGACGGCGACCGTTATCTCGAATTCTGGAATCTCGTGTTCATGCAATACGAGCAGGTGCAGCCGGGAGAGCGCGTGCCCCTGCCCCGTCCCTCCATCGACACCGGCATGGGCCTTGAGCGCATCGCCGCAATCTTGCAGGGCGTGAAGTCGAATTTCGACATCGACCTGTTTCGCGGCCTGATCCGCGCCTCAACCGAACTCACCGGCGCACCGGTTGGTAAAGCGCAACAAGCCAGCCACCGGATCATCGCCGACCATTTGCGCGCCTCAGCTTTTCTGGTCGCTGACGGCGTACTGCCCTCCAACGAGGGGCGCGGCTACGTGCTGCGCCGGATCATGCGTCGCGCCATGCGCCACGCGCAATTGCTGGGCGCGCGCGACCCGCTGATGTGGCGCCTCGTGCCAGCTCTTATGCGCGAAATGGGCCGCGCTTTCCCCGAACTCACCCGCGCCGAGGCTTTGATCTCCGAGACGCTTCGTCTGGAGGAGACCCGGTTTCGCACCACCCTGGCGCGCGGCCTCTCGATCCTCGACGACGAGACTCGCGACCTGCCCGCCGGCGCCAGCCTCTCAGGCGAGACCGCGTTCCGCCTCTATGACACGTTCGGCTTCCCGCTCGATCTAACGCAGGACGCTTTGCGCGCGCGCAGCATCAGCGTCGACACCGACGGCTTCAAAGCGGCCATGGAGCGCCAGCGCGCCGAAGCCCGCAAGGCTTGGTCGGGCTCGGGCGAGGCGGCGACGGAAAACGTCTGGTTTGCCGTCAAGGAGCGCGTCGGAGCGACCGAGTTTCTGGGCTATGATGCTGAGGCCGCAGAGGGGATCGTCGGCGCCATTGTACGCGGCGGCGCTGAGGTCGAAACCTTGTCGACTGGCGAGACCGGCCTTATCGTCCTCAACCAGACGCCGTTCTACGCGGAATCCGGCGGTCAGGTCGGCGACGAGGGCTTGATGAGCGCGGCAGGCGTCCGGCTGCGCGTCACCGACACGCAGAAGAAGCTTGGCGATCTGTTCGTCCACGTCGTTGAGGTGTCTGAGGGCGAGTTGCGCATCGGCATGCCGGTGCAGCTTGAGGTCGATCACGAACGCCGTCGCGCCATTCGCGCCAACCATTCAGCGACCCACCTGCTGCACGAAGCGCTGCGTCAGGTGCTTGGCGATCACGTCGCGCAAAAAGGCTCGATGGTGGCCGACGATCGGCTGCGTTTTGACTTCGCCCATCCCAAGCCGATCAGCGACGATGAGTTGGCGCAGGTCAACGACATCGCCAACCGCATGGTGCTGCAAAACTCAGCCGTCTCGACCCGCCTGATGGGCGTCGAGGACGCGATGGAATCGGGCGCCCGGGCGCTGTTTGGCGAAAAATACGGCGATGAAGTGCGCGTCGTCAGCATGGGCACGATCCTGGGCGGCGAGCGCGCGAACAAGGCGTTCTCGGTTGAATTATGCGGCGGCACCCATGTCGAGCGCACCGGCGAGATTGGGCTCGTCGCCATTATCGGCGAAAGCGCGGTCGCTGCTGGCGTCCGGCGGCTGGAGGCCAAGACGGCGGAAGGTGCGCGGCGTCATTTTGAGGCTGAATCGCGCCGCCTGCGCGAGGCTGCCGCGATCATGAAGGCGCCCGCCGACGATCTTGGAGACCGGCTGAGCGCTCTGGTTGAAGAGCGCAAGCGGCTTGAGCGCGAATTGGGCGACGCCAAACGCAAGCTCGCCATGGGCGGCGGCGGCGCCGCCGGGGACGGCCCCGTGGTTGACGTCGGCGGCGTGAAATTCTTCCGGCTCAGCGTCTCTGGCGTTGACATGAAAGACCTGAAAACGCTCGCTGACGAGGGCAAGGGCAAGGTCGGCTCGGGAATCGTGGCCATCGTCAACACGGCGGAAGACGGCAAGGGCGGGATCGTAGTCGCCGTCACGGCGGATTTGACCAGCCGCTTCAACGCTGTCGAACTTGTGCGCATAGCGTCTGAAAAGCTCGGCGGCAAAGGCGGCGGCGGGCGCCCAGACATGGCGCAGGCAGGCGGACCGGACGGCTCGAAGGCGGGCGAGGCGCTGGACGCTATCGCGAGCTTCCTCGCGCAGCCCGCGCCCTGAGTAGCTAGCGCGCTGCTTCCAGCGCTTCAAAGTTGCGCGCAAGGCCGCGCGCGGTCCAGATTGGCGCCCGGCGCCGGTGCGGCGCGTTCCTAAAAGCTGGTTTGGCGGCTTGATTTGGAACAAGGCGAAACTTTGCGCTCTCCTCCAGCGTTACGCCAGCTTGCAGCTCAAGTTCTTCAAGCTCAAGCAAGTTGGCTAAAAGGGAGGCCTTCCATGTTCAAAACTATTCTAGTGCCTGTCGATCTTTCGGATCTGGCTGTGGCGGCCCCTGCGCTCGACGCCGCCGTGCGCATGGCCGAATGGTCAGGCGCTGCGCTTCGCGTCATCAACGTGCAGCAGATGCTGCCGGCCACCTATATGGATTATGTGCCGTCCGATTTTGACGCCCAGCAGCGCGAATGGGCGGAAAGCGAGCTGAAGCGCATCATGCAAAAGATTCATCTTCCGCCAGAGCGCGTCAGCTCAATCGTGCGCGTGGGCGGGGTCTGTCCGGAAATCCTGTCCGAGGCCGACGAATGGGGCGCGGACCTCATCATCATCGGCTCGCATCGCCCGGCTATGTCGACCTATTTGCTGGGCTCAAACGCCAAGACCGTGGTGCGCCATGCCAAATGTTCGGTGCTTGTGGTGCGCGAATAATCACGGCCTGCCCGGCCTGTTGTCGCGCAGCCAGCGATAGAGATTGGGCAGTCCCAACGCAACCAGCGCCAGACCAAGCCCGAGTCGCATTGTGAAAAGCCGTTCGCCAAACGCTGCGAAAGCTGCGGCAATGGCTGCTGCCAGCGCGAGCAATGCCGCAATCACGCCCCAATAAACCAGCGGCGACAGGCCGCGACGCACGCGCGCTTGCGGCGCGTTTTGCGCGATTTGCTGCAACAGGGCGCCCATGAGTTTATTCCAGCTTGCGCTGCGATCCTCGCGCCTGAAGGCGCCGGAGCTGTGCATGGCGGGGATTGCAAAGCGGGCGCCGCCGCGGGTGCGCAAACGGCAAAGATGTTGCGAAGGGCCAAACAATGCGGGCTCAACAAGCGTCTGCGCCTCAGCTATTTCGCTCAAGGCGATTGCGCCGTTCTCACCGTTGGCGCAATTGCGCCACAGCAGGCGGTTGTCTTCCAGCGTCCACGCCAGCTCGTAGCCGAACGCGCCCAGCTTTGCGCGATGAATGATCGCTTCCCTCATCGCCATATAGTAGAGGCCTCGCTGGATAAAGAGAAGCGCTTGCGCAAAATTGAATCGCAGGAAAACGCTGCACCGCAAAGCTCTCGCTGTTTGATCTGGAACATGGCGGGCTTTGGAGCGCTATCGTTAGATGCAGTCAACTCAAGTGCGATCGCTTGTGATTGCACCAGATGAGGGAGCGCTTATGTCCATCAAGACCATCTTTGTCGGCCCCTATTTCG
>CAMCMI010000086.1 GCA_945875875.1 Rhizobium sp. Q54
TGGTTATCAGCGTTGTCGTGAAACGCGCTCTGTCTCTTGTTCGCCGGGTTCATGTGTTTTCCTTGCAGGCGAACGGCCCGGATTCAAATTGCGAGACTGGCAACGCAGGCGCAGGCTGCGGGTTCCCAAAACTGCCGCTCAAGAACGCGGCGTCCGGGTCAGCAATGCGGCTGCGGCGCGTCCGCTCACCAAGCCGCCGCCCAGCGCCAGCAGCGCCATGAACGAGAGAAGTACAAGCTTGAAGGCGGATTCACCACGTAACCATTGCGCAAGCACGAGCATCAGCAGCAGAACGGCCACAAGCCAGAGCAGATATTTCATGCCCTGCAGGCATCCGACAAGAATAGCCGTCGCAAATGGTCCCATCAACGCGCGGCTCCCGGTTCCGGGCCGCTCAGCTCCACCAGGGCTTGGGCAGATCAATGCGGCCAGCGGCATCTTCTACCACTTGCGCGAGCGAGAAAAGCGTCTCCTCGTCGAACGGGCGGCCAATCAATTGCAGGCCCAGCGGAAGGCCGTCTTTCGACAATCCCGCAGGCACGGCAAGACCCGGCAGGCCGGCCATGTTCACCGTCACGGTGAACACGTCGTTGAGATACATCTCGACCGGATCCGCGTTCGTCTTCTCGCCAATGCCAAACGCCGCCGACGGCGTGGCCGGTGTGAGAATCGCATCGACGCCAGCGGCGAACGCCGTTTCGAAATCGCGACGGATGAGCGTGCGGATTTTCTGCGCGCGCACATAATACGCGTCGTAATAGCCAGCCGACAACACATAGGCGCCGATCATGATGCGGCGGCGCACCTCCGGCCCGAAGCCTTCCGCGCGGGTGTTCTCGTACATTTCCTGAATGTCGCGCCCGGCGACCCGCAAGCCGTAGCGCACGCCGTCATAGCGGGCGAGGTTGGAGGAGGCTTCCGCCGGCGCCACTATATAATAAGCCGGCAAAGCATATTTGGTGTGCGGCAGTGAAATCTCGACGATCTCCGCGCCCGCTGCGCGCAGCCATTCCACGCCCCGGCTCCAGAGCGCGTCGATCTCCTCGGGCATGCCGTCGACGCGATATTCTTTGGGAATGCCGATCTTGCGGCCCTTTATCGAGGCGCCGATGGCCTTCTCGTAATCAGGCACAGGCGCATCGACGCTGGTCGTGTCCTTGGGATCATAGCCCGCCATGGAGCGCAGCATGATCGCGCAATCACGCACATTGCGCGCGATCGGCCCGGCCTGATCGAGCGAGGATGCGAACGCCACCATGCCCCAGCGCGAGCAGCGGCCATAGGTCGGCTTGATGCCAACAGTACCGGTGAACGCCGCAGGCTGGCGGATTGAACCGCCGGTGTCGGACGCGGTGGCGCCAAGGCATAAATGCGCGGCCACGGCAGAGGCCGAGCCGCCCGACGATCCGCCGGGAACCAGCAGTCCCTTCTTGTCTTTGGTTGCGGCGGCGGCGCGCGCTTTTTCTGCGCTCCAGCCCGCAGGCAGCCACGGCGAAGCGACGGGACCATAGAACGAGGTCTCGTTCGACGAGCCCATGGCGAATTCGTCCATATTCAGCTTGCCCAGCATCACCGCGCCGTCGCGCCACAGATTGGCGGTGACGGAGGATTCGTAAGCGGGCTTGAAGCCGTCGAGAATGTGGCTGCACGCCTGCGTATGCACGCCTTTGGTGGCGTACAAATCCTTCACGCCGATGGGCAATCCCTCAAGCGGACCCGCCTCTCCCTTGGCGATGCGCGCGTCGGCGGCGGCGGCCATCGCCAGCGCCTGATCCGGCGTCTCGACGACGAAAGCGCCCAAAGCGCGGGCGTTTTCTATCGCCGCAATATGCGCCTGCGTCAGCTCCACGGCGGAGACCTGCTTTGAGGCGATGGCGTCACGCGCCTGCGCAAGAGTGAATTCGTTCAATTGAGTCATGATGGCGTTCTCGAAGATGAAACGGGCCGGAACGATGCGCCTTAAATGCTGCGCCTCACTCGACGACCTTGGGCACCGTGAAAAAATTATCCTCGCGCGCAGGCGCATTCGCGACGATGACATCGGCGCCCGCGTGATCTGTCACGGCGTCGGGACGCAGCTTCATCTTCATGGGAATGACCGACGTCATCGGCTCCACGCCGTCAACATCGACGGCGCCCAATTCCTCGACGAAGGCGAGAATGGCGTTCAGCTCCTGCTGGAGGTGCGGCACGTCTTCGTCCTTCACGGCGATGCGCGCCAGATGCGCTATGCGCCGGACGGTCGCTTGATCGACGGACATCTCAACTCCGATGGTTCGTTAAATGCGCGCTGGCTATAGCATTGCCAACTGGAGGCGTGCAAATGCGCTGCGCAGGCGGAGCGTGACAGCTTTGTCCGGCCCATGTTAATCAGGTCCATGAGCAATCTCGAAAACGTCTCCACGCTTGAACAGATCAGCCCGTCGTTAGGGCGTTTCTCGCGCCTTATGGGGCTTGATCTGGGCACAAAGACCATCGGCCTTGGCCTGTCCGACGTGGAGCGCACGCTGGCCTCGCCGCTGGAGACGATCGCGCGCACCAAGTTCGGCGCCGACGCAAAAAAGCTGATCGAACTGGCGAACAAGCACGAGGTCGCCGCCTTCGTAATCGGCCTGCCGCTCAATATGGATTCAAGCGAAGGCCCCCGCGCGCAAGCCACCCGAGCCTTCGTGCGCTCGATGGCGCCGCTGGACAAACGCCCGTTTATCTTCTGGGACGAACGCCTCTCCACAGCCGCCGTCACCCGCGCGCTGATCGACCAGGACGCCTCGCGCGCCAAACGCGCACAAGTTGTGGACCGCATGGCCGCAGCCTACATTTTACAGGGCGCGCTGGATCGTTTGCAGGCGATTATGCGGGCGGCGCAAAGCTGACATTTACTGCAAGGGAAAAGCACCGGGATCAAAAACGCTCGTAAACGCTATTGGTCCGCGCCTTCAAAATCTCGCGATAGCCGGATTGTGCCAACGCCTTCACAAGGCTTTCGCTCCAGCGGCCGTGCGTGTGGCCAATCACCACGAGCTTTGGCCACAGGCTTTCGGGCGCATCGCGCAGAAAGGGCTCCAGAACAAGGTCTTCTGCGCCCTCCACGTCGATCTTCACTGCATCCAGCCGCTCGAAGCCTTCGCTCTCGACCACATTCAACAATGTGCGGGCGGGCACGCGCAGACGGGCGCCGACGGATTCAAGATGCACCAGGCGCATGGATGTTTCGCCGCGATTGTGGGCGGGCAGAAACAGCGTGATCTCGCCATCCTCGTCCGCAATCGCGCAATCAATCGCCTTCACGGTCGCGAACGGATTTTGCCTGATGTTGTAAATCAGCCGCTCGTAAATATCGGGCTGCGGCTCCACCGCCAGCACGCGGGCGCGCGGCCCGGCGTTGGCGGCCACAAAAAGCGCATAGCCGCCAACGTTTGCACCCACGTCGATAAACGTGAAATCCGGCGTCAAGCGCGAGACGATAAGCTCGCGCTCATCCTCGTCGAAATATTGCGGCGTGAACAGAATGCGCTTTTCACAAATATTATTGTGGGGATAAAGCCGCATGTTGACGCCCATCGCCTCCACGTCGACCGGCGCGCCACGCAAAGCCCGCACCGCCAGCCCGCGCAATACGTAAGCTTTGCGGCGTGCGAGCCAGTTGTGCCCCGCCGCACGCGTCCACGACAGCACGCTTTTAAGCGTTGCACCGGGAGCATGGCGACCAAAGGCGCTGGAATCGTTCACTTGAGAACGCGGCATGGATGAGCGAGCTTCTGAGAAATCATTAATGGACCAGCTTCTAACACGGCCCACCCGGCGGCGACAGGGCTTTGCGGCAAGACGTCAGGCGGCAATACACGGGGCAACAGGACATCAAGCAACAACACCGCACTTGCGTCCCGCCGCATTTTGCCTAGATTCCAAACAACCCTTCAAACTGGAACAGCAATGACCTTCGTAGAGGCGGACCTGGCGCCCGGCCGCAAGACGGGCCATATCAAACTGCACGGCCCCGAGGCCTTCGCCGGTATGCGCAAGGCCGGCAGGCTCGCTGCTGAGGCGCTCGACATGCTCACCCCTTACGTCGTGCCCGGGGTCAGCACCGACAAGCTCGACCGGCTGGCGTTCGATTTCGCTATGGACCACAAGGCTTACCCCGCGCCGCTAAGCTATCGCGGCTATCCAAAATCCATCTGCACCTCGATCAACCATGTCGTCTGCCACGGCATCCCGGACGCCAAGCCGTTGCGCGAGGCCGACATCGTCAACATCGACGTGACGCTGATCGTGGACGGCTGGCATGGCGATTCAAGCCGCATGTATTGCGTCGGGCAGGCCAACCGGCGCGCCGAACGGCTGATCGAAGTCACGTACGAATCGCTGATGCGCGGCATCGACGCTGTGCGCCCCGGCACCACCACAGGCGATATTGGTTACGCGATTCAGGAATACGCGGAGGGCGAGCGCTGCTCGGTGGTGCGCGATTTCTGCGGCCATGGCCTCGGGCAATTGTTCCACGACGAGCCCAACATCCTGCATTATGGCCGCAAGGGCGAGGGCGTGAAGCTGCGCGCAGGCATGTTTTTCACCATCGAGCCGATGATAAACCTCGGTCGCCCGCAAGTGAAAATTCTGCCCGACGGCTGGACCGCCGTGACGCGCGACCGCTCGCTCTCGGCGCAATTCGAGCACACCATCGGTGTGACAAACGAGGGCTGCGAAATCTTCACGCTCTCGCCCGCTGGCCTGCACCGGCCTCCATATAGCCCAGATCAAGCTTTGCGATGAAGCCGGACGAGGAGCCACATTATCGCGGCCATCGCACGCGCCTGCGCGAACGCTTTGCTGAAGTCGGCGAGCAGGCGATGCGCGATTATGAATTGCTTGAGCTGATGCTTTTTCGTTCGATCCCGCAGCGCGATGTCAAGCCGCTGGCCAAGGCCATGATTGCGCGCTTTGGTTCCTTCGCCGAAGTGATTGGCGCCCCGCGCGAACGGCTGATCGAGATCGACGGCGTTGGCGAGGCGACCGCGCTTGACCTTAAGTTGGTAGAGGCCGCTGCAAGACGCCTTGCGCGCGGCGCCATCGGCCAGCGCGCGGTGCTGGCGTCATGGAAAGACGTGATCGAATATTGCCGCACCGCCATGGCGTTTTCAGAGCGCGAACAGTTTCGCATTCTCTTCCTCGACAAGCGCAATTTCCTGATCGCCGACGAGGTGCAAAGCAGTGGGACAGTGGACCATACCCCGGTCTATCCGCGCGAAGTCGTCAAGCGCGCGCTGGAGCTTTCAGCTTCGGCTTTGATCCTCGTGCACAATCACCCCTCGGGCGACCCCACGCCGTCCAACGCCGATATCCGCATGACCAACGATCTGCAAAACATCGCCAAGCCGCTTGGGATTGCGCTGCACGATCATATTATCGTAGGCCGCAACGGACACGCGAGCTTTCGCGGGTTGAAGCTGATTAATTAGGGTTTGTGCGACGGGACACACCTCATCCGTCATGCTTCGCATGCCACCTTCTCCCGCAAGGGGAGAAGGAAGAAAAACGCGCTCTTCCTTCTCCCCTTGCGGGAGACGGTGGCGTTTGCGTCAGCAAACAACGGATGAGGGGTCATTCCCGCAGACGACCCAGCTTCAACAAATCATCCCGCGTATCAACATCGATGCCAACAGCCTCATCCCCGCATTCCATCAACGCCACGTCCGCGCGGTTCCCCAAGAGTTTCCGCGCGCCGGAATCTCCCTTCAGCAGAGCAACATCTGCAAACAGCTTGGCCCCGAGCAAAATCGGATTGCCCCATTGTCCTGCATGAACAGGCACGACAGCGGCGGCGTCGGGGTTTGCGTTGGACGTTTCGACAAGGAGGCTGATCGTCTCAGAGCTCACGCGCGGCATATCGGCCAACAGTACGATTGCGCCCGCCACGCCCGCAGGCAATGCGGCGATGCCTGCGCGCAGCGAGGATGCGAGGCCGGTCTCAAAATCGGGATTATGCACGATCTGCAAGCCGGCAAGTCCCTGCGCCGCAGCGCTGACTTCAGCAGCATTAAAACCCGTCACCAGCATGAGCGGCTTGAGCCCAGCGTCAATCGCGGCTTGCGCAACATGCCGCACCATCGGCGCGCCGTCGAGCAGCGCGACGGCTTTCGTCTTGGCGTTCGGATCGTCGCCGCGAAAGCGGCTGGATTTTCCTGCGGCAAGAATTATGGCGGCGATCTCAGCCATGATCGGAATCGGGCGCGCGCAATTGGCCGCGATCCACGATCTCCATCAGCAGGCCGCCAGCGCCCATGCGCTTGATGTCGGATGCGCTCACGTCGAGCCCCGCGCACAGGCGTTGCAGCACCCAGTCGAAGCCGTTTTCCTTGGGCGAGCGCGCGCAACCGGGGGCGCCCAGCAGCGGCTTGCCGTCGATCTTGCCGACCAGCAACAGATTGCCCGGATCAACCGGCATGCCCAGATGCACGATCTCTCCACCCGCTTCAATCAGCGCTCCGGGGATTACGTCGCGCCGGTCCGTGATCGCGGAGGCGCCGAAGACGACGATGAGATCGCATTGGGGCGCAAGGGTTTTGATCGCTTGCGCCAACGCTGGCGCCTCATGGGCCGTGCGCGCCTCGGCCACGATAGAGCCGCCCATCGGCGCGAGGCGCTCGCCCATTACGCGCAGCGTTTTGACGATGACGCTGTCCTTCAGCCCCGGCAGCAGCGTTGAAAGGACGCCTACGCGCAGAGGCTTGAACGGGGCCACGCGCACGGGCGGAGTTTGCGCGGCGCGCATGGCTGCATAAAGCGTTGCGCGCGGAACGGCGAAGGGGATCACCTTTACTGTGCCCACCATATCGCCCGCCACAACCATGCGCCAGGGCGACAGTGTCGCTATCGTCAGCGTCTCGTCGAGATCATTGATGCGATCAAGAGCACCTGCGTCCACGACCAGCACGCCAGCCTCGTTGGCAAACAGATTGGCGCGTCCGGTAAAGGCGCGGTCTACGCGAACGCCCTCTCCCGCAGCTGCTTTTGCAAGCAGCGCGGCGGCTTCGTCCTCGCTGACGTCGCCCTCTTCCAATTGCGCGACGACTATTTCGCGCACGCCCGCAGCCTCCAGCGAGCGCACATGCGCGGCCTCGACAATCTCGCCTTTTTTCAAAACAAGACCTTCGATGCGCACAGCATGGGCGACGATGGCGCCAACACTCTCATTCAAGGGCGCAGGGCCAAACTTCACGCCGCTGCTCCAGAATCGCGTAAAGGCTTCTTGCGCAGGGCCAGAATGATTTCGCTAAGCACAGACACGGCAATCTCCTGCGGGCTCACGGCGCCAATATCAAGGCCGATGGGCGCGCGAATGCGTGCGATCTGCAATTCAGAGAAACCCTTCTCCTTCAGCCGCTCAACGCGCTTGCCATGGGTTTTGCGCGACCCAAGCGCGCCAACATAAAAGCATTCCGCAGAGAGCGCAGCCTCAAGCGCGGGATCGTCGATCTTGGGATCATGCGTAAAGCAGGCGATGGCGGTGTAGCGATCGGGCGCAAAATCGGGCAGCACGTTTTGCGGCCATTCGGCGATCAGCGCGCAATCGGGAAACCGCTCCGGGGTCGCAAACGCCGTGCGCGGATCGATGATGGTGAGATCGAATCCCGCCAGCCGCGCCATCGGCGCCAAAGCTTGCGTGATGTGCACGGCGCCGATGGCGACAATGCGCACGGGCGGAACCTGGACGGTGAGAAACACCTGCCGCCCGGCGACTTCTATCGTCGCGCTCTTAGCCATCCGCAAAGCTGAATCGAGCTGTTCGGCCAGCGGATCGGCGGCGATCTCGGCGCCTTTGACGAGCCGTTGCTCGCCGCTTTTAATGTCGGTGACGAGCACGCAGGCGCGGCGGGCGGCGCGCTCGACATTGAGGATCGAGAGAAGTTCGAGGCGCATCAGACAACCTTCTCAACATAGACGCGAATGCGCCCGCCGCAGGAAAGCCCTGCGCGCCAAGCGGTTTCGTCCTGCACGCCAAATTCCAGCGTGCGCGCTTTGCCGTCTGCGATCACGTCCATGGCTTCCGTCACCACTTCGCCTTCAACGCAGCCACCAGACACTGAGCCCAGAAAATGGCCCTCGTCGTCGATGACCAGATGCGAGCCCACGGGACGCGGCGCCGAGCCCCATGTCTCCGTGACGGTGGCGATGGCCACGCCCTTGCCCGCTTTGCGCCAGTCTTCAGCGCGCGCCAGAATATCGTCGTCAGCCGCAAGCATGGCGATCTCCGTGTTAGCGAAATGTATGGCGGAATATAGCGCTTGGCGCCGATTAAACCAAGCGCTAGCCCGCTCGCTTGAGCCAGACGCGGGGATCAACGCCGGCGCCCGTCCGCTCGTTGTCGGACAACGACTGCACAAGCGCCGCGACGCTCGCCAGATTATGCACCGGGCGGAACTCGTCAACGTGCGGCAACATCGCGCGCACGCCCTGCTGGCGCGGCTCAAAGCGGTCAAACCGCAACAACGGATTGAGCCAGATCAGGCGGCGGCAGGATTTGTGCAGACGCTGCGTTCCGCGCGCCAGGTCCTCAACGCCCTCGCGCTCAAGCCCGTCCGTGAACAACAACACGATGGCCCCCTGCCCCAAAACACGGCGCGACCAATCAACGTTGAAGCGATGCAGACAGGAGCCGATGCGCGTGCCACCCGACCAGTCCTGCGCCTCCTGCGCGCAGAGCGCGAGCGCCTCGTCCGGATCTTTGTGTCGCAAGGCGCGACTGACGTTGGTGAGCCGCGTGCCAAACAGAAACGTATGCACGGAACCACGATTAGCGCTGAGCGCGTTGAGAAAATGCAAGAACACCCGCGTGTAATCGCTCATCGAGCCGGAGATGTCGCAGATCGCAACAATGGGAGTTTTGCGCTTTTGCGGCGAGCGGCGCGCAAGCTCCATCATGTTCCCCTGACGCAGGGCGTTACGAAACATGCGGCGCGGATCAATGCGGGCGCCGCGCGCATCGGGCGCAAGGCGGCGCGTGGGGCGGGCGTCGTCGCGTAAATTGAGCCTTGCGATGGCGCGATTGGCGGCGGCAATTTCTTCCGCGCTCATTTGTGCAAAGTCCTTGGCGCGCAGAACTTCCACGTCCGACATGGTGAGGCGCTGATCTTGCTCGAGTATGCGCTCGATTTGCTCAATCGGTCGCTTCGCGCTCAACGCCTGCGCGGCGCGGGCAGCAGCGGGCGCAGGCTTTTCATGCGCTTGCGGGACAGCATTTTCAGCGGGCGAGAGGCTGGCGATCAATTGCTCGAAATATCCGCGCCGGCGCCAGAACATGTTGAACGCTTGTTCAAAAACCGCTGCGTGCTCGCGCTTTTTGACGAACACGGCCTCAAGCGTGGCGCGGAAATCCTCGCGATTGCGCAGGCCCGCAATCTCGACCGCTGCAAGCGCATCAAGGATTGCGCCCGAGCCAAGCGGCAGGCCGGCGGCACGCAGCGCGCGGGCAAAATGGAGAACGTTGTCCGCCAGCGCACCCGGCTTTTCGCTCACGCAGCGGCTGCCTTGATAACCTTCGCGTGAAAGCGCGCGCCGTCATGAATTAACTGGATGCTGTCGCCAGCCTCAAGCACGCCGACTTCTATTTCAGAATTGGGCAAAATCACGCTGACCTTGCGCCCGCTCATCAAAAGCACCTGCCCCCCAGCGGTAATCGCAGCGCCCGCCCATTGACGAATTTGCGCCTCATAAGGCGCGCGGCGCCACGCTGTCGCCTGCGCGGGATCGACCACGACCGACATCGCGCCGCTGACCTGATCGCGCGAGAGCACAAAGCGCGCGCGCTCTGGCTTCCAGTCCTCGCCAAGATTTGGGGCCATCATCCACATGCAGGCGTAGGACGCGCATTCGCCCGGGCGCGTCGCATGGATGCCGCAACCCACGCCAGGCTTGGCGTGCTGGCACCAGCGGCCCGCGGGCTTTTGCAAATGCGGCAGCTCAAACAATTTGCAGCAAAGCGTGCAGGTTCCGCAGGTGCGCCCGCCAATTCCAAGGGCCATCTCGTCGCTCATGATCGCAATTTCTCCTGTGGCGGCGGCGCCAATTAAACTTTTGCGGCGGCGCGCATGTCGGCCAGCATTTGCCCGACCTTCTCGCCACCGACGGTTTCAATGTCGTCCTGATACTTCAACAGCACGCCCAGCGTGTCGTTGACAAGGGCCGGATCCAACGCGACGGCATCAAGCTCATGCAAGGCGCTCGCCCAATCGAGCGTCTCGGCCACGCCGGGCTTTTTGAACAGGTCTTGCGCGCGCAAAGCCTGCACGAAGGCAATAATCTCGCCACTGAGCTTGGCGGGCGTTTGCGGCGCCCGCGCGTGCAGAATTTGCGTCTCGCGGGCGGCATCAGGATAGCCGACCCAATGATAAAGGCAGCGTCGCTTCAGCGCGTCGTGAATTTCGCGCGTGCGGTTGGAGGTGATGATAACGATGGGCGGGCTTTGCGCCTTCATCACGCCAATTTCTGGAATCGTGATCTGGAAGTCGGACAAGGCTTCGAGCAGGAACGCCTCAAACGCCTCGTCCGTGCGATCAAGCTCGTCGATCAGCAGGACGGGCGGGCCTTCAATATGGTGCTCCAGCGCTTGCAGGAGAGGGCGTTTCACGAGGTAGCGTTCAGAGAAAACGTCATGTTCCAGACGCGCGCGGTCCGTCTCGCCAGCGACTTCCGCCAGCCGAATCGCCATCATCTGTGCGGCGTAATTCCACTCATAGACGGCGGAGGAAACGTCGAGCCCCTCATAGCATTGCAGGCGGATCAAGCGGCGCCCGAGCGTGTGCGCCAGCACTTTGGCGATCTCGGTCTTGCCGACGCCAGCCTCGCCTTCAAGAAACAGCGGGCGGCCCATTTTCAGAGCGAGAAACAGCACCGTCGCCAGCGAGCGCTCGGCGACATAGCCCGCGCCTGTCAGCAGCGCGAGCGTGTCGTCGATAGAGGCGGGAAGGCCTTGCGAGGTTTGAATCGCGGCTGGGGAGTTGTTTGGCGGCACGTGGGCGCCTCTCTGGCGAATTTGATGGCCGGGACGCGCCCGGCCATCGCGGTACCTATTTCGCCAACGCCTTGGTCACGGCGCGACGCGTCATCACCATGATGAGATGCGCGCGATAT
>CAMCMI010000087.1 GCA_945875875.1 Rhizobium sp. Q54
TTCGTAAAAGATCCAAAGGTTCAGGCCGAGGCAATTGCGATCAAGATCGAGATCAACAACCCGATGTCGGGCGCTGAAATAGATAAACAAATCGCGCGATTGCACGCTATGTCGCCAGACGTGGTGCGCAAAGCCGGAGACGCCATCAAGGCGCCGTGAGGCTGCGCAAGCAAGCAAAGCGCGCGACGCAGCCGGGGTTGCGCGCAAGCTCACCGCGCGACCCGGGCCCGGCGATGCTTTACGCCTAGTGCAAAAGGCGTGATTGCAGGCTGTCATGTTCAGTTCTAGTTTTGCTGCGCCGCACCCAAACCTTTTGTGGGCGCGAACGAGCCGGACTGAACAGGAGATGGATCATGCCTAACGGTTCCACCGTCGTTGAAGCGTCGACCAAATTTACGCATATCGGCCCAAACGACACGCAATGGCGTAAGGACGGCTTGCGCGAATTCTTCCTCTATCGAGATCTGGGAATAGCCGACGCCACCAACGGCAAGGTCATCGCCCACCTCGTGAAGGCGAACCTTCCGCCAAAAGAGGGCACCGGCTGGCATTACCACGTCGCAGAATTTCAGATCGTGATTGTGACGAAGGGCTGGGCGCGTTTCATGTACGAGGACAAGGAAACGCTGGTGAAAGCAGGAGATTGCGTCCACCAGCGTCCGGGCATCGTGCATTACCTGTTCGATTATTCGCCTGATATGGAATATCTCGAAATCGTCGGTCCCGCAGATTTCGGCACCATACCTGCGCCGGCCCCGGCGCAGGTTCCACCCGTTACGCCCTGGACGTAAAGCGTTTAACCTGCACGCCGCTCATACCAGGGCTGCGTGCGGTTGACGATCCACACCACCGATAACATCACCGGCACCTCGATCAGCACGCCAACCACGGTTGCAAGCGCAGCGCCAGAATTGAGGCCAAACAGCGAGATCGCGGCGGCCACCGCCAGCTCGAAGAAATTGCTGGCCCCAATCAGCGCAGAAGGCCCAGCAACGCAGTGCTTTTCGCCCGCAACCCGGTTCAGCCAATAAGCAAGGCCCGAGTTGAAATAGACCTGGATCAGGATCGGCACGGCCAGAATGGCGATCACCAAAGGCTGCGCGATGATCTGCTCGCCCTGAAAACCAAACAGCAGAACCAGCGTCGCCAGCAAAGCCGTGAGAGACACCGGCCCCAAGGCTTGCAGCAGACGGTCCAGAGCTTTCTGACCGCCCGCACGCAACATTGCGCGCCGCACGATTTGCGACAGAATCACCGGGATCACGATGTAGAGCCCGACCGACAAAACCAGCGTATCCCACGGCACGATCACCGCCGACAGGCCAAGCAACAGCCCGACCAAAGGCGCGAAAGCGAAGATCATGATGACGTCGTTCAGCGCCACTTGAGAGAGCGTGAAATGCGGCTCGCCTTTGGTGAGTTCGCTCCACACAAACACCATCGCGGTGCACGGCGCCGCAGCCAGCAGAATGAGGCCTGCGATATAGGATTCAATCTGCGCCTCAGGCAGATATGGCCGGAACAGATAGCCGATGAACAGCCAGCCCAGCAGCGTCATCGAAAACGGCTTCACCGCCCAATTGATAAACAGCGTGACGCTGATGCCGCGCCAATGCTGGCTCACTTTCGAGATCGAGGAAAAGTCGATCTTCAACAGCATCGGGATAATCATCAACCACACAAGCACCGCGACCGGCAGGTTGACCTTGGCGATTTCAGCCGCGCCAATCGTTTGGAAAACGCCGGGCGCGAAATGGCCGAGCGAAATGCCAACGACAATGCAGGCGAACACCCAGAGGGTGAGATAGCGTTCAAAAATGGTCATGGGAGATCAGCTCTTCTTCTGCGCCGCGCCCTCAAGCGCGCCGATGTCCTGCAGGCTCTTCTTCAGCGACATGCCGTCAAGCATCTTCAGCGGCAGAGCGGTAAACGCATTGATGCGGTTGCGCATGAAGCGGAAGGCGTCGGCAAACGCGCGCATCTTTTCAATGTCCGAGCCCTCAACGGCTGCCGGGTCTTCGATGCCCCAATGCGCAGTGACGGGCTGGCCGGGCCAGAGCGGGCAAGTTTCGCCTGCGGCGCTGTCGCAAACGGTGAAGACGAAATCCATCTTCGGCGCGCCGGGTTGGGCAAATTCGTCCCACGTCTTCGAGCGCAAGCCGTCAACGGGATACCCAAGGCTCTCAAGCGTGCGCAAAGCGTAGGGATTCACGATTCCCTTGGGCTGACTGCCCGCAGAGAAGGCGTTGAAGCGCCCCTGCCCCTCGTGGCGCAAAATCGCCTCGCCAAGCACGGAACGCGCCGTGTTGCCGGTGCACAGGAAGAGTATGTTGAAGACGCGGTCGGTCATGAAGAAACCTCTGGAGGACAGCAAGGAAGAAGATTGGCCAACAACGGCTCGCACACATCCGGGCGCCCGCCGCAGCAATCCTGCACAAGGAACAAAACAAGCCCGCGCAAGCGCTCCAGCTCGGCGCGGTAGATGATCGAGCGACTGTGCCGCTCGCCGCGAACCAGCCCCGCCCGCGCCAGCACGGCGAGGTGGGCGGACATGGTGTTTTGCGGAATCTTCACCAGCCGCGCCAGCTCGCCAGCGGGCACGCCAACGGGCTCGCGAGTGACCAGAAGCCGAAAAACCTCCAGCCTCGTCTCCTGCGCGAGAGCTGCAAGCGCAAGAATAGCGTTTGTCTGTTCCATATATCCAGTATCTTTGATATATGCGACAAACTCAAAACACTCGCTTGCGTTCGCGCATTTAAGCGGGCTCAATCATCAGCCTGACCAAGGGTCCAGAAGCCATCCATGACAAGCGCTCAAATCCCGGATGACCAAAGCCTTGCAATCGCGCAAGCGAGCCGCGAGTGCGAAATCAAGCTGAATGGCCCGGCGCATGTGTTGCGTGATCTGAAGACGCACCCGGCTTTTGCGAACGCAATCGCCAAACCGCGCGCCGTCAACTTGCGCGCCGTCTATTTCGACACGGCGGAGGGCGATCTGGCGCGCAACGGCCTGTCGTTGCGCATACGAAAGGCCGGGCGCCGCCGCACCATGAATATGAAATGGGCCAGCCAGGGCGATGGCTCCTTTACGCGCGGCGAAAGCGAAGTTGCAATATCCGGCGATCAGCCTGATTTGAAACTGCTGGCGCCGGAGGCCGCCGCGCACATAGAGCGCGCCACGAAAGGCGCTGGGCTGCAGCCGGTTTTTGAAACAAGCGTGCGCCGCAAGCTGATGGAGATTGTGGATGGGCAGAGCATCATTGAAATAGCTTTCGACGAAGGCAAGCTGATCGCAGGCGCATCAAGCGAGCCTGTATCGGAAATAGAAATTGAGCTGAAGTCTGGACCGCAGGCGCCAATCTATGCGCTGGCGCTGCAATTGATTGACGCGGGCCTGCGCTTCGCACCGGCGACCAAGTCTGCGCGCGGTTATCTGCTGGGCGCTGGCGGCAAACCGCAGGACATGCGCGCCGCGCCTGTCTCGCTTCCCGCCGACGCTTCGATGGAAGACGCGCTTGTGGCGATGATCGAGGCGAGCCTGTCGCATTTTATGGCCAATTGGCCGGGACTTCTCGTCAGCGACCTGCCGGAAGCCATCCACCAGATGCGCGTTGCGCTGCGTCGGCTGCGCGCAGGCTTGAGGATGTTTGCGCGCGCGCTGCCGGACGCTGGCCTTGCGCCGTTCCGCGATCAGGCGCGCGACATTGCAAGTGCGCTCGGACAGGCGCGCGAGATCGACGCGTTCGTCGATCTGGTGCAAGCGGGACCGCTGAAGCAATTTACGCAAGACGCCAGCTTTGACGCCTTGCTCGAGCACGCGCAGACGCTTCGCGCGAGCGCCTACGCGGTGGCGCGCGCCTGCGTGAACGATGCGAAGACGTCTCGATTTGTGCTTGAGCTGCAGGCTTATTGCGGGCAACGCGGCTGGCGCAATACACTGGCGGCCGATGATCTCGCGTCGCTCTCGCAGCCCTTGCGCACGTTCGCCGCACAAGCCCTGAACGATCTCGACAAGCGCGTGCAAAAGCGTGGCAAGCGTCTGCGTAAACTTAAACCCGAAGACCGTCATGAATTGCGGATCGCACTCAAAAACATGCGCTATGGCGCGGATTTCCTCTGCCTCGCCTTCAACGACGCCCGCGCCATAAAGACGTTCCTGAAACGCGCCGCAGCCTTGCAGGACGATCTTGGCGTTTACAACGATTCCGTCGCTGCGTGCGAAGTCGCCGCTGCAATGGAGCGCGAGGCAGGCCCGGCTGCGGCTTATGCGGCGGGGCGTATTGAAGGCTGGTGCGCACGCGGCGCCCATGCCTCGGACGATCACTTGCGCAAGGCGTTCAAGGCGTTTGGCAACGCACCGCGCTTCTGGCGCTGATCTATTGCCCGTCGGCGACAGGGCCGCGAACCAGATCGATGATCTCGATCACGTTGCGGTCCGGATCATGAAAATAGGCGCTGCGTCCCTCAAACGTACCTCCAAGCCGATCCTCTTCCTTGAAGATACGAATGTCCCTGTCCGCCAGATAGATCTTCGCGCGATCATACTCGGAGGCCGTCACGCGAAAGGCGGTATGGATGTCGTGCTTGTCGCCCCTGTTGGGCTCGATCTCGTTTTCCGAGAGCGTCAGCACAAAGCACGTATCATGCGCTTCCATGAACACCATATGCGCATTGCGACGCAGCTTTCGAAAGCCCATCACCTGCGTATAAAACGCTTCGGAACGATCGAGATCCTTCACAGGAATCGTGAAGTGAACGAAGCCTGACGTCTGCAACATGCGCCCCCCGATCAAACGCCACGCGATTGCCTCGCGTCAGGCGTGCATCTTGTATTGATAACGACCGTATTCCGCCGCCGCGCTGTCCCACGACAATGAATGATGTGCGGAGGCCGCAAAGACATCACGAAACTGACGCTGCATCGGATTATCGAGAAATAACGCGCGCCCGCCTGCGCAATTGAACATGCGATGGGCGGCCTGCATTGCCAGCTGCGCCGCATAGCAACAATTGCGTTTCCCCGCGAGCTGAAGCTCCTGCGACACAGGCTCTCCGCGTTCCAGAACCTCCATTGTCTCACGCAGCGAGCCCATGTAAATGCGCTCTGCCGCCTCGATTTCCACCGAGGCGTGGCCTGCAACCATCTGGGCCGCGGTGTTGTCGGCCACCGTCTTGCCGCGTGATTTACGCGGCGCAGTGAACAGGTAAAAACTTTCAAGCATGCCCTGCGCCGCGCCAACGGCCACCGCTGCATACGAGCCCGCCGACACGCCGCCGCGCGGCATTTTGTAGATTGGCGATTGATACAGGTTCGATCCTGGCGCAGTCCCCCCATCGTAATCAGCCTTGCTGATGATGCGATGGTCCGGCACGAATGCGCCTTGCACACTAAAACTGCGGCTGCCGGTGCCAGCCAGCCCGATGGTGCGCCAATCGTCGGCCAGAACCACGTCGCTCTTGGGGATCAGAACCATGCAGCCTTCGCCGCCTTCAATGGCGCCGCCGCACATGATCCAGTCTGCGTGATCGATGCCGCTGCAAAAACCATGTTCGCCATGCCAGAGCACACCGCCCTCAACGCGCACCGCGCGGCCAACTGCGGCCACGGCGACGCCCAGCCGCGTGCGCGCGTTCTCGCCCCACACGTCGTTTTGCGCCTGCTGCGAGAAGTTGGCCAGCTTCAGGGGATTGTCGGCCAGCACCATATAGACCCAGGCTTGCGACGCGCACCCGCGCGCAAGCCGCTGGATGATGCCGCACAACACGTCATAGCCCATCTCATAACCGCCATAGGCAAACGGCTGGCAGGCGCGCAAAAGCTCGCTTGCCTCAAGGTCTGCGATGGTCTCGTCCGGGCAGCGCCGCAACGTTTCTGCAAGCGGCGCGCGCGAATTCAAAACAGGCGCGAGCTCGTCTGCGCGCGCCCAAAAATCCTGGGCGCGCGCGCTCATACGGTTGGCTTGCGTCTCGAGCACTTACTTCTCCCCTTGCAAACGCTTGATGCGTTCGACCACCGCCGGCGGCGCCTTGTAGGCCTGCGCGATCAACCCGGCGATTTGCTCACCGGTGCGCGGGGTGTCTGCACCAAGGTTGATCTTCGCCTGTTCGGCAAAAAACTCCGGGTCGTTGATCGTAGCCCAAAACGCCTTGCGCACAGCATCGACGCGATCCTTGGGCACATCCGGCGGCAGGAGATAGGGACGCCCAATGCCAAGCGGCGCGACAGCAATGTTCCAGAGCGCGCGATCCTCGTCCCTCGTCAGCAGGTCTGCGATGAACGGCACGTCAGGCAGGGCTTTTTCCTTATCGGCACCATATTGCAACAGCAACTTTACTTTCTTGTCGCCAATCCACGTCGGGCGCGTCGCCATCAGGCTGTTGAAGAAAGCGCTGGGGTAGCCGTCGATCTCGCCGCGCTCCATCGCCAGTAGAGCATCGTTCTGACCCGGATAACCAACGATGAGGCGCAGTTTCAGGCCAAGCGTTTCGTTCAAAAGACGCGAGTAGAAACTTGGCGTCGAATTCGCGCCCGAAGAGCCCATGCGCAATTCAGTCGTGCGCGCATCCTGCCAAGTGTTGGCGGGCGAAGCGTGCCAGATCGCGAGGACGCTGGTCTCGACGCTGGGCGAGCCAAGCCAGTTGAATTTATTGGCGTCGTAATTAGCCTGCTTTGTTCCGTAGAGCGGCTCAAACGGCGTATTGTTTTGTACGGCACCTATGGTCGATCCATCCTTGGGCGCGATTGAATAAAGATGGTTGGTCGCCACGATGCCGCCGGCGCCGGGCATGTTGCGAACGACGACGTTAGGCGATGCTGGCAGATGCTTGGGCAGATAGCGCGAAATCATACGCGCCAGCGTATCGTAACCGCCGCCAGTGCTGGAGCTTACTACGAGGCTCACAGTCTTGCCGCGATAGAAATCCTCGACGCTCTGCGCGAGAGCTGGATGCGCTGAAAGCCCCAGCACGACGGACGCCGCCGCCCGAAATCTCCATGAAGCCCGCATATGCCTGTTTCCTTCCAGAAAAATAATTGCAGTAGCATTCGACCTTATGGGCGCGACGTCAAGCTGGACTATTCCGCGTATTTTGCACTCAGCCCACCTTTGAAAGCCAGATAGCCGCCGTCGATCAGCAGATCGGCGCCAGTCATAAAAGAGGATTCGTCACTGGCCAGAAACAACGCCCCCGCAGCCACTTCCTCAACGCTCCCCGTACGCCCGAGCAGATAAGACGGCCCGCGCTCTTTGTTGGCCTCCTCGCGCGAGGCGAACCGACGCAACGATCGCGCAGTGTCGATGGCGCCGGGCGAGAGCGAATTAACGCGGATGCCATCGCGCGCGTGATCTCCAGCGAGGCACTTGGTGAAATGGATCAGCGCCGCTTTCGTGGTGGAATAAGGCGCGCGGCGCGGCACGCCGATTTGTCCCAATTGCGAAGCGATATTGATGATCGAGCCGCCGCCAGCGGCGCGGATTGCAGGCACGGCGAATTTGGCCATCAGGAACGGCCCGGTGATGTTGACGGCCAGCGCCTTGTTCCAATCCTCAAGATCAAGCGTCTCCACCGTGCCGTCGCGCGTGACGGCTGCGGCGACGTTGACGAGAATGGTGAGCTTGCCAAACGCCTCGCAGGCGGCGGCTACGCTCATGGCGCATGATTGAGAATCAGACACGTCGAGCTTCACCGCCAGCGCGCGCCCGCCTTGCGACGTAATGATTTTCGCCTGCTCGTTCGCGGCATCAAGCCGCACATCGCCGACGATGACGCATGCCCCTTCGCGTGCGAATCGCGCAGCTATGGCGCCGCCAATCTCACCGCCCGCTCCGGTGACAAGCGCCACTGCGCCCACAAGAGAGCCTGTCCCGTTCATCCGCAATTTCTCCCTGCCCCAATATTCTTGCCTGCCGCAAGCGCAGGCTGGTTGGTCGCCTGTAACTTGTTTCGAGCATCATGGCGCTTTGCGAAGGCTCTGCAAGTTGTTTATGGGTACCGGCTTGAACAATCAAAAATCGGGAGATGAAAATTATGGCGCGCATATCACGCTTGGACCCTGCCCTATCGGGCGTCCGCACCGGCCTCATTATATTTGACGCGCTGAACGGCTATCTCCATTCCGGCAGCGCCGAGAAGGACGCGTTCCTGGCCGAGCGCAACATCATCCCCAACATGCAGCGCTTGCTCGAAGGCGCCCGCAAGGTCGGCATGACGACCTTCTATCCCAGCGGCGCGCATGCTGACGATGGCTCCGACACTGTGTTGCGACTCACCGACACCGACATGGATCTGGGCGTTGGCGGCGGCGCCGACAAGCCGATCAAGCCACGCTTCACCAAGGGCTCGAAGGCCGCTGAAATCGCGCCCGAGATCGCCCCCATCGCCACCGACGTCGTGATCCCCAAGCGCCGCTGGAACTCGTTCCACCAGACCGATCTTGATCTGCAATTGCGCGCGCGCGGCATCGACACCATCATCATTTGCGGCGGCTCGACGGACGTTGGCATCGCCAGCACTTTGTTTGGCGCGCGTGACCTCGACTATGGAATCGTGGTCGCCAGCGACGCCTGCTATTCCACGCGCGGCGACAACAACAAGTTCTTCATGGAGCGCGTGTTCCCGCGCATGGGCCGCGTGATGGGCGTTGACGCCTGCGTCGCGCTGATGACGGCTTGAGGGGGAAATTATGACAAACATCACCTCCGCCGACATCGTTTGCGCCAACGGCATGCCCGCGTTTGTGGCGTGCCCGGATTCAAAAGGTCCCCTGCCCGTCGTGATTTTGATGCACGAGCGTTATGGCCTTGTGCAGCACACGCGCGATCAGGCGATGCGCTGCGCCCGCGACGGCTTCTTCGTGATCGCGCCGAACTTCTTCTTCCGCCATCCCGATCAGGTGGCGTTGAACAAGGGCGATGGCCGCTATGATATGACCGATCCTGAATCCATCGAGCTGATGGATGCGGCCATGGCGAGCGCGCGCGCAGACGCTCGCGCGGACATGTCGCGCGTGGCGATTGCCGGCTATTGCCAGACCGGGCGCCATCCGCTTGTCTATGCGGCGCAGGCGAAAATCCAGGCTGTCATCGTCTGGTACGGCGCCGCCTCAAAGCGCGAATGGGATGCAAACCCGCGCCAGCCCGAGCCGCTGGACGATCTCATCGCGCGCATTGATTGCCCGGTGTTTGCAGCGTTTGGCGCGGAAGATCACATCATCTCGATCGACGACGTGCGTCGCTTCCGAAACGCGCTTGAGCAGCATCGCAAAAGCTATCACATCGCAGTTTACGCTGGCGCGCCGCACGGCTGGCTCAACGACACCATGCCAGGCCGCTATCGCAAGCCGCAGGCGGAGGCAGGATGGGCCGCCCAGCAGCGCTTTCTCGAAAGCCGCCTCGTGAACGCAGGCGACAGCGATCTCGTGAGCTGGCGCTTTGAATGCGACGCCGCCGCGTCCTACGATTTCTCCAAAAACGTTCGCATGGAATAGAGCAGGTTTAATGGCCGCCGCATGATTGCGGCGGCCAAATCCACGTCTTCACTTTACGCGCAAGCGTGCTATTCTTCGACAAGGCCGCGCTTGCGGCGTCACATCTGCTCAATCGAGAGTCCGGCGCAACAGCGCCACCCGTGAACCGGGGCCATAAGGGGACGGCTTGGGTCGATACAGGGAGGAAGACATGAAGTTCGCCAAGGCCACAATCTCGAAAGCGCTTACTGTTGCAGCAGCATTCACGCTGCCTGCTGGTGCAGCTTACGCTCAGGGCGCCGAGTATTATAACGGCAAGACCGTCACCTATATCGTGGCGACCGCGCCCGGCGGCAATTACGACACTTACGGGCGCCTCGTCGCCGAATTCATGCAGCGTCACCTGCCCGGCTCCACCTTCATCGTGCGCAACATGCCCGGCGCCGGCCACCTCATCGGCGCCAATGCGCTCTATGCCTCCAAGCCCGATGGCTTGACGCTTGGCACCTTCAATACCGGCCTCATCTATACGCAGATTGCAGGCCACAAAGGCATCAAGTTCGATTTGAACAACATGTCCTGGATCGGCAAAGCCGCCACTGACCCGCGCGTGCTGGTAGTCGCCTCGCAGACCAGCATCAAAACATTCGCAGACATCGCAAACTCGAAAGAGATCCTAAACTTTGCGACATCTGGCCCCGGCGGCGCCAATTACGTTGAAATTCTCGGCCTCACCGCAACGCTGAAACTGCCGATCAAAATGCTCTCGGGCTATAATGGTACGGAAGATCAGCTCGCCATGCGTCGCGGCGAAATTGCTGGCTCCATCGCATCGCGTTCAGCCTATGATCAATTCGTGAAAAATGGCTACGGACGCTACATCGCGCAATTTGGCGGACTTGAAAAAGACCTGCCGCAAATGAGCGACATGGTGAAGGACGAAGACGCCGTTCGCCTCGTGAATCTGATCAGCGTGCAAGGCAGCATTGCGCGCCTCACAGCCGCGCCTCCCGGCACGCCCGCCCCGCAGCTCAACGCGTTGCGCGCTGCGTTCAAAAAGTCGATGGAAGATCCGGATCTGCGCGAGCGCGCCAACAAAGCAAGCATGCCAATTGAGCCGCTTTTTGGAGAGGACGTCGCAAAGGCCGTCTCGACCGCGTTGAAGCAATCGCCGCGCGTCGTCGAATTGCTGACGGAAGCCTTCAGCAAAGACAAAAAATGAACCAAACGGCACACACAGGAGAGCCTGAATAAATGGCCCACGACGCAAATGACATGACGCATTGGCATGAACCCAAAGCCGGCGAAAACGCTGGCTTTGGCGACTTCTCGCGCCCGAAAATGCC
>CAMCMI010000088.1 GCA_945875875.1 Rhizobium sp. Q54
GCCACCGTCGTCTCGCGCGCCGTGTTCACCGCCGTGGGCCTGTGGGGCGTGATCCACGTTCACAATCTCGTCGCCATGCCAAAATGGGCGCACGTGCTGAAGGATTTGCGACCGATGGCCGCCGTGGCTTTGCCCGCCATCGCCACCAATCTGGCGGCGCCGGTAGCCACGTCCTGGGTGATGCGGGTATTTTCGCAATATGGCGAACCGGTGATCGCAGCCTTCGCCATCATCGACCGGCTGGTGCCGGTGGCGTTCGGCATTTTGTTTGCGCTGAGCGGGGCCGTGGGGCCAATCGTCGCGCAGAATTTGGGCGCCCGCCAGTATGCCCGCATCACACGCACGCTGACCGATTGCTTCACGCTGGCGATTAGCTATTCGCTGTTCATGTGGGCGCTGTTGTGGCTGCTGTCGCCATTGATTGTGGAGATGTTCGCCGCCACGGGGCAAACTGCTGCGCTGATTATCTTTTTCTGCAAAGTGGGCGCTCTGCAATGGCTGTTTCTGGGCTGCCTGTTCGTGTCCAACGCCGCCTTCAACAATCTGGGCTTTCCCTTATTGTCGACCGCCTTCAACTGGGGCCGCGCCACCATCGGCACTATCCCGTTCGTGGCGCTGGGCGCCCAATGGGGCGGGCCGGAAGGCGGCCTGCTGGGGATGGTGATCGGCGCGGCTTTGTTTGGAATCGGAGCCATGGTCGCCGCCTATGCGATCGTGCGGCGGATGGCATAGGCGCAATCGCCAGATAGCGATGGTCTTCGTCGTCCTCGCCGTTATTTAACGGCTGGCGTTCCCGAGAGCGCGGGAATGATATTCACGATGAAGGCCTTGTGAAACAGACCGCTACTGCTGTCGCCCAACGCCAGGAATCCGCCAATTGCGGCCACGCATACCAGCGACGCGATCAGGCCATATTCGATCGCGGTCGCCGCTGAAGCGTCAGAGGCGAAACGCTGCAAGCTTTGGAACATATGAAACCCTCTGGCTGCACCTTAGCTGCGTTTGGGTTGCATATTTCTTAATGTTCCGGTCAAGTGCCGTTATGACGGAAAAGAGCGTCTTCTTAACCTAAACAGCCATCATTCCTTGCTTTCGCCTGATTGCGCGACTAAGATACTCAAATCGACTTTGGCCGGACGATTGGCCGCTTCGCCCTTCTAGGGATCGGCGCGCAGACAACCTCGCTACCAAAACTCGAGCTAACCGGGCTTGCGCATCAGCGTACGCCCACGCGCCAACACTTAGTTAAAGGATATTCCCATGGCTACGGGAACTGTGAAGTGGTTCAATACCGAAAAAGGCTACGGCTTCATCCAGCCGGATCAGGGCGGCAAGGACGTGTTCGTACACATCTCCGCTGTCGAGCGCGCTGGCATGCGCACGCTCAATGAAGGCCAGAAGGTCTCCTACGAGCTCGAGACTGACCGCCGCTCGGGCAAGCAGTCTGCCGGCAACCTGCAGGCCGCTTGATCTAAAGTTTTGATCTTCGGATTAATGAGCCCCTTCGCGAGAAATCGCGGAGGGGTTTTTTTATCCCTCTCCCGCAAGCGGGAGAGGTGGCGCGCGAAGCGCGACGGGTGAGGGAACGCTACCCCTCACTTCATCGGGATAAATTCCTGCTCGTCGCCCGGCACGCGGCCCATGCGCCCGGCCTCCCATTCATGCGCGGCGGCGATCATCGTCTCCTTGCGCGAGGACACGAAATTCCACCAAATGAAGCGCGGCCCGTCCATCGGCTCGCCGCCGAGCAGGATCAGGCGTGAATCGAACAGCGCCCGCAGCGTGATCGGCTCGCCGCGCCGCAGCGTCACGAGGCGCCCGGCTGCAAAGCTGTCGTCGCCCACCGCCACCTCGCCCTTGGCCACATAGAACGCGCGCTCTTCGGCGATGGCGTCGAACGGCAATACAGCGCCAGCTTGCAAAACCGCGTCGGCGTAAATCGTATGCGTCGGCGGTTTGGCGGCAGCTTGCAGTCCATACATCGAGCCCATGATGAGCGTGATCTTCTTGCCCTCGTCCTCAAGTACGGGGAGACCGGCGGCGCCGTGGTGGGCAAAGCCCGGATCGCCATCCTCCAGCGCGCGCGGCAGCGCCATCCAGGTCTGGATTCCATAAAGCTTCGCCCGTCCCTTGCGCTCTTGCTCGGGCGTGCGTTCGGAATGGACGATACCGCGTCCCGAACTCATCAAATTCAGCTCGCCGGGACGGATCGCCTGCGCCGAGCCCAGCGAGTCGCGATGCATGATCTCGCCGTCGAACATATAGGTGACGGTGGAGAGCCCGATATGGGGATGAGGCCGGATGTCGAGCCCCTCGCCCAGCAGAAATTCGGCGGGGCCAAACTCATCGAAGAAGATGAACGGCCCGATCATCTGCGTCTCTTGCGCAGGCAAAGCCCGGCGCACCTGCACGCCGCCAAGATCGCTCACGCGCGGCACGATGATATGGTCGATGGCCGAGCGCGCAGCGGGCGCAGGCGCGACATTGATGGAAGCGGGATCGGAATTCATGGCGCTGCCCTCCTGTTGGGACGCAAGCTGTCGCCGTTATATTTAGTCCCGCAGGCGTGCTTTGCCCACTGCGCCTGTGCAAATCAGCCCGCGCACCATGCAGCGCGCGGGCTTTGTTCTGCGTAATCTATTCAATCAGGCGTAGCCGGGCACCACGCGCACGTCGACGACGGCGACGCCGCCAGCTTCAACATGGGCGATGGCGTCGGCGAACGCTTTTGGCAGCTCGCCGATGGAATGCACCGGGCCGATGCCCAGAGCGCCCTGCCCGCCCGCGATGGCGGCGATGTCTATGTCGGGCTCGATCATCTTCTGGCCGATCCACTTGTTCTCGACCGGGCGATTACGCGTCTTGGCCACGCGCTCCTGATGCAATTCGTCGTTGAAGAACGAGGAATTGTTGGACACGACCACCAGCAGCGGCAGCTTGTAGCGCACCGCCGTCCAGATCGCGGTGGCCCCCATCAGGAAATCGCCGTCGCCGACGATGCCGACCGCCATGCGCTCCGAGTCCTTCAGCGCCAAAGCGCCGCCGACCGAAATGCCGGGGCCAGCGGCAAGACCGCCGCCGCCTGCGCCGCCGGTATAGTCGAGCGGATGGCGCAGCGGCCACCAATCCTCATGCCAGGCGATAGTCGTGGACATCAGGCATGTCTCGCGGTCGCCCAAAGCCTTGTTGAGCGACAGCGCAAGGTCGCGCACCAGCGGGCGCTCGTTGTCGGCGCGGATCGCAATTGGCTCATGCTTGCGCGCGGGCAGTGCAGGCGCCTTCACGTCGGCCAAAGCCGCCACCAGCGCGCTCACCACCTCGCCAGCATCCGCCGAGAGGAACATATCCACCGGCGGCAGGCCCTGATGGTCCATGCTCCAGCCGTTGTGGATGCGATGATCCATCGAGACGTGGATGATCTTCGCATCGGGCGCGGTATCGCCCATATGATTTTTGAACATGCCGCCAAGATCAACTACGTCGAACGCGAGAATCACGTCGGCCTTGCGCAAGGCCGCTTCGGCTGGCGGATTGGCGGGCATGCCGGGCGAGGTGACGTGCAGCGGATGATCGGTGGGGAAGCTTGCGCCCACTTTGAGATCGGTGAACACGCTGGCGCCGAGCTTTTCGGCCAGCGCCACGCGCTCCGCCCAACCCTGTTCCGAGCGCGAGAAGCGACCGTAGACGATGAGCAGGTTCTTGGCGCCCTTTGCGAGCTTCAAAATGTCGGAAACCTGCTGCGGCGTAGGCCCAACGCAGATCGGCGGGGCGTAGCGATTGACGTCGAAGGGAGGCAAATCGCCGGTCAGCGGGTCTTCCTGCAAGCTCACGTCGAGGTTGACGTAGACAGGCCCCTTGGGGTTGGTTTCAGCGATCCATTTGGCGCGCGTCAGCGCCTCGCGGGCGGCTTCGGGCGAGCCGGGAATATCGTCGAACTTCACATATTGGCGGATCATCGAGGCCTGATCGCGCGAGGTGTGAATCCAGTCGATCCACGGGCGGCGGCGGGCGGCGTCGAGCGGGCCGGTGGCGCCCATGATGACCATCGGCATACGGTCGCACCAGGCGTTGAAGATCGCCATCGTGGCGTGCATCAGGCCGACGTTGGAATGGACGGCGGCGGCCATGGTCTTGTCGGTGACTTTGGCGTAGCCCTGCGCAATGTGGATCGCGTGCTCTTCATGCAGGCAGAGAAGCATTTCCGGGCTTTTGTTGCCCAGATAATTGACGATGGAATCATGCAGGCCGCGATAGCTGGCGCCGGGATTGAGCGCGATGTAGGGCAGGTCGAGCGCGCGCAGCGTCTCGGCGACGATGTCGCTGCCAAAGCCCGCCTTCGTGGCCAGCGGCCCAACGGGCTGCTCCGGGCTGGAATCATTACGGATGGCGGACGTGTCGCCCTTGCTCTGCGAACTCATTATTCCTCCCGGGATTTGCCTGAACTTTTGAAACGGCCCTTCGGCTTGCGCGTAACATTTCAGGTTAGGGGCGCGGATGCAATCGCGACCGGGCGATCAAAAGCCCATCTTGAGGCCGAGCGTCGCCTTATTGCGGGTTCCGTTCAAAAACAGATTGCCGCCAGCCACAGGCTCGCCCAGCCAGAGGCCGGAGCCAGGCTTGACCCGCACCATGTCCTCAAGCCCAAACAAAGGAATCGGCGGACGCTTGCCGCGCGCCGCATCCGGATCGACGGTCTTGGGCATGATGAAATCAGGCGCCGCATAGGCGCCCAATTGCGCCTCGTCGCACGTGAGCTTCGGATCGCATCCTTCTTGCGCAAACGCCAAGCCCGGAAACGCCAAGCCTGAAAACGCCGACAAAAGGAAAATGGAAAAAGCCAGAGCGCGCATCACGGGTCCAGGAGCTGAAGCGCAGTCATGAGCGCGCAGCGCGGCGGAATCAAGGCAAGGCGTGCTACCCGCCGCGCGGCTGCCTGAATTTATCCGATTGTGGCTCGGGCTTGATCGGATCAAGCGCGGGCGAGAGCGATTGCATCCACGCGATCAGATTGGCGATCTCGTCACGCGACAGCGACATATCCGGCATTTGCGGATGGTCCGCCCGCAGGAACGCGCTGATTTCGGGCACGCGCCGATTGGCGCTGATCGAGGCGAACGAGGGCGCGTCCACTCGCGCGCTCGTCTGGTTTGGCGCCACGACGTGGCATTCCGCGCACCAGCGCCACGCCAGCCGCTCTCCTTGCGCAGGATCGGCGGCGTAAGCTTGCGGGCTCAGGGCGAGAACGGCGAGGGCGATAAACCGGCGCAACATAAAGGCCTCCTGCGCACAACCTTATGCCCACGGACGAGCCCGGCGTTGCGCAGGATCAAAACGCGCGAGATGCAAAAGCGCTTCAAGACACAGGGCTTGATGCTCTATTTTTTCAGGTTGAGCCTTGCCTCAGCGATGCGGGCTGGAAGCCCGCGGTCCAAAGAGCGCTCCCCATGGACCGCGGGCTTCCAGCCCGCAACCTTGAATCGCTCAAAGCCTGACGCCTCGCCTGGCGTCTCAAAAAGCCTTGAAGGCGATGATCGTGCGCGTATCGACGATGCCGGGGATAATCTGCACATTCTCGCCGATGAAATGCCCGATGTCGGTTTCGCGCGGCACGTAGAACTTGGCCAGAATGTCGTAATGGCCCGCGATGGAATGGATTTCCGACGCTATCTCGGCCTCCGCCAGTGCGTTTGCGACCTCATAGGTCTTGCCCAGCGCACATTTGATTTCGACAAAGAAGGTCTGCATGGCCCTAAATCCTTCTATTGACGCAGCGGATCGCGCGCCATGATCTCAACGTCCCGGTCGCGGCCCGAGCGCACGGAAAACGCGCCCTGATAGGCGCCGCCGTCGCGTCGGGCGATCGCCATATATTCGCCCTCCGCCAGCACGATGGAGGGAAACGCGCCGATCATTTCCCGAATCACGTCGCCGCCCGGCGTCAGGATTGTGAACGAGGTGTTGGCGAGCGCCTCGCCGCCCGCCACATTAACGAGCTTCAGCGTCATCAAGGCCGCCCGGTGACGCAGGGTCGCCTCGGTCGTTCGACCCGGCTGAATGCGCACGTCCGCCTCAACCACGGAATTGGTGGGCGCCGGCGACAGCCCGCCCGTGGCCGCCTCAAGATAGGTCGATACGATATGGTAGGTGCCCTCGGGCAGGCGCAACAATTGGGCGGCGCGTAAATCTTTGGCGACAAGCTTTCCCTGCGGATTGGCGCCCTCGGGCACATAGACCGAAGCGGAGATCCGCTCCGCCGGAATGCGGGATTCGCCAAGCATCGCCACCACCCGCAACCCGCCTGCGTTCAGCGGCACGCGATCAGCGACCTGTCGGCCAGACTCGACGCTCAAGCGCCGCACCGCCCCGGCGAGGCCATAGCCGACATGCACGACGTAATCGCCCGCTGGCAGCACGAAAATCGGCGCCGCCTCGTTGGATTGCGCAACCAGCGTATTCTGGCCCTCAACCCCTTCGCGAAAAACGTTCCACACCAGCCCCGAGGAAATGCGCCGGGCGTCCGCCCCAAACACCGCCGACAGGTTCAAAACGCCCGATCCGTCCTGCACCGACACGGAAGGCGGCGGCGCGGGCGGCTGCTGTGTCGGCTCAAACTGGAGCCCCGCCCCGCCGCCGCGCAAATCAAACTGCGATTGCGCGCGCGCCGCCAGCCCGCCGCTGCAAACCAGAATCGCGCCCACGATAAACGCGACGATTCTGGTGCGCGCAAGCGGCGTGACCGGAGAGAGGGCGGTGATTTGAGCCAGCTTCATTCAATGGGCTTCGCGCATCTGCGCGGACAGGTCAACAGGGGCGCAAGCAGCACACCGCTTTGCGCCCGCGTGCAATCGCTATAAAAGCAAAGCTGAAAAAGGAAAAAAGCGCATGAACGAGCAACAGGCGCCACACGCGCAAACCATCCAGCTTCTGAGCCGTCGCCGCTCGGCGCCGCCCCTCACCATGACCGGCCCCGGACCAGACGCCGGGCAGATTGAAACGCTGCTGACCATCGCCGCCCGCACGCCAGACCATGGCAAGCTGGCGCCATGGCGTTTCATAACATTCGAGGGAGACGCCCGCGCCCGCGCCGGGGAGATTTTCGCCCGCGCCTTCGCCGCTAAACATCCCGAAGCCGGAGCCGAACAATTAGAGGTGGAGCGCAGACGCTTTATGCATGCCCCGCTGGTGATCGCCGTCGTGTCCACCGCGCGCGAACATGTGAAAATCCCGCAATGGGAGCAGGCGCTTTCCGCCGGCGCCGTGTGCATGAACCTCACCGTCGCGGTCGCCGCCATGGGATATGTTTCAGCATGGCTGACGCAATGGATCAGCTATGATGCGCAAGTGCTCGACGCTCTGGGCGTGCGCGCGGACGAAAAGGTCGCGGGCTATATCCACATCGGGCGCCCGACGACAACCATAGAAGACCGGCCGCGCCCAGCGCTCGCCGACATCGTGACGCGCTTTTAGGGGCTGGCAGACATGATTTTCTTTGAACCGCACAAGCGCGACAAAACCTTGTTCCCATGGGACCCCTTCAAGGCGATGATCGCGCCAAGGCCTGTGGGCTGGATTTCCACCCGCAGCAAAGCGGGCCTTGTGAATCTCGCACCCTATTCGTTCTTCAACGCGTTCTCGGGCGCGCCGCCTTTGGTTGGCTTTTGCAGCGAGGGCGAGAAGGACAGCAAGGTCTTTGCCCAGGACAGCGGCGAGTTCGTGTGGAACATGGCGACATGGGATCTGCGCGAGAAGATGAACATGACGTCCGCCCCTCTGGCGCGCGGCGACAGCGAGTTCGAACACGCAGGCCTTGAGACTGCGCCTTGCGTGCTCGTCGGCGCCCCGCGCGTGAGGCTAAGCCCCTGCGCGCTCGAATGCCGCGTCACGCAGATCGTAAAGCTCACCGACATGGACGGCAATGTGACCGACCGCAATCTCGTTCTGGGCCAGGTGATCGGCCTGCATGTGGACGAGCGTTACTTGAAAGACGGCATGATCGACATCGTGGCGATGAAGCCCATCGCGCGCTGCGGTTATCAGGATTACACGGCGATTGATCGCGTGTTTCCGATCAGGCGCCCTGAAGGGGCTGGCAATAGCGCGGGCGGCGGATAGCTATTCAAACGCCGCTTCAATCACCCGCATCTGCGAAAGGCTGAGCGCGATCTTGCCCGCAAACCCGTCGCGCTTTGCAGCCATGCAAATGCGCTGCAAACCATCAAGATCATCCAGCTCTTCATAGGGTCCATCAAGCGCGCAAACGCGGGCGGCTGCCGCTGCAAACAAAGTGAGATTGCGCGCCAGAGACATCGGCCCGCTCAACGCGCTGCCCTCAACATAACCCTGCGCACCAACATCCCTCGCCAAGTCCCGCGCGCTCCACGTCAACACCTGCAAACGCTGCGTCGCGCCGCAATACGAGCCAAGACGAAACAAAGCCGCGCTGGCGCCAACGCATGCGATCAGCCCGATTGATCCAACGGCCAGCCCCGCCTCCGCCTCATGCAGCTTCAGTTTCACCGACACATGCTGCGCGTCGTCGCCGCCATGGCAATCGGGCAGGAGCACGGCGTCCGGCGCCAAAGGCGCGAGCGCGGCCAGATCGGCCTCGATATGTCCGCTCAATAATCCGTTCACGCGCACGATTCTGACAACGCCGTCGCGCCGCGCCAGCTGACTTGCAGCCCACGCCCGCGCAGCAGCCTTCATGTCCTCATCCGCGCCAGCCAGATCGAGGATCAGCGCGCGGGCGCCAGCAGCGCCGCCAGGCGCCGCGTCGTCACAGGCAGGAACAAGCAGCGGAGCGGTGAACGGGATCAAAACGGCGAGGCCTTATGTTGCGACATGCCCTATCGAACAGGCGAAAAGCCCATCTGTCCAGAACTGAGACTATACAAAAAGGCCCGGCTTAAGCAGACATTCACCACCTTGAGCGAAACTATGCTTATCGGCGGGTTAAGTCGATGTCAGTTCCGGGCTCCTGTCGAGCCTTAGTTGCTTGTTTGTGGTGTACCATGTTGGTTCGTCAGTTTATGGCCAGTTTTATGGCCTCCGGCGTGGCGTCTTCCCCCGCCCAGCGCGGACCGGCCGCAGCCGACCTTGCAGGCGCCCTCGTGCGCGGCGAGCTTAACCCGCAGGAAGAGCGCGATGCGCAGCTCGTCCTCACCGCTTTGCTCGACGATCCCTCGCCTCTGGTGCGCGGCGCGCTGGCGCAAGAGCTCAGCGTCGCCCACAACGCGCCACATCATATCGTGGTGGCGCTCGCCAACGATCAGGCGGAAGTCGCCGCCCCCATCCTCAACAAATCGCCGCGCCTCACGGACGCTGATTTGATCGACTGCGCCGCTATTGGCGATTGCGCGAGCCAGATCGCCATCGCCACGCGGCTGCGCCTGTCCGCCGCTGTGGCCGCCGCCATCGCCGAAGTGGGCGCCCGCGAGGCCGTGGTCGCGCTGATTGGCAACGACGGCGCCGATACGCCCGATTTCTCGCTGGCCCGCATCATCGAGCGGTTTGGCGAGGACGGGGAGACGCGCGAGGCGCTGCTCCACAGGGGCGATCTGCCCATACCCCTGCGCGCCAAACTGGTGGACGCCGCCGCCAGCGCCCTCACCCGCTTTGTCGTCTCGCGCGACTGGCTTTCGGCCGAGCGCGCCGAACGCGCCACCCGCGAGGCGCGCGAAAAGGCGACCATCCTTCTGGCCGCCGATTCTTCTGACAATCTCGATGGCCCCGGCGCCCTCGTGCGGCATTTGCGCGAACAGGGCCAGCTCACCGCCGGGCTTGTGCTGCGCGCTTTGCTCAGCGGCAATACCAGCCTGTTGATTGCGGCGCTGGCCGAACTCTCCGGCCTGCCTGCCCGGCGCGTCGCCGGCTATGTCGGCGAGTTCGACGGCGCGGGCTTTGGCGCCCTGTTTCATCGCGCCGGCCTGCCAGACACTCTGTTGCCCGCCTATCGGGCGGCGCTGGGCGCCCAGCGCGAGTTTGGCGATGATCCCGATTCGCAGGCCCGCCTGTCGCGCACGATGATTGAACGGGTGCTGACTTCCTGCGAGCGCGCCGACGATTCCGCGCTGGCGCCCGTGATTGCCCTGTTGCGCCGGTTCGACGCCGAAGCCGCCCGCGACGACGCCCGCGAGGGACTGGAGCGATTGTCCCGCGAGCGGGCGCCGCCCGCGGAACGGCGAAAAGGCTTTGGGGACGGACTGCTTAACCGCCGCTTTGCGATTGCCGCGTAAGCGCCTCCCGGCGCAGCGGCGCGAAGCCATACTGTGACTTGAGCGCAACAGATGGCGGGAGAGTCATCTTGAACGTGACTTTTGCCTCGCCAATGGTTCCGTTTGAGTTAAGTTCCCTCCCGCAAGCGGATTTACATCCGGGAGCAGCCTGCTTCGCCGTTCATCGGGGGTGGCGGCTACAGGCGGAGGGGTTGAGAGAGCATTTTTGAATTTTGCTGGTCACGACCCCGTTCATTTTTTCTGGAGGACTATTTTATGACTTTTATGAAGAGCGCTTTGCTCGGTTCCGCTTCCGCGATCCTCGCGATCGCCAGCGCCAACGCCGCTGATCTCCCGAGCCGCAAGTCGGCTCCGGTCGAATACGTCAAGGTTTGCAAC
>CAMCMI010000089.1 GCA_945875875.1 Rhizobium sp. Q54
GCAAGGCAGCGCTGGAGCACATAAATGATGACGGTTAGTCCGCTCCGCCATTTTCTGGATCTGCCGGAAGTCTCCAGAGAAGATCTGCGGATCATTCTCGATGCAGCCGTCGCCATCAAGAAGCGTCGGCGCAAAGGCGTGCGCGCTGAATTTCGCCCGATGGAGGGCAAGGTTCTGGCGATGGTGTTCGACAAGCCTTCAACGCGCACGCGGGTGTCGTTCGACGTCGGCTTCCGCGAGCTGGGTGGCGAAACCATCATGCTGACCGGCACGGAAATGCAGCTCGGGCGCGGCGAGAGCATCGGCGACACGGCGCGCGTGTTGTCGCGTTTCGTAGACGCGATCATGATCCGCATTCTCGACCACGAAGACCTGCGCGAGCTTGCCGCCAGCGCGGCGGTTCCTGTGATTAACGGCCTGACCAAACGCAGCCATCCCTGCCAGATTATGGCCGACGTGCTGACGTTCGAAGAGCATCGCGGGCCGATCAAGGGGCGCACCATCGCCTGGGTCGGCGACAGCAATAACGTGCTGGCAAGCTGGATTCACGCCGCCCAGCGCTTCGACTTTTCGATCCGCGTGGCCACGCCTGCCGAATTGTCGCCCGGGCGTCCGATCCTCGATTGGGCCAAGGCCAACGACGTGCGGCTGCATCTGACGAGCGATCCGTTCGAGGCGGCTGACGGCGCCCACGCCATCGTCACCGATTGCTGGGTCTCGATGGGCGACGAGGAAGAGGCGCGGCGCAGGCACAATCTGCTGTCGCCGTTTCAGGTCAATTCAAAGCTGATGGGCGCCGCCGCGTGCGACGCCTTGTTCATGCATTGCCTGCCCGCCCATCGCGGCGAGGAAGTCACCAACGAGGTGATGGACGGACCGAACTCGGTGGTGTTCGACGAGGCGGAAAACCGCCTGCACGCGCAAAAAGGCATCGTCTGCTGGGCGCTCGCGCCAGAGGCGATCTCAGCCTTTGATTAGAGTGAGTTTTAGTTCATGAACGCCTTGCCTGAAACGCGTTCGGCGTCCGATGCCGGGGCCGACGACGTGGTCATTCCCTTCGCCGTCATCCCGCTCGACGTGCGCGGACGTGTCGTGCGGCTTGGCGCATCGCTCGACGTGCTGCTGTCGAACCATGGCTATCCGGTCCCCGTCGCCCGCGCACTCGGCGAGGCGGCGGCGTTGACGGCTCTGCTGGGAACCTCGCTCAAGTTCGAGGGCCGCTTTCAATTGCAGACGCGCAGCGACGGCGTCATCGACATGCTGGTGGTGGATTTCGACGCCCCCGACCGGCTGCGCGCTTTCGCCCGCTTCAATTCCGACAAGCTGGCAGAGGCTCTTGCCGAAAACGCGGCCAGCCCGGCTGAACTGCTGGGCCGCGGCCATCTGGCGTTCACGATCGACCAGGGGCCGGACATGTCACGCTATCAGGGCGTTGTGTCGCTGAGCGGGCAGGGGCTTGAGGCCGCCGCCCACGAGTATTTTCTGCGCTCCGAACAGATCCCGACGCTGGTGCGTCTTGCGGTCGCCGAAGTTCTGGAGCCCGGCGCCGCTGCGCCAAACTGGCGGGCAGGCGGGTTGATCGTGCAATTTTTACCCGATTCGCCCGAACGGCGCCGCATTGCCGATCTTGATCCGGGCGATGCGCCCGAAGGCGCGCAAATCGCCGACTTCTCGGAGGATGATTTCTGGGCCGAGGCCCGCGCTTTGGCTGGCACGGTTGAGGATCACGAGCTGGTTGATCCTGCGCTTTCAAGCGAGCGCCTGCTCTATCGCCTGTTCCACGAGCGCGGCGTCACGGTTTATGAGGCAGGCGCCCTGCGTCACGCCTGCCGCTGCTCGCGCGACGGCATTGAGGCGATGTTGCGCGGCTTCAGCGTGCAGGAGCGCAAGGACATGGTGGGCGACGACGGGCGCATCGGCGTCACCTGCGAATTCTGCGGCGTGCCGCGCGATTTCGATCCGGCGCATTTTGCAAGGGACGAGTAATTTCGCGACGACGCATTGCGCGACGCGTAACATCACTACCCAAATCGCGCGCCCTCCCTTATGGTCGCGCAACATTCCACGTCAGGGATTTTGCCATGGCCGCCGACCATTCCACGCCGCATTTCCATAACCAGCCGGGCGTTCCCAGCGTGCGCGTGGGCGTGAAGGAATTCATGTGCATCGGCGCGCTGCCGCCGTTCGATCATCCCCACATTTTCATCGACATGGGCTCCGACACCGAGACCATCTGCCCCTATTGCTCGACCCGCTTCGTTTATGAGGCAGCGCTTGGCCCGCACGCCGCCCCTGCCGGGTGCGAATGGAACGCCACAGCCGCCGCCTGATCGGGGCGCCGGCATGAGCCAGGCCGAAAAGCTGCACGTTATCATTGCAGGCGCCGGCATCGGCGGCCTGACGAGCGCTTTGGGGCTGGCGCGCGCAGGCGTTCGCGTCACCGTGCTGGAGCGCGCGCCGATCCTCGATGAAGTCGGGGCGGGCATCCAGCTCTCGCCCAACGCAACCCGCATCCTGCGAGATTTTGGCGCGCTCGATGCGCTGATGCTGTCTGCTTTGGCGCCCGAGGCTTTGCGCGTTCGGCGCGGCTCCAATGGCGCCCAGCTCATGCGCATGCCGCTTGGGGCGTTGGCGGACGCCCGCTGGGGCGCGCCGCATATCGTGGTTCATCGCGCCGATCTCCAGCGCGTGCTGCTGGAAGCCTGTACGCAGGCGGGCGTCGATTTGCGCACCGACGTTGAGGCTCTGGGCTTTGCCATTCATGCTTCAGGCGTGCAGGTCGGCGCCAAAGAGCGCGGCGAGCATGTGCGTTTTGACGGCGATCTATTGGTCGCCGCCGACGGCCTGCGTTCGGCCATGCGCGAGCGGCTGGGTTTGGGGCTGGCGGACAGGCCGATCTATTCAGGGCGCACCGCATGGCGCGCGCTGATCCCGGGCGCGCTCGCCCCGCCTGACGCGCTGAAGCTTGAGACCAATCTGTGGCTGGGCTCGCGCGCCCATATGGTGCACTACCCGCTGCGCGCAGGCGATCTCGTGAATGTGGTCGCCATCATCGAAGATCCATGGCGCGACGAGAAGAATTCCGATCCCTGGCGATCTGGCGAGACTGACCCGCGCGCGCTTTATGCCGCGACCTCGCGCTGGAGCCGGCAGGCGCGAGAGCTGATCGCCGCCGCCCCCGCGTGGCGCCGCTGGCCGCTGTTCGAGCGCCCGCCCGCCAGCTGCTGGAGCCTCGACGGACGGGTGGCGCTGCTGGGCGATTCAGCTCATCCCATTTTACCATTTCTGGCGCAGGGTTCCGCGCTGGCGATTGAGGATTCAGAGGCGCTGGTGCGCATGCTGGCCGCCCATGGCCGCAACGTGCCCGCCGCCTTGCGCGCCTTTGAGGGCGAACGCATGCCCCGCGCCGCCGATATCGCCATCGCCTCGCGCAGGCAGGGCGCGATCTACCACATGTCTGGCCCGCTGGCGTTCGGCCGCGACATGGTGATGGGACGCCTCGGCATCGAGGCCATGATGGGCCGCATGGACTGGATCTACGGCTATGCGCAGGGGCGCGGCCAGCGCAGGCGGTTGCTGCCGTGAGGTGGAAGGGGAGCTCAGCAAGCAGCGCTTGTGCAAGGCGCGCGCGCAAGCTAATCCTGACGCATCGCGGACGTGGCGAAACTGGTAGACGCAAGAGACTTAAAATCTCTCGGGTTATCCCGTGCGGGTTCGATTCCCGCCGTCCGCACCAAGCAGCGCTCAAGGGCCCACCGACCGGCGTCACATGAACAGGCCCAAAGCCTGCAACGGAAATCTTCTGGAAGGCAATCCTGAATTTCGCTAGACACCTTCAGCGCGCCTCGCCGTCCGCACAAAAATTGCGCGCTGTTTGGCGTCACAGGAAAAAACAATGCTGGGTTTTGAGTATTGGGAGCTTATCCTCATCGCCTCGGGCGCGATATGGGGCGCGTGGCTGTTTCGCAACAAGAAGAAATAAGCCTGCCGCAAGACATGAGCCTGCGGCGCTGGGATGCTTTTTCTCGTAAAATCAGACTGATCCTGCCCTCTGCATCGTCCCGCTTGTGCATGCGGGAACCTGCTTCTATCCTGTCGTTCAAAGCCCCAAGCGGCTGACAGGGAAACGTACAGAGATCAGGGCTCATGGCAGAGGTTCGCGAAGAATTCGTTGAAATAGCGGGTGCGCGCGTCAGCGTGATGCGGGCGGGGCAGGGCGAGCCATTGCTGTTTCTGCATGGCGCGGGCGGGCGCACCTGGAGCCCGCTGCACGACCGGCTGGCGGAACGCTTTGAGGTGATCGCGCCCGAGCATCCCGGCTTTGGCCGCTGCGAGCTGCCCGAATGGATGGCCTCGATGGCCGATCTGGCGCTGTACTATCTCGATTTCATGGAGGCGCTCGATCTGCGCGGCGTCCATCTGGCGGGCCATTCGCTGGGCGGCTGGCTGGCGGGCGAGATCGCGATCCGCAACACGTCGCGTCTGGCCAGCGTATCGCTGCTGGCGCCGGCGGGCATCGCAGCGCCTGAAGAACCGTTCGGCGATATCTTTTTGTGGTCGCAGGAGCAGGGTACGCGGGCGCAATTTCACGATCAGGCTCTGGCCGAAAAGCGGCTCGCGATCCCGCCCGATCTTGATCTTGTTTTGCAAAACAAAACCGCCACCGCGCGTCTGGCCTGGAGCCCGCGCCTGTGCAATCTGCAATTACCCTATTGGCTGCATCGCATCGACAAGCCGACGCTTCTGTTATGGGGCAAGCAAGACCGCGTGATCCCCTATGCGTGCGAGGCCTATTGGAAGAAAGGCCTGCGGCACAGCGTCTCGCGCGTGATCGACGAATGCGGGCACGGATTGCACAACGAGAAACCCGACGCCGCCAGCCAGCACATGTTCGCGTTTATTGAGGGAGCAAAGGCATGAAATTATTTTTCTTTCATCTCATGCCCTATGCCGATCTCGATCTGTCCTATGCGGACAAGCACGACACCGCATGGGTGACGTTGCCCAATTCGTATTTTGATCCCGCCAAGGGCAAAGCGACCTATGATCGCTACATTGGCGAGCTGGAGCTGGCCGATCAATTGGGCTTCGACGGCATTTGCGTCAACGAGCATCATCAAACAGCTTATGGCCTGATGCCGGCGCCAAACCTGATTGCCGCCGCCCTCACGCGCACAACGAAAAACGCTAAAATAGCGATATTGGGCCGCGCGTTGCCGCTGGTGAACAATCCGGTCAACATTGCGGAGGAATTCGCGATGCTCGACCAGATGTCGGGCGGGCGCATCATCACCGGCTTTGTGCGCGGCATCGGGTCTGAATATTACGCGGCTGGCGTCAATCCGACGTTTTCGCATGAGCGTTATTATGAAGCGCACGATCTGATTTTGCAGGCGTGGACGCGCGAGGGGCCGTTCAAATATCATGGCCGTCATTATAATTTTGATTATGTGAATCTGTGGCCGCGTCCTGTGCAGCAGCCACATCCCCCAGTTTGGGTGCCCTCGCAGGGCAGCAGCGAAACCATTGAATGGTGCGCGGCCAAAGAGCGCAAATACACCTATCTGCAAACCTTCAGCCCGCTGCATCTGGCGCAGAAAAACTTTGACGCCTATCGCGCCATCGCCCAGCGCGAAGGCTATGAGGCGCAACCCGATCAATTGGGTTGGGCGGTGCCAACTTATGTCGCCGAAACGGATGAGATCGCGCGCGCGGAATTGAAGCCGCATATTGAAGCCTTCTTCAATCGCTTCCTGCGCTTTCCGTTGGAGATGCGCATGCCGCCGGGCTATGCGTCGATAGCGTCTGCCAAATATCTGATTGAGACGAAGTTTGCGCTGCGCTCCACGGACCAGACCATCGACAAGCTGATCGACATGGGCATGGTGATTTGCGGCAGCGCCAGCACAGTGCGCGACGCGTTCCTGCATCACCAGAAAAACATGGGCTTTGGCAATCTTATCGCGATGATGCAGGTGGCGACGCAGCCCGCGTGGCAGACCGAGAAAAGCTTGCGGCTGTTTGCCAGCGATGTCGCGCCGCATTTGCGGGGCGTAGCACAAAAACAGACATTGGAAGCGGCGCAATAAGCGGAGGAGCTTTTGTGCGGAGGCTTCATGCCGTGCGTGAGGGCTTCGGGCATCATGTGTAAAGCGTTCTCACGGCGCCTTGCTATCGCCTGATTGAGGCTTAGTCTAAAGGCGTGTCGATGAATCCACGCCTGCCTGCTCCAATAGAAGATTACGCGCTCATTGGAGATTGCGAAACGGCGGCGCTTGTCTCGCGCGAGGGCTCGATCGACTGGCTGTGCTGGCCGCGCTTTGATAGCGGCGCCTGTTTCGCCGCCCTTCTGGGCGATTCCTCGAACGGGCGTTTCCTGCTGCGCGCCAGCGACAAGTCGGCGCGCGTGACGCGGCGTTATCGCGACGGAACGCTGATCCTTGAAACGCGCTGGACCACGCCCGAGGGCGAGGCCGAGGTGATTGATTTCATGCCGTTGCGCGGGGTCAATTCCGATCTCATGCGCATCGTGCGCGGCGTGCATGGCTCGATTGATTTTTGCGCCGAGCTGTTGCTGCGGTTTGATTATGGGCGCAGCAAACCCTGGATCAACCGGCTTGAAGGGGGCGTGTTGCGCGCCGTCGCCGGGCCTGATTGCGTGGTGCTGCGCTCCCCCGTCAATCTCATGCCCGAGGGCTTCACCCATTGCGCCAATTTCACCGTGCGCGCTGGCGAGGAGGTGGCGTTTGAGCTGACATGGGGGCCGTCTCATCTGCCGATGCCGCGCGCAGAAGACCCGCGTCTTGCGCTGGAGCACACGACGCATTTCTGGCGCGGCTGGAGCGGGCGCTGCCATGGCGCGGGGCCGTATACCGAGCTGGTGCGGCGCTCGCTGATTACGCTGAAAGCGCTCACCTATGCCCCCACGGGCGGCATCGTGGCGGCGCCGACAACCTCGCTTCCCGAGCAGCCGGGCGGCGAGCGCAATTGGGATTATCGCTATTGCTGGCTGCGCGACGCCACGTTCACGCTGCTGGCTCTGACGAACGCGGGCTATTTCGAAGAGGCGGCGGCCTGGCGCGACTGGCTGTTTCGCGCCGCCGCAGGCGATCCCGCGCAAGCGCAGATCATGTACGGCATCGGCGGCGAGCGGCGACTGCCCGAATGGACCGCGTCGTGGCTGGCGGGCTATCACGGCGCGCGCCCGGTGCGGGTGGGCAACGCCGCCGCGCAGCAATTGCAGCTCGACGTGTTCGGCGAAGTGCTCGATTGTCTCTATCAGGGCCGTTGCGGCGGGCTGCCCGAGCACGATCTCGACTGGAGCCTGCAAACCGCGCTGCTGGACCGGCTCGATCAGGTCTGGCGCCAGCCGGACGCGGGGCTGTGGGAGGTGCGCGGGCCGTTGCAGCATTTCACCTCGTCCAAGGCGCTGGTCTGGGTCGCCTACGACCGTGCGGTGAAATCCATCGAGCGCTTTGGCCTGAAGGGCGATCTGGAGCGGCTGCGCGCCAGCCGCCAAGCGGTGCGCGACGATATTCTGGCCCATGGGTTCGATCCGCAATTGGGCTCGTTCGTGCAAAGCTACGGCTCGAAAGCGCTGGACGCCAGCCTGTTGCTGCTGCCGCTGGTGGGCTTTCTGCCCGTCGACGATCCCCGCATGCGCGGCACGATCGCCGCCATCGAGCGCCGCCTGATGCGGCGCGGCTTTCTGCTGCGCTACGACACGGGGGAGACCGACGACGGCCTGCACGGCGGAGAGGGCGCGTTCCTGCCGTGCTCGTTCTGGCTCGCCGACAATTACATTCTGGCGGGCCGCCTGCCCGAAGCGCGCGCCCTGTTCGAGCGCCTGACGGGGGCCGCCTGCAACGATCTGGGCCTGATGTCGGAAGAGATAGAGCCCGGCTCCGGTCGCTTTCTGGGCAATTTCCCGCAGGCGTTGTCGCATATCGCGCTGGTCAATACGGCGTTTAATCTCGCCCGCGCGGACAAGCCCGCAGAACAGCGGGCGGAGCGCAGGGGGGTGGAGGCTCTGGGGGATGGGGCGCTCCAGGAGCGGGTGGCGGAATAGTCGTTTTCAGCAGATGCGCTCAAAGAATGCGGGCTTCCAGCCCGCAAAACGGCGCAAGCCGTGGCTTCCTTGAAAGTAGGCGCCACTTTGGACCGCGCGCGGCCTCGCGCGCATTGGCGCCAAAGAAGCGCGCGGTCACGAACGGCGAGGCTCACGGGCGCTATGACGCTTTTGCCACCCTTGACTCCCCGCACCCCCCTCCCTATCTCCAATGGCGTGGCACTCGCAACCTGTGAGTGCTAACACATTTGAAACCGTATTAGCCGATGTTCGGCGCAGGCCGTTCAGGCCGGTGTGACATCTGCAAAACACAGGACACGATCTCATGAAGTTTCGTCCCCTGCACGACCGCGTGGTCGTCAAGCGCCTTGAAGGCGAAGAGAAGTCCAAGGGCGGCATTATCATCCCCGATAGCGCCAAGGAAAAGCCCCAGGAAGGCGAAGTCGTCGCCGTGGGCCCCGGCTCGCGTGATGATTCCGGCAAGCTCGTCGCTCTCGACGTGAAGGCTGGCGACCGCATCCTGTTCGGCAAATGGTCCGGCACCGAAGTCAAGATCGACGGTCAGGAACTGCTGATCATGAAGGAAAGCGACATCATGGGCGTGGTCGGCTGAACCGCACGCCTCTTTCGCATCCTTATCGACACACTTTTTTGGAGAATTGAATCATGGCAGCCAAAGACGTCCGCTTTTCGTCTGACGCACGCGACAAAATGCTGCGCGGCGTGGACATTCTGGCCAACGCAGTCAAGGTGACGCTCGGCCCCAAGGGTCGTAACGTCGTCATCGACAAGGCCTTCGGCGCTCCCCGCATCACCAAGGACGGCGTCACCGTCGCCAAGGAGATCGAGCTTGAAGACAAGTTCGAGAACATGGGCGCCCAGATGGTGCGCGAAGTGGCCTCGAAGACCAACGACACGGCTGGCGACGGCACCACCACCGCCACCGTTCTGGCCCAGGCCATCGTGAAGGAAGGCGCCAAGTATGTCGCCGCCGGCATGAACCCGATGGACCTGAAGCGCGGCATTGATCTTGCCGTCATCGCAGCCGTCGCCGACATTCAGGCGCGCGCCAAGAAGATCGTGTCTTCTGACGAAGTCGCCCAGGTCGGCACCATCTCGTCGAACGGCGACGTCTCCATCGGCCAGATGATCGCCAAGGCGATGCAGAAGGTCGGCAACGAGGGCGTCATCACGGTTGAAGAGGCCAAGAGCCTTGAGACCGAACTCGACGTCGTCGAGGGCATGCAGTTCGACCGTGGCTATCTGTCTCCCTATTTCATCACGAATGCGGAGAAGATGGTCGTCGAGCTGGAAGACCCCTACATCCTCATCCACGAGAAGAAGCTGTCGTCGCTTCAGGCGATGCTGCCGGTTCTCGAAGCCGTCGTGCAGACCGGCAAGCCGCTGCTGATCGTTGCTGAAGACGTCGAAGGCGAGGCTCTGGCCACGCTCGTCGTCAACAAGCTGCGTGGCGGCCTGAAGGTCGCTGCCGTGAAGGCGCCGGGCTTTGGCGATCGTCGCAAGGCGATGCTCGAAGACATCGCCATCCTCACCGGCGGCCAGATGATCGCCGAAGACCTCGGCATCAAGCTGGAGAACGTGGCTCTTCAGATGCTCGGCCGCGCCAAGAAGGTGCGTATCGACAAGGAAAACACCACGATCGTCGACGGCGCCGGCGTCAAGGGCGACATCGAAGGCCGTATCGCGCAGATCAAGGCGCAGATCGAAGAGACCACCTCCGATTACGACCGTGAGAAGCTCCAGGAGCGTCTGGCCAAGTTGGCTGGCGGCGTCGCGGTGATCCGCGTCGGCGGCGCGACCGAAGTCGAAGTGAAGGAAAAGAAGGACCGCGTGGACGACGCGCTGAACGCCACCCGCGCTGCGGTGGAAGAAGGCATCGTCCCGGGCGGCGGCACTGCGCTGCTGCGCGCTCGCGGCGCCGTCTCGAAGCTGAAAGACGCCAACCCGGACGTTCAGGCCGGCATCAACATCGTGATGAAGGCGCTTGAGGCCCCGATCCGTCAGATCGTCGAAAACGCTGGCGTCGAAGGCTCCATCGTCGTTGGCAAGATCAGCGAAAATGCTTCGGAAACCTACGGCTTCAACGCCCAGACCGAAGAATACGTGGACATGATCAAGGCGGGCATCGTTGATCCGGCCAAGGTTGTGCGTACGGCGCTTCAGGACGCGGCCTCCGTGTCGGGTCTGCTCGTGACCACTGAGGCTATGATCGCCGACAAGCCCAAGAAGGATTCCGGCCCGCAGATGCCCATGGGCGGCGGCGGCATGGGCGGAATGGACTTCTAAGAAGCCCAGGGCCGACCAAAGTCGATATGACCAGACCGGGCAAGTCCGGTCTGGTTCTGAATAAAAAAGCGCGTCGGTTTCCGGCGCGCTTCTTTTTGTGCGATCGCGTGTTGCTCAAGACACGGTTTTTCGGCTCCAAACGAGCTATTTATAAGTCAAGTCTATGTATTTTCCCTTTGACGGCGCTTGTCTAAAGGCGTTGAATTTGCAAGGTAGCAG
>CAMCMI010000090.1 GCA_945875875.1 Rhizobium sp. Q54
GATCGACGGGCAAGCCCTGTGCGCCCCGCGCCCGGCGCCGGGACTGGGACAACACAATGACGACGTCCTGGCTGATTTGAATTGGGGCGGATAGCGGGCGCCGATCTGGACCGCGCGCGGCCTCGCGCGCATACTTTGAATTCAAGTTATGAGGAAACGCCCCATGCCACACGCGCACAAACCCCGCACCGGCGGGCAAATCCTCGTCGACCTGCTCAGCGCGCAGGGCGTCGAGCATATCTTCTGCGTGCCGGGCGAATCCTATCTGGCGGTGACAAAACATTTATATTTCTATATTGTAACCAAGATGACTTGGGTTATGGTTCAATAAAGTCAGCATCGTGCTTCGCTCATAATACTCTGAATATCGGCAATTTTTGCAACCGGCTTGAGGCCTTCCAGAGCGGCCTCGTGGACGCTCGGCGTAAAAGCCGCACAGCCGTCTTTCAAAACAATAACTTCTATATCGCGGACATGAGCGTCTCGCACCGTGGAGGCGACGCCGCCATTGGTCACGATGCCGCCGACCACGAGATGCGTGATCCCGCATTTGCGCAGCATCCATTCAAGCCGCGTCATGTAGAAAGCCGAATAGGCGATCTTTTCAATCGCAGCGTCTACCGGATTCAAATCTTCGATGATCGCCTGTCCCCAAGATCCGGGAGCAAAATCGCCTTTCTTGAGAAACGGCCGAAGGCTTTTCAGATGCGGCGATATGATCGGCTCGCCGTCGCGCCCTGGCGGCAGTGTAAAAAGCGTCGCCAATATCATCGAACCTTGCGCGCGCATGTGATGAGCCAGAGGCGCCAAGCGTGCTGGCAGCGCGGCGATTTCAGCGTTTCTTAAACCGCCGCGTGCATAGGCGCCGTCAGGATGAATGAAGTCGTTTTGAAGATCGACAAGCAGCAGCGCGGTTTGATGCGCAGGGAAGTCGCCGCTCATCGGTCCCCGCCCTCATAGCGCTTCCCGCGCGCCAGAATGTCGGCCGCGCCAAGCAATTTGTTCACGCCGTCAAAGTCGAACATGCGCGCACGGAAGCTCTCGGTGGTTCCTTCGCTGGCCAGCACGCCATAAAATTCCTGCGCTGTGCGCGCCAGAGCGCGAACGACGCCGCCAGGAAAAATCACCAGCGAAAAACCCATCGCCTCCAACTGGCTTGCAGGTAGAACGGGCGTGCGTCCGCCTTCCACCATATTGGCCATGAGCGGCACGCGCCCGTCGAGCAGGCGGCCAACCGCCGTCAATTGATTGATGTCCTGCGGAGCTTCAAGAAAAATAACATCGGCACCGGCTTCCGAGAAAGCTTCTGCGCGCTCACGCGCCGCTGCAAAGCCTTGTACGGCGGCGGCGTCCGTGCGGGCGACTATCAGCGTCTTGTCGCTCTGGCGCGCATCTACGGCGGCTTTGATCTTGCCGATCATTTCGCTGGCGCTGATGATCGACTTGTCCGCAAGATGGCCGCAGCGTTTGGGCATCGACTGATCTTCGATCTGGATCGCGTTTGCGCCTGCGCGTTCGAAAAGTTTGACGGTTCTCTCGACGTTCAGTGCGTTGCCATAACCAGTGTCGGCGTCGACGATCAGCGCCGCATCGACGCGCTCTCTTATGTTCATGAGCGTATCAAGCACTTCGCTCATCGAGACAAGCCCAATGTCCGGGCGACCGAGTTTTGTATATGCGATGGCTGCGCCCGATAGATAAAGCGCCTCAAACCCTGCTGTCACTGCGATGGAGGCGGTCAAGGCGTCGTATACGCCCGGTGCGACGACGATGGCGGGGGCTGCTAGCCGTTTACGAAGATCGATGTGCGAGTTCAACGAATCAGTCCCTGTATATGATGGGATGGAGAAAACGCCTCCCAATGGCGCGTGTCGCGCGGGCCGGCGCGCTGTAGCTCCATGCGAAAAGTGTAGCGATCGGGGCGGTAGAGGGCCCGCAAATGCTCAATGCCGCGCCCTGCGGAATCATAGGCCGTGCGCGTCATTGCAATGAGAGGCGCGCCCATATCGACTTGCAACGCTCGCGCTGCTTCGGGCGCAGCCAGTTCTGCGCCGATGTCCTGCGTCGCATGATCTACCTCATAGCCAGCTCGTTCGAGCAGTGAAAGCAGAGGCAGCGTCGCAAGCTCCTCACGCGTATAGGTCTGGCCAATGTCTTCTGGCACATAGGTCGTCAGGTAAGAGAAAGGGCACCCATCGATCAGGCGCGTCCGCAGCGAACGCTGGACGCGTGATCCGTGTGACAGCCTCAACGCTTCGCATACCGAGGTCGCGCCGCTCTCGTAGGTCAGTTCTTCCAGGCGCACGTCCGTTGACGCTCCCATCGCGACGATCTGCGAAAGGGCGTCTGCGAGGTCGACGACGATTGGCGGGGCCAGGCGTGACGTATTGAGGAATGTGCCTGAGCCGCGAAGCCTGTTGATGAGGCCGTCGCTTTCCAGTTCAGCCAGCGCGCGGCGCAATGTGACCCTGGAGACCCCAAACTCCGCCGCCAGCGCTTGCTCCCCGGGCAGGCCGCCAACAGAATCATAAATCCCCTGCACAATCCGATCGTGCAGGGTGATATAGACTCGCCTAGTCTTGGGTAGCTTGCCGACAGCCATGAATTAGCACTGTTGAGGGTTCTGAACTTGTATACATTATAGGACGACTCAAGACTAGCATCGGCGAAGCTGTGCAGCGCAAGACTTGGAAAGACAGGGCTCTGGAGGGAACAATGGGCGCAAACCCGCAGACAATCATCGACAAGCTGTGGGACGGCCATGTGATTACAACCCGCGATGACGGTGATTGTCTCTTGTGGGTCGATCGCCATTTAGTGCATGAGGGATCGCATCACGGGTTTGCTCAGGTCCGCTACCGCGACGCCATGGTTGCGCGTCCTGACCTCACCTTTGGAACGGCTGATCATTATGTAGCCACCCGGCGTGGTGCCATACAGGATCAAGATTGTATCCGAATGGTGCGCCAATTGATGCAGAATTGCACCGATAACGGGATCGTCTGTTTTGGCGATGGAGATCCCCGCCAGGGCATCGCCCATGTGGTTGCGCCCGAGCTGGGGCTTACTCTTCCGGGCCTGTTGATCGTTTGCGGCGACAGCCACACCTCGACCCACGGCGCTCTTGGGGCCTACGCTTTCGGCATCGGGGCATCTGAAGTCGCTCATGTGCTGATGACGCAATGCGTCTGGCAATCGCGCCCGCGCCGTATGCGGGTGCGGGTTGAGGGGACGACGGGGCTAGGCGTCGGCGCCAAGGACATTGCGCTGGCGCTGATCGCCAAATACGGCACGGGCTATGCGCAAGGGTGCGCCATTGAATATACAGGCGCCGCCGTGCGCGCCCTTTCTGTCGAGGGCCGACTTACGCTCTGCAATCTCTCGATTGAATCGGGTTCGCGCCTCGGGCTGGTCGCGCCCGACGACAAGACGATCGCTTATCTGCGCGGCGCTCCCTATGCGCCGCAGGGCGAAGCCTTCGAGCGCGCCGCGCAAGATTGGCTGGCGTTGGCAAGCGATGACGATGCGCAATTTGACCATGAGATCAGCCTGCACGCAGCTGACATAGCGCCCATCGTCACGTGGGGTGTGAGTCCGGAACAAGCCGCACCCATTGACGCGCGCGTGCCCGATCCGGCGGGTCTGAGCGATTCCGCCAAGGCCGAGGCGTGGCGCGACGCGCTCGAATATATGGGGCTTCAGGCCGGGCAGAAGATCTCCGACATTCGTATCGACCGCGCCTTCATTGGCTCATGCACCAACAGTCGCATTGAGGATCTGCGCGCAGCAGCCGCCATCTTGAAGGATCGCAAGTCTCAAGTGCCGGGGCTTGTGTCGCCCGGCTCCCGGCTCGTGCAACAGCAGGCCGAAAGCGAGGGGCTTGATCGCATTTTCATCGCCGCCGGCTTTGAATGGGGTGGGCCAGGCTGCTCGATGTGCGTGGGCATGAACGGCGACGTCGTGCTGGCCGGGGAGCGTTGTGCCTCAACGACAAATCGCAATTTCAAGGGCCGCCAGGGTAAGGGCAGTCGCACCCATATCATGTCGCCCGCCATGGTGGCGGCGGCCGCAATCGCTGGGCGCCTATGCGATGTGCGCGAACTGATGCGGGAGATTGTTTGATGGTTCCCTTCACGATTCTGACGGCGCCCGCATGTCCGCTCGGTCTTGAAAATGTCGACACCGATCAATTGATCCCGGCGCGTTTCATGCAAACGCCGCGCGCACAAGGCTATCGCGGATTTTTGTTGCATGATCTGAGGCGGACCGAATCCGGCTCCATGCGCGTTGACTTTGTGCTGAACGATCCGCGTTACGCCGCCGCGGCCGTTATGATTGCGCGTAATAATTTCGGCTGCGGCTCATCGCGCGAGGCGGCCGTTTACGTTCTCGCCGATGCAGGCTTTCTTTGCGTGCTTGCGCCCGGTTTCGGAGATATTTTCGCATCGAACGCAATTCAGAACGGCCTTCTGCCTGCGCGCATGGCCGCCTGCGATATTGAAGCGCTGCTGCATGATCCTTCAGTGCTGGCGGGCGCGCCTATCACAATCGACCTGACGGAGCAAAGCGTGAGTTGCGGCAACAAGACCTACGCCTTCGACTTGCGCGCAGATTTCAGACAACGTCTGCTCAATGGCTGGGACGCAATCGATATGACGCGCTCTTACGCAAAAGACATCGAGGCTTTTCTGGTGCGTGATCGGGCGGCGCGTCCATGGCGAGATCCGGTGCGCTGATCAAAGCCCGGGCGTGTGCCTATCTATCCCCATGCGCTGGCGCCACCAGGCACCCTTGAGCCATTCATGGAGGCTTTCTTTTGTGGGCTCTTCGCCGACGCCCGCAACCATGCTCAACCAAACAACGCAGAACATGCAGGAGAGCACCGGCGTTCGCCCTTTGTAAGGCGTTCGGGCGATGGGTGCGAGCGTCGGCATGCCGGTGCCTAGCATCACGATTGCGTCCAACTCATCATCTGGCATTTTGTCCAGCGCAAGTTGGGCTGAACCCGAGGGCAGGGAGTAAATCGGATGAAACGCGTGGGTTGCGCCCGTCGCGTTTGTCTTCATGGCGACTTCGAACCCGCGCGATTCCCAATAGGGCGTGCAGGCTGCATCCAGCGCGCCCGCGTAAGGGGAGACGAGCCCGATTTTTTTCGCGCCCAGAAGCCGCAGGCTGTCGACGACCGAGGTCGCTGCGCTCATTGCGGGAATGCCGCCTGAGGCTATGCGCACCTGTTCCAGTACAGAATCCTCCATCTCTTTGCCCACCAGATAGGACGTTCCGGTGCAGGCGAAGGCGATGGATGTGATGGGCGCATTGGCGAACTGGCGAGCAAATTCAGGCGCTCGCGCCCAATAATCTATAAGGCGCTCTTCAATGGTCTTGTGTCGACTCAGCATGCGCGCATTAATCCACGCGCTACCCAGCGGCGTCATGATGGAATATTCGGGTTCGACCGTCGTGTTGGCCTGCGGCGTCAGCACGCCAACCAGAGCCTTCGAGGCATATTCCACGCTCATGATAATCCAGCCGCTGATGATTGACATTTAGATGTATTATTTAGCATACATGAGATTGCGGCGGTCAACTATCGCCGTCCTCTTTTCCGGGAGCTTCGGTCCCTTGGACGCATCAGCCACATTTTCCAGCGCCACAGGCGCTTCGGCGATTTCGATTGAGCAAATCGAAAAATGGTTCGGCACACGCGACCAACCGGTTCACGCGCTTTCGCCCGTAGATTTGAGCGTTCCGGAAGGCGAGCTTCTCGTATTGCTGGGGCCGTCCGGCTGCGGAAAGACGACATTGCTGCGCATGATTGGCGGCCTGCTGGAGCCTACCTCGGGAACCTTGCGCATTGAAGGGCGCAATCTTTGGAAGGATGGCCAGCGGCAGGACGACGCCTTGAGCGAATTGGGCATGGTGTTTCAGGACGCCCATCTATTCCCCTGGCTAACAATTGAGGAAAACATTGCTTTGCCGCTTGAGCTTAAACGTGTAGGGCGCGCCGAGCGGATGGCGCGCGTTCATGAGCTGATGCAGCTTGTCGGCATCAGCGGGTTTGAAAAACGCTGGCCGCGCGAATTGTCAGGCGGCATGAAGCAGCGCGCCGCCATTGCGCGCGCCTTGTCCTATGATCCCAAAATCCTGCTGATGGACGAGCCTTTCGGCGCTCTGGACGCCATGACCCGCGACGCCATGAACCTTGAGCTTCAGCGTATCTGGACGCAGACGCGCAAGACCATTGTTCTCGTGACCCATTCAATTTCCGAAGCCGTGTTCCTGGCTGATCGCATCGTTCTCCTGTCGCCGCGCCCGGGACGGATCGATACCATCGTTGACGTGCCTATGGCGCGGCCGCGTTCGCTCGATATTCAGGCGACCATTGAATTCCAGACCATCGCCAAGACGCTGCGCCATCGGCTGACGGAAATTTCATGAGCTCCTCCATGACCAATTTGCCCCCGGACGTTTCCACGCCGCCCGCATCTGCATCCTTAAGGAAAGGAACTGCGCGCGATACGTTGCTGCCTTGGATCACGACGCCGGTTCTTTTGCTGGCGCTTCTCTCGGTTTGGCATTTTTACGTGTCCATAGCCGGCGTTTCGGCTTTCATCCTTCCAGCACCGGTCAAGGTCTGGGATGCGTGGATGGATATGCTGACCTCTTCGCGCGCATGGCGTCACACGTGGTTGACGGTTTATGTCACGCTCACGGGGTTTGGATGGGCGCTTTTGATTGGCGTCGGGCTGGGTGTCATGCTTGGACGTACGCGATGGCTGGAGCTGACCCTGAATCCGTTCATCATCGCCACGCAGGTCATTCCCAAGGTGGCGCTGTTGCCGCTTTTTGTTGTCTGGTTTGGCTTTGGAAATACGTCCAAGGTGATCGTGGCGGCTATTCTCGCCTTCTTTCCAATCCTGACGAATACTGTGCTCGGCGTAAAATCGATTGACTCTGGACATAGCGACGTGATGACCAGCCTGAACGCCACGCGCTGGCAGGTTTTTCGCCGTCTCGAATTGCCCTCAGCGCTTCCCTATATCTTGACCGGAATGGAAATAGGCATCGTGCTCGCCATCATAGGCGCTATTGTTGGAGAATATCTGGGCGGCAATGCAGGGCTCGGCTTTATGCTTGTATCGAAGATGAACGGCTACGAGACCGACGGGCTCTTTGCAGTAATAGTCCAGATGACACTGCTAGGATTCTTCTTCTATTTTGCCATGGGCGCTCTGCGGCGCTTGCTAATTCCATGGCATCAATCAGTCCATATTAGGTAACGGCATCCGCCTGACGGAGACCTTCAATCATTGAGGATCTCAGCAGATAGCCATATAGGCGCCGCCTATCATTTGTTATCGCCTGTAGCTCCGCCAGCATTTCAAGGCGTCGCGCCGGATCTTTCTCGCGCATGCGGGCGCGATTACGGTCAGCTTGCGCGATGATCTGATCGCGCGCAACTGGCCGACGTCGGCGATCATAAAGATCGAGACGCTTTTCTGACACCCCCTTGTGCAGAATGTCGCTCAGGGCCAAGGCGAGTTCAAACGCGTCATGTATCCCGCCGTTCAAACCCATTCCGCCCGAAGGCGAATTGAGATGCGCGGCGTCGCCCGCAAGCGCCACACGGCCGCAATGATATTGGTTGACGATGCGCTGATGCACCCGATAGGGCCGCTTCTCTATGATTTGATATGGTGCTGGATTTGGCGCGACAATCTGTAACGAGGCCTCGATCAGCGCTTCCGATAATTGCTCCTCAATGGAGAGGTCTTCGCGCGGATAGATCGATACGCGCCAGCGGCCGGGTACTTTCAGAAGGCTGAAATTGCCGTTCTCTTTCCAGCAATAGGTGACGTTCGACAAACCTTCGAGATGGTCTTCAAAGGGAAACAAAGTGGTGACCAGCAACGTCGTCTCTGGATAAGTTTCGCCATCAAAAGTCAGGCCAACGGCCTTGCGCACAAAACTGCGAGCGCCGTCTGCCCCCACTAAATATTTGGTGCGATGCGCCACAAGTCCCTGCGGCGTCTCCACCTTTATAGTCACGCCGCTTTCGTCTTGTTCAACGCTTGTCAGTGGCGAACTGAAATGAATCTGGGCCAGCGGTTCTTTTTCAAGACGCGCGAACAGGCTTTGCGAAAGCTTCCATTGTTCACATTGCAGGCGATAGGGATGTTTCGTATCCTGCTCAAGAACGGAAAGATCAAAAACGGCACGCTCTCCGCCTGGATGTAATCTTATTTGCCAATCTGGACAGATCAGGCCTAGGCTGACGAGCTCAGCGCTGATCCCAAGCTGCTCCAGCATATCGAGTGTAGGTGGATGAAAGGTTGAGGCTCGTAAGTCTTCGGAAATCGCTGGTTCGGCCTCGAAAACCTGAACTGAAACGCCCGAGCGCGCCAGCAGCAAAGCGAGGCAGAGCCCCACCGGCCCGCCACCTGAAATGATGACTTCGCTTTCACTGCGCTGGCTAGTCATGACCATTCCTTACAGCTCACAACAACTTCATCAAAGCTTGAGGGCGGCTTTAAATCGGCTTCATATGTTGACCTTGTCTGACTTCTAATACAACCTCCCAACAAAGGTCAAAGCGCGCTGATCGTTGCTGGCCCGATCTTGGACCAATTTTGGCTTGTGCTTGTACGAAGGGGGCTATCATGCAAAATCGCCGTAACGTTCTGAAATCCGCTGGCGCTGCGGCGACGTTTCTCAGCGCGCCTGCAATCCTTCGCGCCCAAGCTCGCGAACCGTTCGTTATGATGACGCCGTTCGGGTTTATCGCGGATTTCATTGAAATGATGAACGCTATTTCCGGTGGCCATATGGCGGCTCAAGGTTTGGATGCGAAGTTGTTGGGTGGGCAAGGTACGGCGCAGCCTATCCAGCAGCTCATCACATCGCAGGTGCAAATGATCCGCGCATCGGGCATCGACGTCATGCGAGCGATATCGACCACGAAGGCACCGCTGATTTCAATCGCGACAATTTATCAGGGCTCGACCTTCCATATGGTCAGCCTCAAAAAGGCACCGATCCTCAAGGCCGAGGATCTTGCAGGCAAGACGGTCGGCATCGTGTCCGTAGGCGGAACGACGGACGTATACCTTGATTTGATCCTTGCGAAAGGCGGACTACCCAAGAGCGCGGTTAAACGTGAGGTTACGGGTAATTCGCCGGGTGCGGTGCAATTCATGAAGCAAGGTCGTGTCGATTGCTTCATCGCATCCATTCAGGTGGTGGTCACGTTACAGCGAATGAAGGAAGACGTTGAAATCTGGTCGACAGATCGTTACGCGCCCATGCCTGGGCAATGTTACATCTCCAGCAAGCAGATGATCGAGCAAAAACCGGATGTTTTCGTTCGTGCGTTGAAGGCGTTGCATGCTTCGGCGCAAGAAATCATGACAAAGCCGCTACAGCCGGTTTTTGAGCGCGCTGCCAAGGATTTCGAGATTCCAAATATAAGAAACGTGCAGGATCTTGTCGAAGTTGAAAAGGTAACGGCTGAAAAGCTTTGGCTTTCGGAAGGTCCGGATAATTTGTTGCGTAACGTCCCAAAACTCTGGAAGTCGGGCGTCGATGCGTTGCGTGATAACGGTGTCGCAAATCCCGGCGATCCCGAGGCTCTCTACACCAACAAGTTTGTTGATGCCGCCATTTTGGGCAAAGGCTGAATAAGTAACGCTACGTGTTGTCAGGACGCAGGATATGAAGCTCCAGATTATTTGTAATTAACGATAAGCACTTCGCCCTTGCGAGGTGTTCAGCCGGCTGCGCGAGATAGAAGGCGACAAACCTGCAAAGCAAAAATTCAAGGCCTATCCGATTGGCTACTTCCACATCGACATCGCCGAGGTTAGCACCAAAGAAGGAAAGCTCTACCTTTTTGTGGCGATTGACCGCACCTCAAAGTTGACCTTCGTGCAATTGCACGAGCAGGCTGATCGGCCAACGGCAGTATCGTTTCTCGAAGCGCTGATCGAGGCTGTACCCTATCGGCTGCATACAATCCTGACCGACAATGGCATCCAGTTCGCCGACCTGCCACGAAACAGGAACGGATGGACAGCCCGTTACCGAGTTCTCTGCTTCGATCAGATATGCCATGAGAACGACATTGAACATCGGCTAACCAAGCCCAACCACCCATGGACCAACGGCCAGGTGGAGCGCATGAACCGCACCATCAAAGAAGCGACTGTCAAACGCTACCACTACTCCAGCCACGACCAACTCAGGCAACACCTTCGGCTATTTGTAGACGCATACAACCATGCGCGGCGGCTGAAGACCCTGCACGGGCTCACGCCCTACGAATACATCGCAAGCATGTGGACAAAAAAGCCACAAAGATTCAAATATGATCCGTACCGCTTCTCTCCGGGACTGAACATCTACCCTGCGCCGATTACACCGATCTTTCTGAAACGTCATGCCCGCGATCGTCGAGGCCGCGCCAATGGCGACGGATCTTATTTGCTCCGGGAGAGTTCCGCATGAAGTTCGGGCAGAGCCTTGAACAAGTCGGCGACCAGTCCATAATCGGCAATTTGGAAAATCG
>CAMCMI010000091.1 GCA_945875875.1 Rhizobium sp. Q54
CAGACTTGCCTCTGGCCCGGCGCTATCTTGGGGTCCATGAACGTCTCGATGCGGATGAATTTGGCGCCCGAGGTGGGCTTGGCCAAATCCACCAGCTGCTTCATCGCAAAGCCGCTCCACGGCACGGTCATCGACCACGCCTCGACGCAACGCATGCGATAGAGCCGCTCCTCCAGTTGCACCGCCTTCAGCAGATCGTCGATGCCGATCTCGCGCTCTTTCTCGACAAGCCCGTCGACCTTGATCGTCCAGGGGCGGATTTGAAGACGCTGCGCGGCGGCTACGATGTTCTTGGTGGTGCCGAACTCATAGAAATTATTATAGCGCGCATTCACGTCCTCGGGCGTCAGCGCGCGATCAAGCTTGAAGTTCTCGTTGCGGGGCGTGGGATAAAGATGCGCGGAGGGGTCAGCGGCTTGCGCAAACGCTGCGCCCGGCGCCAGCATCGCGCCTGCGCCAATCGCACCGGCTCCGGTGAGCAGCGCACGGCGGTTGAGAAACACGCTCTCGGGCGTCGCGAGACTCTCGGGGATTTCCCAGCCTTTGCGGGCAATGACATGCATGGGTCCATCTCCTTTTGACGAGAACATCTGATGCTACGCCGCATTCCATGCGTCGTGATATAGGCTAATCTATGCTGGATGCCGGCATAGGAAAGCGGTGACTGAATCATGACCAGAGCGATAGTGGGAATCATTGGCGGTTCTGGCGTCTACGATCTGCCGGGCCTTGTGGATTTGCATGAGCGGGTTGTCGATACGCCATGGGGTCCGCCCTCGGATGCGCTGCGCTTTGGCCGCATCGGCGAGGTCGAGGTTGTGTTTCTGCCCCGCCACGGGCGCGGCCACAGCCTCTCGCCGTCGGGCATTAATTACCGCGCCAACATTCATGCGCTCAAAAGCGTCGGCGTCACCGATCTGATTTCCGTGTCCGCCTGCGGATCGTTCAAGCCTGAGCTTCACCCCGGCCTGTTCGTGCTGATCGACCAATTCGTGGATCGCACGATTGGCCGCGACAGCTCGTTCTTTGGCGATGGCTGCGTCGCCCATGTGTCGATGGCGCGCCCCGTCGCGCCGCGTTTGCAGGATCGCATCATCGCGGCGGCGCGTGCGGAAGACATCGCGTTCTCGCGCGGGGGAACCTACGTTTGCATGGAGGGGCCGCAGTTTTCCTCCTACGCCGAATCCATGACCTACAAGGCCATGGGCTATGACGTGATCGGCATGACCGCGATGCCGGAAGCCAAACTCGCCCGCGAGGCGGAATTGTCCTACGCGATCATCGCCATGGTGACGGATTTTGATTGCTGGCATCCCGATCATGACGCCGTGGAAGTGGCCGCTATTCTGCAAGTGGTGCGCGAGAACGCCGTCAAGGCCGCGCGTCTGCTTTCCCGCTTGCTGACCGACTTCCCGGCCTCGCACGAGCCCTGTCCATTGGGCTCGGATCGCGCGCTCGATTATGCGCTGATTACGGCGCCGCAAGCGCGCGATCCTGATTTAATGCGCAAGCTTGATGTCATTCTGGCGCGGGTCAACAAGGCGCAAAGCTAGATATCGTGCATGCCCCATCTGCCCCAGCCGCCCCAAAAGCCCCATCCGCCAAAGCCAAACAGCACGCGTACGAGCATGCCAATCAGCATCAGGACCAGACCCACGATGATGGCGGCGGGAATTGCGGCAAGGCTCGCCTTGACGAAGAACAGCACCAGCCGCCAAAAGGAAATATCGAGATCGACAAGCACCATCGGGGCGCGCACCGGGCGCGTCTGAAGCGTGCTTCTTTCGGGGATTTCGGTCATGAACTTCTCCTCAAGGCTTTCGACCTGCAAACGGACGAAGCCTGAATCCAGCGCCCCTTCCAATGCGAGCCGCCTCATGGACATCGACAGCGATCTGAAAAACGCCATCCGCACCATCACAGATTACCCCAAGCCCGGCATTATGTTCCGCGACATCACCACGCTATTGGGCTCGGCCCATGCGTTTCGCCGCGCAGTGGATTTGCTCGTGCAGCCGTGGGCGGGACAAAAGATCGACAAGGTGGCGGGCGTCGAGGCGCGCGGCTTCATCCTTGGCGGCGCCGTCGCACATCAATTGTCGGCAGGCTTTGTGCCGATCCGCAAGAAAGGCAAACTGCCGCATGCGAAAGTCTCCATCGCCTATTCGCTCGAATATGGCGTTGACGAAATGGAGATGCACAGCGACGCCGTGGCGCCGGGCGAACGCGTGATATTGATCGACGATCTCATCGCTACCGGCGGCACGGCGGAGGGCGCAGTGAAAATGCTGCAATCTATGGGCGCCAATGTGGTGGCTGCGTGTTTCGTGATCGACCTGCCAACGCTCGGCGGCGCGCAAAAGATCGAAGCGCTGGGCGTGCCGGTGCGCACGCTGATGTCGTTCGACGGCCATTGAGGGGAAAGCGTTAGAGGCCCCTCACCCGTACCGGCGCTGCGCCTCCACCGTGAGGCCGAGGCCGACGGAGCCGAACGTGTCGCCTTCCACCAGTTTGGCGGCGCCCAGAGCCTTGGTCACGGCGGCGCGCACGTGGGGGATTTGCGTCGTGCCGCCCGTCAGAAACAGCGCGTCGATGGCGCCTGCTTTCAGGCCCGCTTGCGACAGGCACGAGGCGATGGCGCCCATGATGCGGGCGGTGAGTTCTTTTGAGCTGGCGATCAGCGCGGCGCGGTCTGGCTGCGCGCACAAATCTGGCTCCAGCCAATCCAGCGGAATGGTCGCTTTCGCGTTGTGGGAGAGGGCGATCTTGGCGGCCTCCACGTCCATCGCAATGGTATGGCCGCGCTGGCTGTCGATCACCTGCACCAGCCGCTCAATCAAATCGGGCCGGGCGGATTCCCGGCGCACGTCCCGCACTTCGCGCAAGGTGTGCTGGTTGTAGAGCCGGTTGATGCTCGACCACGTAGCCAGATCGTGGAAATAGCCGGACGGGGCGTCAACGCCCGCTTTCTTCATGGGGCTGCGGAAGCCCAGCAGCGGCATGGCGGTTTCCAAACTCAGGCGCCGGTCAAAATCGACGCCGCCGACGCGCACGCCGTCATTGGCCAGCACGTCGTCTGTACGGTCCGCTTTCGCGGGGCGCTGCGGACTCAGGCGCACGATGGAGAAGTCCGCCGTGCCGCCGCCGATGTCCACCACAAGCGCGATCTCTTCCGAAGTCACGCTGCGCTCATAATCGAGCGCGGCGGCGATGGGCTCCAACTGGAACGACACCTCCCTGAAGCCGATGCTGGTCGCAATCGCGCGCAGAGATTCCTCGGCCTTGCGGTCGCCCTCGGCATCGCCATCGACGAAATGCACCGGGCGCCCGTGGACGACCTGCGTCAGCTCCAGCCCGGTGGCCGCCTCCGCCCGCGCTTTCACCAGCGCCAGATAGCGGCCGATGATCTGGCTGAAGCGCAGCCGCGTGCGCCCGACCTGCGTCGTCTCTTCAATCAGCGAAGATCCCAAAGCAGACTTCAGGCTGCGCAGCAGGCGTCCCTGCGCGCCCTCCACATAAGCGCCCATGGCGGCGCGCCCGATCTGCGGATTGGCGGCCCAGTCGAAGAAGATGGCGCTGGGAATGGCCACGTGCTCGCCCTCCAGCGCAGCTAATGCCGGGCCTTTGGGGGTTTGCACACCAAGAGTCGTGTTCGACGTGCCAAAATCGAGGCCGCAGCTCGCCATTATGTGATCCATGGGGATTCGCCGAAAAGCGGCGCAAGGGGCGGCAAGTTGGCGATTGGCGCGCAGATGTCAAATCTGCGAGGCTGCGGGCGCTGCGACAATTGACACGGGTTCGCCGCTTGGGGTCTATGCAGGCGATATTCGCGGCGTGTGGCCGCCCAGAGACGAGATTGATCCCATGGGCTTTAAATGCGGTATCGTCGGCCTGCCGAACGTCGGCAAGTCAACCCTCTTCAACGCGCTCACCCAGACGGCGGCGGCGCAGGCGGCCAATTATCCATTCTGCACGATTGAGCCCAACGTCGGCGACGTGGCGGTGCCCGATCCGCGCCTTGACGCTTTGGCGAAGATCGCCGGCTCGAAGGAAATCATCCCGACGCGCCTGACCTTTGTGGACATTGCGGGCCTCGTGCGCGGTGCCTCGAAGGGCGAGGGGCTTGGCAACCAGTTTCTGGGCAATATCCGCGAGTGCGACGCCATCGCCCATGTGGTGCGCTGTTTCGAAGACGGCGACATCACCCATGTCGAGGGCAAGATTGATCCCCTGAGCGACATCGAAACGATTGAGACCGAGCTGATGCTGTCCGATCTCGACAGCCTTGAGAAGCGCATCGTGCCGCTGGAAAAGAAGGCCAAGACTGGCGACAAGGATGCCAAAGAAGCCTTCGATCTCATGCACCGATGCCTGATCGTGCTGCGCGAAGGCAAGCCCGCGCGCACCGCAAAAATAGCCGATGACGAGAAGAAAGCCTTTGCAGCGCTTGGGCTTTTGTCATCCAAGCCCGTTCTCTACGTCTGCAATGTCGAAGAGGCATGCGCCGACAAGGGCAATGCGTTTTCGGAAAAAGTGCTGGCGCACGCAGCCTCCGAGGGCGCCGTGGCCGTGGTGGTTTCTGCGAAGATCGAAAGCGAGATCGCCGTTCTGCCGTTTGCCGAGCAGAAGGATTATCTCGACGCCGTGGGCCTTGAAGAGCCCGGGCTCAACCGCGTCATCCGCGCGGGCTATGCGCTGCTGCATCTTGTGACGTATTTCACCGTGGGGCCGAAAGAAGCACGCGCCTGGACTATCGAGCAGGGCACGCGCGCCCCGCAGGCGGCGGGCGTCATCCACACCGATTTCGAGAAGGGCTTCATCCGCTCGGAGACGGTGGCGTATGCCGATTACGTCGCCTTCAACGGCGAGGCGGGCGCGCGCGAGGCTGGCAAGTTCCGGCTGGAGGGCAAGGAATATGTAGTGCAGGACGGTGATTGCCTGCATTTCCGGTTCGCCAATTAAGGCGAGCAAGCCCGCTGCCAGAGGCAATGCCGTCATGGGCGGACGTGATCCGTCCATGACGAACCCGGGATCATAAAAAGCCAGGGTTTAGCGTTCTGCAATTCACGCTTGCATTTTGCGCAGCCTGAGCCGCGCAATCCCGATTTTTCAATGCATTTCAGATCTCCAAAATGGCGCGATCATTGCGTTGACCTTCGCTCTGATTTCCATACCGGAGCGCCCTGTGCCCGACGATTTGCAAATTATCCCACATGGCTATCCAGCCTCAGCACGCAATTGGCGCGACAGGCTGTTTGAGATTGGCCTGCGCGGCGCAAGCGCGTTCTATGGCATGGGCGACCAGCCCGCGCGGGCGCCGGGCCCTGACCTCGCAATCGCATGGCCGCGCGCGTATAGCTGGGCGCCATTCGCCATCTGGCTTGATTATTTACACACCGGCCTCTCGGATCGCGTTACCATTGCGCCGCAGGAACAATTGCAAGCGCCGATCCGCAATTGTGAGATCATCGAGATCACGCACAAGGGCATGGTCTACCCCGTTATCATTGATTGCGGCGATAGTTCAGCGATTGATCCAAATTTGCCAGACAAAGCTTTTCTCTATTTCAAGATGCAATACAGCCGCAACGGCTATCCATGGGGCAATGTGCTTCCGGGCGGCTATACGCCAGCGGGAAGCAATGGCCTGTTCAAAATCCTGCCCGCTTTGCGGCGCATTCGCGATGCGCGCAAATTTGAGCATGAGGTGCATGGACGCTTTGGCGCGGCGTTTGGTTTTGACCGGCGCAAGCCCTATCTTGAAGCGCTTTCAGGCGATCCGCGCTTCAAATTCACGGGCGGCTTTGCCATGCTGCGCCCCAGCGCTTTTTTGACGGAAGTCGCGCGCTCGCGTGTGTTGATCGATCTGCCCGGACAGGGCGATTTCTGTTTCAGGCTCATCGATTACATGGCGATTGGGAGCTGCATTGTGGCTGCCCGCCACGGCAATCTTTTGCCTGCCTATCTTGTGGACGGGCGCGAGATCATGTTCGTCGACGACGCGCGTAAGGCGACCGAGACTTGCGTTCAATTGCTGGCGCATCCTGAAAAAGCAGAAGAGCTGGCCGCAAATGCCCGCGCCTATTTTGATCGTCATCTGACGCGCGCCGCCCTGGCCGATTATTACTTGAATCAAATTATGTCGCGATTGCCAAATTAAATTCTAACCCGATTTCAGGAGATTATTATGAGTTCTGGAAAACGCGCACTTGTAGCTGGCGGCGCAGGCTTTCTCGGGTCGCACCTGTGCGAAAGATTGCTGGGGCGCGGGTATGACGTGCTCTGCGTCGATAATTTCTTCTCCAGCACGCGGCGCAACGTCGAACATTTGATGGATAACCCCCGCTTTGAGCTGATGCGCCACGACGTGACGTTTCCGCTCTATGTCGAGGTTGATGAAATCTACAACCTCGCCTGTCCCGCCTCGCCTGTGCATTATCAGTTTGATCCGGTGCAGACGACCAAGACCAGCGTGATCGGCGCGATCAATTTGCTGGGCTTGGCCAAGCGCGTGAAGGCGAAAATTTTTCAGGCGTCCACGTCCGAAGTCTACGGCGATCCCTCCGTTCATCCCCAGCCGGAAGCCTATTGGGGCAACGTCAATCCCATCGGTTATCGCTCGTGCTATGACGAGGGCAAGCGCTGCGCTGAAACGCTGTTTTTCGATTATCGCCGCCAGCATCATTTGCAAATAAAAGTCGCGCGTATTTTCAATACATATGGCCCGCGCATGCACCCCCATGACGGGCGCGTGGTCTCCAATTTCATCGTGCAGGCGCTGAAAGGCCAGGACATCACGCTTTACGGCGACGGCTCGCAGACAAGGTCTTTTTGCTATGTCGATGATTTGATCGACGGCTTCCAGAGCTTGATGGAAACCTGGAGCGAGGTCACGGGGCCGATCAATCTGGGCAATCCCAACGAGTTCACAATAGCGCAGATGGCGACGCTGGTTATCGAACTCACCGGATCAAAATCAAAGATCGTTCATGAGAAGCTGCCCTCCGACGATCCGCGTCAGCGCAAGCCAGACATCACGCAGGCGCGCGATGTTTTGAGCTGGGAGCCAAAGGTGCAATTGCGCGAGGGCATTGGAAAAACCATTGATTATTTTGATGGGCTGCTGGCGCAGGGCGAAACCTACAAGGCCGAGCGTGTCGGCGTATTATAATAGCTTGGGCATATTATAAATCGCCAAGCGCAAGCATTCAATCTATTGACGGGATTGCAACGTCAACGCATCGTCAGTCTCTCTCTACAGGAGCGTCTGATGATGCGGATTTCCACGTTCATGACTTTGGTTTTCGGCGCAGGAATGCTTGCCAACCTTGGCGTTTCAACATTGAGCGCGCGACCGCTTACGCCTGCCGAAAAGCGCTACGTGCATCCCTACAATGGTTTGCTGCCGGTATGCGAAGATCCTGCGGTACTGCAACGCATCTTCACGCGCTTTCAAAATAGCGATCATAAATACTGGAGTTCCGGCTTGCGGATCATCGCCTATGAGGGCGTTCGCGAGACCGGCTATCGCAGCACCGGACTTGATTATATTCCGCGCCGCTATTGCGATGCAGGTCTGCACATGAGCGACGGTCGTACGCGGCATCTTAAATATTGGGTCGGCGAAAATCTCGGCATCATCGGCTGGGGCTGGGGCGTTGAATGGTGCGTCGTTGGACTTGATCGCAATCTCGCGTTTGGGGGCAGTTGCAGCGCGGCGGAGCCTTGAGCATAATAGGGGGATGAAAACCATCTCCCTCGTCGCGCTCGCCGCATTTTTCCTTGTCGGCGCCAATTCCACCGCCTTCGCGCAAACGCGCACAAACGAGCCCTGCCTGCTGGATCGCTGCGGCGACAGGGAGCCGCCCGGCGCCGCCCGCACGGCGCCCGCTGAACGTGATCGCGCGCCATATCGCGCGCCCTCAAGCGTTGCGCCGGGCAATTTCGATTTCTACGTGCTGGCGCTGTCATGGTCCGCGAGTTTCTGCGCGCTGGAAGGCGCCCAGAAAGGCCGCGAGCAATGCGCTCCGGGCGCCGCCAACGGCTTCGTCGTGCATGGCTTGTGGCCGCAGAACGAGCGCGGATTTCCCAGCAATTGCGAGGCGGGCGCCCGCAATCCACCGCGCGCTGCTATGGATATTGCCCGCGCTGTCTTTCCGGAAGAGGGGCTGGCGCGGCACCAATGGCGCAAGCACGGCACCTGTTCGGGGCGCTCGCCGTCCGAATATTTTGCTGAAACGGGCCGGGCGCGCGACAAAATCGTGATTCCCGAAGAGTTCAAAGCTCCCGGCAAGGCGCAATCTTTTGCGCCTATGGATGTGCAGCGCGCGTTTTTAGCTGCAAATCGCGGCTTGCGTCCGGGCATGATGGCGGTCACATGTCAGCGGGGGCTTTTGCAGGAGGTCCGCGTCTGTCTCAGCAAAGACTTGCGCGAATTTCAGGCTTGCCCAGAGGTGGCGCGTCAGGCCTGTCGGGCGCGCGAGATTTCGGCGCCTCCCGCGCTGTGAGTGTTTCATGAATTATCGCCACGCTTTCCACGCCGGCAATTTCGCAGACGTCTTCAAGCACGTGCTGCTCTCGCGCATTCTTGCCTATCTGTCCCGCAAGGAGACGCCGTTTCGCTATATAGACACCCATGCGGGCGTCGGGCGCTACGATCTGTCCGGCGAGGAGGCCCAGCGCACGCAGGAATGGCGCGGCGGAGTGGGGCGCGTGCTCAGCGCCGACATGCCGCCGCACATCCGTGAATTGCTGACGCCCTGGCTGATGGCTGTCGGGGAGCGTGATGAAGAGGGCATGCCGCTTTCCTATCCCGGATCGCCCGCGCTGGCGCAATACATGCTGCGCTCGCAGGATAAAATGACATTCTGCGAATTGCATCCCAAGGATGTGGCGACGCTTGGCGCCAATATGGGCCGCGACCGGCGCATGAAGATTTTGGAGCTGGACGGCTATATGGCGTTGCGCGCCTATGTGCCTCCCGTGGAGCGGCGCGGGCTCGTCATGGTTGACCCGCCGTTTGAGAACGTGGACGAGTTTGACGTTCTGGCGCAGAACTTTCTGGAAGCGTGGCGCAAATGGCCTACCGGCGTTTACGCGCTCTGGCACCCGGTGAAAGATTCGCGGCTGATCGACAATTTCTATTTCGATCTTCGCAAGGCGGGCGTTGAGCGCCTGCTGCGTCTGGAGCTGACCATAGCTGCGCCTACCCCGGACGGGCGTCTTGTTGGCACCGGTCTTTGCGTCGTCAATCCGCCGCACGTTCTGGCGGAAGAAGCGCGCATTCTGCTGCCGTGGCTCGCCAATCGCATGGCGCTGGAGGCGGATGGAAAAGACGCGCGCTTCATGGTGAAAGGCTAGGGCTTTGCGCCCCAGCCTTTCCTTAAATCAATCCTCAAGCGGCGGGATGCGCAGCACCTGGCCGGGGTAGATTTTATCGGGGTGCGACAGCATCGGCTTGTTGGCTTCGAAAATGCCCTCGTATTCGCCGCCCTTGCCCTTGCCGTAGACCTCTTCTGAAATCTTCCAGAGCGTGTCGCCTTTTTTGACTTCATAGGTCTTTGATTCGGCGCCGGCTTTATCGACAGCGAGGTTGTTTTCGACCGAGGCGACGCCCGTGGTGTTGCCCATGGCGAGCACAATTTTCTCAGCCTCTTCAGTGGACAAGGCGCGTCCGCTGAGTACGATCTTATCGCCTTCAACCGCCACTTCGACGCCCGACAGATCGAGGCCGTGCTTTGCGGCTTCTTTCTTCAAATCGTCGGCGGAGGCGGCTTGCGCTTCGCTGGCGCCAAACAGAGAGGCGCCGACTGACTTTGCAAAATTCCAAAGGCCCATGATTTTTCCCTTCAATACGGATGCTCAACACGCGCACACGGACGCGGTTACATACATTAACGTATCATTAACCTAAGGGGAAGTATGCGCCCGGCGCAAAAAAGCCCGGAGCTTGCACCCCGGGCCTTGTCGCGCATGAGAAAGCAGGCGCTAGAAGTGGTAGTTCACGCCCATGCGCACGATCGACAGGCTGGGATCGACCTTTGTGGTGTAGGGAGCTGCGAAGACAGTTTTCTTGCCCAGCGAGGCGTAGAGATATTCGGCCTTCATCGAAAGCGTGTTGGTGAACGCGTATTCAAGGCCAAAACCTGCGGCCCAGCCGTGATGGGCGCCGCTGGTGGAGGCTCTCTGGGGAATTGTTGCGCCCGGCTGCGAGAAGCGCTCTTCAAGGTTAGCGCCCGCGTAGCCTGCTGTTCCGTAAATGAGCGCGCGCTCAATGGCGAAGCCGGCGCGGGCGCGCGCGGTCCACATCCAGCTCATCTCGCCGGTGTAATAGGCGGGCACAGCGCCCACGGGTCCGCCAGCGGCTACGATGCCCACCGAGCTGGACGA
>CAMCMI010000092.1 GCA_945875875.1 Rhizobium sp. Q54
TCCGGCGAACGCATTCTCGGACGGCCCCAATCAGGTTCCGCTGGGAGAGTTTGAGGCGCTGCTGGCGCAGTTGATGCGCTTCGACGCGCTGAGCAAAAGCCTCTAGCGTCGCAAGTCTGTCGCATCAGTTTTGTAGGCGAGCGCGATGGATGACCGGAATTTCACCTATTGCGACCCCGCCGACCCGCTCTGGAAGCGGCTGGCTATCGGCACGCTCGAAAAGGCGACCGGGCGCGACCAGATCAAGCGGCTCTATCGCGAGCATCAAGAATCTGGCTGGTCTGCGGGCGGCTTCTTTGAGACCGCGATACGCGCGCTGTCTCTGGACGTGCGCTATGATGATGCAAAGCTGGCTGCAATCCCCAAAACTGGCCCGCTCGTCATCGTCGCCAACCACCCTTTCGGGATGCTCGATGGCATCGTGATGTGCGCGCTGATGCAAAAGGCGCGGCCCGATTTTCTGGTTTTGACCAATGCGGTGCTGATGCGTGCGCCTGAAATGGCGGCGCGTATGTTGCCGGTGGATTTTGCGGAAACAGCGCAAGCCCGTCAGACCAATGTGACCACGCGCGCAGCAGCGCAGCGGCATTTGCTGGATGGCGGCGCAATCGTGATTTTCCCCGCCGGCGCCGTCTCGACTTCGCCGGACTGGTTCGGACGCACGCCTGCGATTGACGGGCCATGGTCGCCGTTCGCCGCACGGCTGGTGTTAAAGGCGCAAGCGCCCGTCGTGCCTGTTTTCTTTCGCGGCCAGAATTCGCCGCTGTTTCACTTTGTGAGTCACATCCACGCCAGTTTAAGGCTGGCGCTGTTTTTCCATGAAGCACGGCGGCGCATTGGCGCCGTGATGCCCGTCGAAATCGGGGCAGCTATTCCATTCGAGCGCCTCGCCACGATTGACCGGCAAGCGCTCACTTCTGAGCTGCGTCGCGCCACCTATGAATTGGGCGCCAATTAGCCCTACCCGCCCGCGCTTTGTTGCGAGCGGAACGCCCAGCCCGTCATCCGGCCTTCGAGCCATGCAGTGACGGCGTACATGCCGATGCCTTCAATCGCGAGCAGCAGCAAGCCCGCAAACACCAGCGGCATCTGGAAGTTAGAGCCCGCCTGAACCATCAAATGGCCAAGACCCGCATTGGCCGCAATCGTCTCCGACACCACCGTGCCCACAAAGGCCAGCGTAATGGCGACTTTCAGCGAGCCGAAGAAATACGGCATGGCGCGCGGAATGCCGACCTTGCGCATGACGTCGAGCTTGGAGGCGCCAAGTGCGCGCAGAACGTCTTCCATCTCCGGCTCAATCGTGGCCAGCCCGGTGGCCACGTTCACGACGATGGGGAAGAATGAGATCAGGAACGCGGTAAGGATCGCCGGCACTTCGCCAATGCCAAACCACATCACGAGAATCGGCACCACGGCGACTTTGGGGATCGAGTTAAAGCCGATCATCACAGGGTAAAGCCCGCGATAAATCGTGCGCGACCAGCCCACAAACAGGCCAAGCATCAGGCCGAACGCCACGGCGAGCAGGAAGCCCGCGAGCGTCGTCCACAAGGTGACAAAGGAGTTTTTCAGCAGCGGCACGGCATAGCGATGCATCGCCGCAAAAATTTCAGTCGGCGCGGGCAAAACCACGCTGGAGACGTTGAGCAGGCGAACAGCCGCCTCCCAGAATACGAAAATCCCGAGGGTGAAAATCCACGGCGCGAGGGCCTCTATCTGCCGGTTCGTCATGACTGGCGCACCTCGGCGATTTTGTTGCGCAGCGAAAGCACCAGCGCGGAAAATTCCGGCTCGTAGCAAACATGAAGCGAACGCGGACGGGGGAAATCAACTTTGCGGGTTTCGATGATGCGACCGGGGCGTGCGCTCATGACGTGGATGGTGTCGGCCAGGAAAGCCGCCTCGCGCAGATCGTGCGTCACCAGAACCACTGTGAACCGCAGCCGCTCCCAAACGTCTCGCATCACGCACCAAAGCTCTTCGCGCGTAAACGCGTCGAGCGCGGCGAACGGCTCGTCGAGCATCAAAAGCGCAGGCTCATGAATCAGCGACCGGCAGAGCGAGGCGCGCTGCTGCATGCCGCCGGAAAGCTCCCACGGAAAGCGGTCGCCAAAGCCCTTCAGGCCCACGGTGTCGAGCAGCGTTTCCGCCCGCGCCCGGTATTCGTCCTTCTTGCGCCGGAAGTTCGAGCGATAGGGCTCGACGATCTCCAGCGGCAGCATCAGGTTTTCCGTGACCGTGCGCCATGGCAGCAGATTGGCGTTCTGAAACGCCATCCCCGCCAGTTTCACCGGGCCAGATACAGGTTCGCCATTAACGGCGACCTGCCCCGACGTCGGCTTGACGAGGCCGGTGACCAGCTTCATGAGCGTGGATTTACCGCAACCGGACGGACCGACCACAGCGGCAAACTCGCCTTTGGCGACACAGATGCTCGTCCCCTGAAGGGCGAGCACCGGCCCGGTTCGCCCCTCGTAGGCAAGCGAAACGTCATCGAGCTGAATCACGAGACTCTCCGGATCAGAGCGAGTTGACTAGAACTTGCGCTCGGAAGCCGGCGGCAAGAACGCGCTGCTGAAGATGTCTTCAGCCTTTGGTTTGTTCTTGAACTCGTAGGTGTCGGCGATCTGCTCGATCGACTTGGTCAGGCGCGCCATATCCACGCCGCCGACGCCATTGGCCTTCACCCACGGCGTGACCATGTTGTCCTTCAGCGCCATCTTGAGGCGGGCGAGCTCAACGTTCACGTCGCCGGTCTCGTTGCGCTTCATGACGGACTTGATCGCCTCATCGGGGTTCTTGGCGGTCTCGATGAAGCCCTTGATAGTGGCGCGCACGAAGCCTGCCACAACCTTGGGGTTAGCCTTTGCAAACTCCGGGTTCACCATGACGGCGTTGCCATAGAGCACGAGGCCGTGGTCGGCCATCAACATCACGGAAATGTCGTCAGCAGGAATCTTGTTCTGCGTCAGATTAAAGAAAGACGAGAACGAGAAGCCGGTGATCGCGTCCACTTTGCCCTGCGCAAGCATCGGCTCGCGCACAGGGAAGCCGACGTTTTCAATCTTCACCTTGCTGTCGTCGAACTTGTTGGCCTTCACGAAGGCCTTCCATTGCGCGAAAGCGCCGTCGGGCGCGGGGGCGCCAAGCGTCTTGCCCATCAGGTCAGCGGGCGTCTTGATGCCTGACTTCTTCAGGCTGACGATCGCGAACGGCGGTACGTCATAGACCATCATGACCGCCTGAACCTGCTGGGCGGGGTTCTGGTCGCGGAATTTCACAAGCGAATTGATGTCGAAAAAGCCCAGAGGATAAGTGCCAGCCGCGACACGCGCGATGCCTGCTACCGAGCCGGGACCGGTGTCGACGGTGACGTCGAGCCCTTCGGCTTTATAAAAACCCTTGTCGATGGCCACGAAGTAAGGAGCCGACGGGCCCTCGAACTTCCAGTCCAGCGCAAATTTGACTGCGGTTTGTGCAGACGCCTGCATGGCTCCGCCCACAAAAAGGGCAGCTGCCGCAAAAGCGAGCTTCATGTTTTTGGCGCTCATTGTCATCCCCTGCATTTTAAATACTTCCAGCGCTATCGCGCCAGGAACTCCACGCTACTAGGCAATCGACGTGCCATCGCTGCTTATTAAAGCAGCTTATCCGAGGCAATCGGAGACGCAAGAGGGGAAGCGACGCTGTTCATATGTTCTTTTGGGGGAGATGGAGTCCAAGCTCAACCCGTCATTGGGACCGCGGGCGTCCTCGCCCGCAAAACGGCGCAAGCCGTGGCTTTACGCTTTCAGCCGCGCTGAACACCGGCGTTGTGAAGAATGCGGGCTGGAAGCACGCGGTCCGGGGTGGGCGACCTGTGGACCGCTGGCTTCCAGCACGCAAAGCGGCGTAAGCAGTGGCTTTACGCTTTCAGTCTATGGACCGCCCCTCATTCACCCTTGCGAAACGGCTGGCTCAACAGCCTGTCCAACCGAAGCTCGGCCTTGTCGCGGAAGATCGGCAGGCCAATCGTCATGCCCTTGTGCCCGGCGGCGGGCTGGGCGCGATAGAGGCCGAACATCCGGTCCCAGATCGCCAGATTAAAACCGAAATTGCTATGCGTCTCGCGAGGATCAATCGAGTGATGCACCCGGTGCATATCTGGCGTCACCACCACCAGCCGCAGCAGCGCATCCACCCGCAGCGGCAGGCGGAAATTGGCGTGGTTGAACATCGAGGACGCGTTCAGCACCACTTCAAACACGAGGACCGCCAACGCCGGCGCCCCCAGCAGCGCTATGACTGCGAACTTTATGAGCATCGACAGCACGATCTCGACCGGGTGAAACCGCAGGCCGGTGGAGGCGTCGATGTCGAGATCGGCGTGGTGCATCCGGTGCAACCGCCACAAAACCGGTACGCGGTGGAAGGCGACATGCTGGCCCCAGATCGCCAGATCGAGCAGGACGAGGCAGACGACGACGGCCACCCAACCCGGCGCCGCGACCATGTTGAACAGCCCCCAGCCCTGCCCCTGCGCATAAAGCGCAAAGCCGACGCCCGCCAGCGGGAACAGCAGCCGCAAAAACAGCGAATCCACCACAATCAGCGCCAGATTATTGGCCCAGCGCCAGCCGCGCGCCTGCGTGAGCGCGCGACGCGGCGCGAACGTCTCCAGCGCCGCAATCAGCGCCAGCACGCATGCAAAACTCGCCAGCCGGATGAGGGGTTCGCTTTCGATGATACAAGGCTCCTTGTTGGCCAAACACTATGCGCCCCCGCCCGCCAGACAAGCAAGCGCTTGACGCGCCGGGCGGGTGCGACGAAAAGGTTCGCGCAAGGAGTTCCGCATGACGGCGGTCACGCTGATCGACAATTACGACTCGTTCACATGGAACCTGGTGCATTACCTGGGCTCGCTGGGCGCTGACGTGACCGTGCTGCGCAACGACGAAGCCAGCGTCGCGCAGATTATGGACTCGCGGCCCGAGGCCATCGTGCTGTCCCCGGGGCCCTGCACGCCGCGCGAGGCTGGCGTGTGCCTTGATCTGATCGCCGCAGCCGCCCGCGACATCCCTATTTTTGGCGTGTGCCTTGGCCACCAATCCATCGGCGAGGCTTTTGGCGGGCAAGTTGTGCGCGCGCCCCTGCCCGTCCATGGCAAGCTCGCCACCATTTCCCATGAGGGCAAGACGATTTTTCGCGGCATCAACGAGCCGTTTCAGGCCACGCGCTATCATTCGCTCGTGATCGACCGCGCCAGCATGCCCGATGTTCTGGAGGCTGTAGCGGAGACGGACGACGGACTGGTGATGGCCGTCTCGCATCGCAGCCTGCCGGTGCATGGGGTGCAGTTTCACCCCGAAAGCATTCTCTCGCAGCACGGCCACCGCATTCTGGGCAATTTTCTCGACATCGCGCGGGCGTTCAATCGCGCCCGCGTTCACGCATAGAAGGGGAATAGAGTTGGACTCCTTCAAGCCCATCATCGCAAAAGTCGCAGCTGGACATAGCTTGAGCCGCACTGAATCTGAACAGGCCTTCGAGGCGCTGCTGTCGGGCGACGTTACGCCCGCGCAAACGGGCGGCTTCCTGATGGCGCTACGGGTGCGCGGCGAAACGGTTGACGAGATCACTGGCGCCGTGTCTGCCATGCGCGCCAAAATGCTGCGCGTGGTTGCGCCAGAGGGCGCAATCGACATCGTGGGCACCGGCGGCGACAACGCCGGCACATGGAATGTCTCGACGCTCGCCTCCATCATCGTCGCGGCTTGCAGCGTACCGGTCGCCAAACACGGCAACCGCGCGGCGTCCTCCAAATCTGGCGCGAGCGATATTCTGTCGGCGCTAGGCGTGGCTATCGGCCTGCAACCGCCGCTTGTCGAAAAATGCCTGCGCGAGACCGGCCTTGGCTTCATGATGGCGCCCACGCACCATGCCGCCACGCGCCATGTTGCACCCGTGCGCGTAGAGCTTGGCACGCGCACGATCTTCAACATTCTGGGGCCGCTCTCCAACCCCGCCTCCGTCAAGCGCCAATTGGTCGGCGTGTTTTCGCCCGAGCTTTTGCAGCCAATGGCCGAAGTGTTGCGCAATCTGGGTTCCGAGTGCGTTTGGATCGTCCACGGCTGCGACGGGCTGGACGAGATCACGACGACTGGCCCCACGCGCGTCGTCGCGATGGAAAGCGGCGCCATTCGCAGCTTTGAAATCACGCCTGAAGACGCTGGGCTTCGCAGGGCCGAGCCGTCCGAATTGCGCGGCGGCGATCCGGCCCACAATGCGCAAGCCTTGCGCGCGGTGCTGGACGGGGCGAAAACAGCCTATCGCGACATAGCGCTTTTGAACGCGGGCGCAGCGCTTGTTGTAGCTGGCCAGGCGGATAACATTCGCGACGGCGTTGAGGCTGGCGCGCAGGCGATTGCGACTGGCAAAGCTAAAGCGACCCTCGACAGGCTTGTCGATATTACGAACCGCTGAGGAGCGTGCGCATGGCTGACATTCTGCACAAGATCGAAGTCTACAAGCGCGCTGAAATCGCCGAAGCCAAAGTCGCTATGCCGCTGCATGCGCTTGAGCGGCATATTGAGCAGCAATCGCCTACGCGCGGATTCATCCACGCCATCGAGAACAAGCTGGATGCCGACAGCTATGCGCTGATCGCCGAAATCAAGAAGGCCTCGCCCTCGAAAGGCCTGATACGCGCTGATTTTGACCCCGCATCGCTCGCGCAAGCCTATGAGCTTGGCGGCGCCGCGTGCCTGTCGGTCCTCACCGATGCGCCCTCGTTTCAGGGCGCGCCGGACTATCTGCGCCAAGCGCGCGAGGCCGTGCGCCTGCCCGCTTTGCGCAAGGATTTTCTCTACGATCCCTACCAGGTCTATGAGGCGCGCGCGTGGGGCGCCGATTGCATTCTCATCATCATGGCCGCCATCGACGACGATTGCGCGCGCGACCTGAACAAGGCCGCGCATGACCTTGGCATGGACGTGCTGGTGGAAGTGCATAACGAGGACGAACTCAACCGCGCGATATCGCTGGAGACGCGGCTGATCGGCATCAACAACCGCGACCTGCATACGTTTGAGACAAGTCTGGAAGTGACCGAGCGTCTGGCGCCAAAAGTTCCGCAAGATCGTATCGTCATATCTGAAAGCGCCATCGGCACTTTTGAGGATTGCCTGCGTCTTGCGCGCTTTGGCGTGCGCTCGTTCCTTGTCGGCGAAAGCCTTATGCGACAGGGCGATGTCGCAAAAGCAACCCATGCCCTCCTGCACGGAAAACAACCATGAGCGGCCTCACGCATATCGACGAAAGCGGCGAGGCGCGCATGGTGGACGTGTCCGGCAAAGACGCGACCGTGCGCACGGCGATCGCTGTCGGCAATGTCGTGATGAAGCCTGAGACGCTGGCGCTGATCCGCTCCGGCGATTCCAAGAAGGGCGACGTTCTGGGCACCGCGCGCATCGCTGGCATTATGGCGGCAAAGCGCACGCATGAACTCATTCCGCTCTGCCATCCGCTGGCTTTGTCGCAAGTCGTGGTGGAGTTGACGCCGGACGATACGCTTCCCGGCGTGCGCGTGCGCGCACTCGCCAAACTCACTGGTAAAACCGGCGTCGAGATGGAGGCGTTGACCGCTGTGAGCGTCGCGTGCCTCACGATTTATGACATGGTGAAAGCCGTTGATCGCTTCATGACGATTGAGGGCATCGGCATGATTGAAAAAGCTGGCGGCAAGTCCGGCGACTGGAAACGCGAGGACGATTGATTATGGCGCGAAGTCCGCTGCTGCCCGTCGAAGATGCGCTGGCGCGGATACTCGCCACGGCGAATGCGCCGCTTGATGCTGAAAACGTCGAGCTTGCAAACGCGCTAGGCCGCAGGCTTGCAAGCGATCTTGCCGCACGACGCACGCAGCCGCCGTGCGCTATCTCGTCCATGGACGGCTACGCATTGCGCGCCGCCGACATCGCAGCTTTGCCCGCACGCCTGCGCGTGATTGGCGCCAGCGCGGCGGGCCATGGTTTTGACGGCGCCGTGCAGACGGGCGAGTCCGTGCGCATCTTCACCGGCGCGCCAGTGCCGGACGGCGCCGACACGGTTTTAATTCAAGAAGATGCACGCGCTGAGGGGGATTTCGTCGAGGCGCTTGTCAGCGAGCCGCTTGGCCGCTACGTCCGCCGCGCCGGGCTCGACTTTTCGGCGGGCGATGTTTTGCTGGAAGCTGGCCGCTTGCTTGGCCCCGCGGAACTGGCGTTGACGGCCGCCATGAACCACGCGTTTGTGAGCGTCGTGCGTCGTCCGCGCGTTGCAATTCTGGCCACCGGCGATGAACTTGTGGCGCCGGGCAATGAGCCGGGCCGCGACCAGATTGTGGCGTCCTACAATTTTGCAGTTGGCGCTTATGCAAGGCTTGCAGGCGCGGATGTGATCGACCTTGGCATCGCGCGCGATGATTTTGCGTCACTGGAAGCGTCCATTCGCCGTGCGCGCGACGCAAAGGCCGACGTGCTGGTGACGTTGGGCGGCGCCTCCGTTGGCGACCATGACCTCGTGCAAACCGCCTTGCGGCGCGAGGGCATGGAGCTTGGTTTCTGGCGCATCGCCATGCGTCCCGGCAAGCCGTTCATGCACGGGCGCATCGGCGATACGCGCATTCTCGGACTGCCGGGAAACCCTGTTGCCGCCATCGTCTGCGCGATCATGTTTCTCGTGCCGCTGGTGCGCGCGCTTACCGGCGACAAGTCTGCTGGCGCCGATCCCTCGCGCCCTGCCATTCTTGGGGCGGATCTGGCGGAAAACGATCTGCGGCAGGATTATCTGCGCGCCACCATCACCGGTCTCGATGAAGGCCTGCCGATAGCCACAGCATTTACGCGCCAGGATTCCTCGATGCTGGGTATCCTCGCCAAGGCGCAGGGGTTGATCGTGCGCGCGCCGCATGCGCCAGCCGCTAAAGCTGGCGAGCCGTGCCGCTACATTCCGCTTTAGCGAGACTCTAGGCCGCCTTCTTTTTAGCAGCGATGGCTATTTCTGACAGCGTGCGCACAATGCGGCGGGCGCCCTCAAGCCGCTCGTCGGCATCATCAAAATCAGCCATGAATACGATGCGCATGTCGGGACGCACTTTTGCGCGTGGCCCCTGTTCCGTGACGTAGCGCACAAGACCGGCAGGATTGGCGAAGGAATTATTACGGAAGCCGATGATGACGCCCTTTGGCCCGGCGTCCACCTTATCGACGTGAGCCTTGCGGCACAGGGCTTTGATGGACACGAGCTTGAGCAATTGCTTGACCTCATCGGGCATGGACCCGAAGCGATCCACAAGCTCGGCGCCAAAAGTCTCGATCTCGTCATCGCTCTCCATGGTGGACATGCGACGATAAAGATTGAGACGCACGCCAAGGTCGGCGACGAAATCTTCCGGGATCGTGACCGGCGCGCCAATTGTAATAGACGGCGACCAGGCTTCTTCGGCAGGCTCTTCGTAGCCAGCTTTGAGCGCCGTCACAGCGTCTTGCAGCATTTGTTGATACAGCTCGTAGCCGACTTCCTTGATGTGGCCCGATTGTTCGTCGCCCAGCAAATTGCCGGAGCCGCGAATATCAAGATCGTGGCTGGCAAGCTGGAAACCGGCGCCCAGCGTATCGAGAGATTGCAGCACCTTCAGGCGTTTCTCGGCCTGCGGCGTCATCGTGCGCGTGGCGGGCAGCGTGAACAATGCGTAAGCGCGCGTCTTGGAACGACCAACACGACCGCGCAATTGATACAGCGCCGCAAGGCCAAACATATCGGCGTGATGCACGATCAGCGTGTTGGCCGTTGGAATATCAAGGCCTGACTCAACGATGGCGGTTGAGACAAGCACGTCATATTTGCCGTCGTAGAAAGCCGACATGCGGTCTTCAAGTTCGGTCGGCGACATCTGCCCATGCGCGGTGATGAACTTTGCTTCCGGCACCGCCTTGCGCAAGAACGCAGTCGCGTCCTCAAGGTCTTCAATACGCGGACACACATAAAAGCTCTGGCCGCCGCGATAGCGCTCGCGCAGAAGTGCCTCTCGCACAAGCAATTCGTCAAACGGGATGATCGACGTGCGCACGGCGAGGCGATCCACCGGCGGCGTTGCGATGATCGACAATTCGCGCACGCCCGTCAGCGCAAGTTGCAAGGTGCGCGGGATCGGCGTGGCCGAAAGCGTCAACACATGCACCGCCGCGCGCATATCCTTAAGCCGCTCTTTATGCGACACGCCGAAGTGCTGCTCTTCGTCGATGATGACGAGGCCG
>CAMCMI010000093.1 GCA_945875875.1 Rhizobium sp. Q54
CCGCGCTCATCAGCGAAGATCGGCGCGTCAAAATCAGCGCCCGCTTCTTCCGCCAGCTTTTCGCCAAGCTGGTCCATCAGCACGCGCGTCTTCACTTCCTCAACCGAACCCTCGGGCAGGTCGCCCAATTGGAACGGGCCGAAGGAGAGGCGGATCAGCCGGTTCACGGACAGGCCAAGATGTTCGAGAACGCGCTTGATTTCGCGGTTCTTGCCTTCGCGCAGGCCCATGGTGAGCCAGACGTTGGCGCCCTGCACGCGGTCGAGCGTGGCCTCGATGCCGCGATATTCGACGCCCTCAATCGTGACGCCCTCGGCCAGCGCATCAAGTTGCGGCTGGGTCACGTCGCCGTGGGCGCGCACGCGATAGCGGCGCAGCCAGCCGGTGGCGGGCAGCTCCAGCATGCGGGCAAGGCCGCCGTCGTTGGTGAGCAGCAGCAGGCCTTCGGTGTTGATGTCGAGGCGGCCAATGGTGATAACGCGCGGCAGATCGCGGGGCAGATCCTCGAAAATTGTCGGGCGGCCTTCAGGATCATGGTCCGTGGTCACGGTTCCGCGCAGCTTGTGGAACATGAACAGGCGAGTGCGCTCGCGCGGGCCGATGGGGCGTCCGTCCACGCTCACGCGGTCGGACTCCGTCACGTTGAAGGCCGGGCTGTCGAGCACCGTACCGTTGACGGCGACGCGTCCGTCGGCAATCCAGCGTTCGGCGTCGCGGCGCGAGCACAGGCCCACGCGGGCCATCACCTTGGCGATGCGCTCGCCATTGGCCGTGTTTTCTTCAGGCGTTTCCGCCCGGTTTTGGGTATCTCTCTTGTCGGTCATGGCGCTCCCATAGCAGAGTGCGCAGGCAAGGTCGATGAAGCGGGATCATATGGCGCAAACAAATAATGCTTTCGATCCGCTGGAGGTCGCGTTCGCGCAAGCCCGGATGGCGGGCGCTCGCGGGGAAGTGCCGGTTGGGGCGGTCATCGTTCGCGAGGGCGTGATTATCGCCGCCGCTGGAAACCGCACGCTGGAGGATCGCGACCCTACCGCCCACGCCGAAATGCTGGCCATTCGCGCCGCAGCACAGGCTCTGGGCTCCGAGCGGCTGATCGGCTGCGATCTCTACGTGACGCTTGAGCCCTGCGCGATGTGCGCGGGCGCAATCTCGTTCGCCCGCCTGCGCCGGGTCTATTACGCAGCGCCCGATCCAAAAGGCGGCGCGGTCGATCACGGCCCGCGCTTTTTCGCGCAAGCCACCTGCCACCATGCGCCAGACGTCTACGGCGGCCTGCGCGAAAGCGAGGCGGGCGACATGCTGCGCGCGTTTTTCGCGGCAAAACGCTGAGACGCAGGCAGGCGCCCATTAAACGCGCAATCAGTCGTAATATAGGGCTAAGGTCGCATAAGCTGCGTTAAGGGCGCAGCACAATAAGTCGCCAAAGTATGGTACAAGCCTTGCTTAACTAACGCAGGGGCCTCCAACCCCGAGGTGGCGCAATGGTTGAACAGACATTCTGGGATGAAATGACCGGCGGCGGGGCGGACGTGCGCACCGTCTACGGGCGCGTCAACGAATGGCTGAAGAGCACGCCGCCCGACGTGCTGGCGGCGCGACGCACCCAGGCCGAATTACTGTTTCGGCGCATCGGCATCACGTTTGCCGTGTATGGCGAGAAGGACGCGGCCGAGCGGCTGATCCCCTTCGACATCATTCCCCGCGTGATCGGGCAAAGCGAATGGAGCCTGATGGAGAAGGGCCTCATCCAGCGCGTAAAAGCCATCAACGCTTTTCTGTGCGATATTTATGGCGCCCGAGAAATTCTGCGCGCCGGGCTGATCCCGCCTGATCTGGTGTTCGGCAATCCGCATTTCCGCCCGGAGATGGCGGGCAAGCGCGCGCCCCACGACGTGTGGGTTCATATCGCGGGCATCGACATGGTGCGCACGGGCGAGGATGAATTCTACGTGCTGGAGGACAACGCCCGCACGCCGTCCGGCGTCTCCTACATGCTGGAGAACCGCGAAGTGATGATGCGGCTGTTGCCGGATCTGTTTTCAAACCATCGCATCGCGCCGGTCGAAAATTACACGGATTTGCTGCTCAATTGCCTGCGCTCGGTGGCGCCGCCGCGCTCGGCGGGCGAGCCTGTCGTGGCGCTGTTGACGCCGGGGCCGTATAATTCGGCCTATTACGAACATTCGTTTCTGGCTGATCGCCTCGGGGTAGAACTCGTGGAAGGCCACGACCTCTCGGTGCGCGACGGTGTGGTTTATATGCGCACAACGCAGGGACCGCGCCGGGTCGATGTCTTGTATCGCCGCATCGACGACGATTTCATTGATCCGCTGGCCTTCCGTCCCGATTCAGTTCTTGGCGTGCCGGGCCTGCTGGACGCCTATGCGGCGGGCAATGTCACGCTGGCCAACGCCATCGGCACAGGGATCGCCGACGACAAGGCGCTCTACACCTACATGCCCGAGATCGTGAAATTTTATCTGGGCGAAGAAGCAATCCTGAAAAACGTGCCCACCTGGCGCTGCCGCGAGGCCGATGCCCTGAAATATGTGCGGGAACACATTGGCGAGCTGGTGATCAAGGAAGTAAACGGCTCGGGCGGCTACGGCATGCTGGTTGGCCCGCACGCCAGCAAGGCCGAGATCGCCGAGTTTGAAAAGAAGCTTGTGGCCCAGCCCGATAATTACATCGCCCAGCCCACGCTCTCACTCTCCACCTGTCCCGCTTTCGTCGAGAACGGCGTGGCGCCGCGCCATGTCGATTTGCGGCCATTCGTACTGACGGGGGCGGAGGGCTCGCGCGTCGTGCCCGGCGGGTTGACCCGGGTGGCGATGCGCGCGGGCTCGCTCGTCGTCAATTCCAGTCAGGGCGGCGGCACCAAGGATACGTGGGTTATCGAAGACGCCTGAATTTCACATGAGACGAGCGCGCATGGTTTCGCATTCATCAAAAACATATATCGGGGCTCTCTGATGCTTGCGCGCACGGCAGACAATCTTTTCTGGCTCGCCCGCTATGTGGAGCGCGCTGAATTCACCGCCCGCATTATCGACATTACCGCGCGCCTCGCCGCGCTGCCCAAAGCCTATGGCGGCGGCGCGGAATGGGAGAGCGCGCTGTCCGCCGTGGGCTCGCTGGAGCGCTTCAAGGAAACCTATGAGAAGGCGGACGAGCCCAGCGTCATCGAATTTCTGATCTTCGATCCCGCCAATCAGTCCTCCATTCGCTCGTGCATCGAGAGCGCGCGCACCAATGCGCGGGCGGTGCGCACGGCGCTCACCGCCGACATGTGGCAGTCGATCAACAGCGCGTGGCTTGAATTGCGCACGCTGGAGCAAATGCGCGCCCCGTTCGAGCGCATGAGCCGCGAGCGCACAGATCCGTTTCTTGACGTGGTGAAAGCCATGTCGCGCGATTTCGACGGTGCCGCCTATCGCAACATGCTGCGCAACGACGCCTATTGGTTCAGCCGGCTCGGCCTCTACATGGAGCGCGCCGATAATACCGCGCGCATTCTGGACGTGAAATACCACGTGCTCTTGCCCGAGACGGAAGCCGTCGGCGGCTCGCTGGATTACTTTCAATGGACGTCGATCCTGCGCGCGGTGTCAGCCTTCACCGCCTATCACTGGGTCTATCGCCAAAGCGTAAAGCCATGGCTGATTGCAGATCTTTTGATACTAAAAAAAGAAATGCCGCGCTCGCTGGTGTCCTGCTACGACAATCTCGCGCGCAATCTTGACGCCATCGGCAACGCATACGGCGTGCAGGGGCCCTCGCAACGCCATGCGCGCGCGATGTTGTTGCGGCTGGACAGCGGTAATGTCGAAGCGGTGTTTGAACGCGGCCTGCACGAGTTTCTGACCGAGTTCATCGCCGACAACACGCGCCTTGGCGCCATCGTGGCCGAACAATATCTTGTCAATTAGTTGATTACGCGGGCCGCTCATGCGCATCCAGATTCATCACGAAATCGTGCAGACCTTCGACCCGGCAGCCAAGGGGCTCATTGAATCGCTTCGGCTGGCTCCGCGCAGCCATGAAGGCCAGCACGTCATCGACTGGCGTATCGACGTGGAGGCCAATTGCCGCCTGCGCCGCACCGAGGACGCGTTCGGAAATTTTACCGATATGTTCAGCCTGCAAGGCCCCGTCGAGACTTTGCGCATTGTCGCCGAGGGCGTGATCGAGACGTTTGATTGCGCGGGCGTGGTGCGCAATTCGATTGAGCGTTTTCCGTCGGAATTGTTTCTGCGCGACACGGATTTGACGGTGCCGGATGCTGCGCTGCGCGCACTTGGCGCCACAATAAAAAGCGACGATAAAATCGAACGCCTGCATGGCCTGCTGCTGGTTGTGCGCGAGGCGATGCAGGACAACGAAGATGGCGAGAGCGCCGCCAGCGGGCTCACGGCGGCGCAGGCTCTGGCGAGCGGCAAGGGCGGCGCGCGCGATCTGGCGCATGTGTTTGTGGCGAGCGCCCGCGCGATGGGCGCGCCCGCACGTTTTGTCAGCGGGCATTATTTTGACGACGGGAAAGCCGGCGCGCAATGTCATTCCTGGGCGGAAGCCTATGTGGAAAAGGTCGGCTGGATCGGCTTTGATCCGGTCCATTGCATTTGCCCGCATGAAAGCCACGTGCGCATCGCCTGCGGGCTGGACTGGCTCGACGCAGGCCCGGTGCGTGCGGCCAGCCCCGGCGCAATTGCGCAAACGATGGCTGTCATTGTGCGCCAGTCCGGCTTTTTGCACGCCGCAAGCGCACAATTGCAAGGCCAGCAATAAGTCTCCTGTATTTGCGGCTGAGCCATCGCCGGGCGCACACGATCCAGACGCTTTGGCGACATGTTCGCATTCTAAAGCCACGGCTTGCGCCGTCTGCGTGGATGGACGGGCCAAGCCCGTCCATGACGGCGGAAAGATGCGGATTTAATTTGCACCATTGAGCCTTGCAGCGGCGTCGTTTGCAGGCTCGCGTTCGCAAGCCCCAAACGCGTCCTGGCTGCGAAGGCCGCCATCCACGGCAGGCTTTGAGCTCGTTGCCTGCCGTGGGTCCCGGCAATCCCGGGATGACGTTAGATGCGTGGACGCCCTACTTCGGCAGCCCGCTTGACGCGATCAGCATGTCTTCCAGCTTGCCGAGCACTTGCATCGTCGCCAGCGCATCGGCCACCGAGCAATTGGGGGCGCGTTTGCCCTCAATAGCTGCGATAAATTCGCGGTCCTGGTTTTCAAAGCCGTTCATGGAGGGCGCGATGCCCGCAAGGTCGATCTTGGCGCCAAAGCCGTCGGTCAAATCGTCGTAGAACGAGACCCATGTGCCGTTGTCGCACATATAGCGATAGGGCGAGCCGATGGGGCCGTTGTCATTGAAGGACAGCGACAACACGCAGACTGCGCCCGACGGGGTCTTCATCACGATGCCCATGTCCATCGCGATCTTGAGGTTGGGATCGTAGGGGCCCTGCACGGCGTAGGCTTCGGAAATCTGCTCGCCGGTCTGGTAGGAGAACAGGTCCACCGTGTGGCAGGCGTGGTGCCAGAGCAGGTGGTCGACCCACGAGCGGGCCTGGCCCAAAGCGTTCATGTTGGTGCGGCGGAAGAAGTGCGTGTGCGCCTGCATCTGCTGCAATTTGATTTCGCCGGCGCGGAATTTCTTCGTCAGATATTGATGGCTGGGGTTGAAGCGGCGCACGTGGCCAGCCATTGCGGTGACGCCGGTTTCCTTCTGCACGGCCACGATGCGCTGCGCGTCCGCCACGCTGTCGCACATGGGGATTTCGATCAGCACGTGCTTGCCTGCGCGCATCGCGATCTCGGCCTGATCGGCGTGGATCTGCGTCGGGCCGGTGATGATGACGGCGTCCACGTCCGGACGGCTGACGGCGGCGGTGAAATCCGTGATCGCGTTGGGGATGTTGTACTCGCCAGCGAACTTCTGCGCGCCCTCAGGCGTGCGCGTCTGGACGACGGTGATTTGCGCGCCCGGAATGGCCTTAAGCGCCTTTGCGTGGGCGTTGGCCATGGCGCCATTGCCGCTGATGCAGAATTTCATGGGGTGTTCCTCTCTGTCTTGTTTGCGGCCAGCGCTTGGAGCGCCGACAAACCGATGTGCGCGCATAGCATAAATGCGGGCGGGGCGAAAAGGCGCCCGCAATCCGTTTCCGAGGCCCCGGCGTAAACGGGACGACACAGGAGCTTTACATGGATAAGGGAATAGCCGTCGTCATCGGCGCGAATGGAGACGTGGGCGGCCAGCTTGTCGCTGCCCTGCAAGGCTCTGGTTATTCCCGTGTGCTGGGTCTGAGCCGCACCAGTTCGCCAGCCCTCGACCTGACGGACGAGGCCAGCATCGCAGAAGCGGCCGCCTATGCCGCGTCGCTTGGAGAGGTGCGGCTTGTAATCGTGGCCACAGGCTTTCTCCATAATGGGCAATTTTCGCCCGAGAAAAGCCTGAAGCAGCTTGATCCGGCCCATATGGCGCTGTCGTTTGCGCTGAACGCCATCGGCCCGGCGCTGGCGCTCAAGCACTTTTTGCCATTATGTCCGCGCGAAGGGCGCTTCGTGTTCGCCGCTTTGTCGGCGCGCGTGGGCTCCATCGGCGACAATCATCTGGGCGGCTGGCACAGCTATCGAGCGGCCAAATCCGCGCTCAACCAATATCTGCGCACGGCGGCGATTGAAATTGGCCGCACCCGCAAGGAAGCTATTGTGGCGGCGCTGCATCCGGGAACTGTCAACACCAAACTCTCATCGCCGTTCGTGAAAAACGGGCTCGACGTGCGTGAACCCGATGTCGCGGCAGCAGACGTTCTGCGGGTGATCGAGGGGCTGATGCCTGAACACACTGGCGGTTTCTTCGACCACAAGGGCGAACGCGTCGCCTGGTGACGCCAAGAGCGCCCGGGGACGGGCGCGGTCCAGATCGCCCCTATTCCGCGTCCGGCTGCAATTCCGGCGCGGCTGCGGCAAAGGCTGGATGCGCCTTGCAGGCGGCCTCAACTTCCAGAATGCGTTTGAAGCCTGACAGATCAGCGCCAAAGCGGTGCGCGTTGGCCAGCTGCGGGATCAGGCAAATATCGGCCAGCGTCGGCGATGCGCCAAAGCAGAACGGGCCGGGCTCGTTGGCGATCAGCTTCTCGCAGGCGGCAAGCCCGTCATAATTAATCTCTTTGGCCCATTGATTGACCTTGGATTCATCCAACCCATAGGCCTTGAGCTTGTTCAATACGCCAAGGTTTTGCAGCGGATGCACGTCGCACGCGACGGCAAGCGCAAAGGCGCGCACGCGGGCGCGCTTGACGGGATCGCCCTTGGGCATGAACGCGGGCTCGGGATAAGTCTCGTCAAGCCAGTATAAAATCGCCAGAGATTGCGTGAGCACGTCGCCTGAATCAGTCTCAAAACTTGGCACGAGTCCTTGCGGGTTCATGGCCAGATAATCTGGCGCCTTCTGCTCGCCCTTGCGCAGATGCCTGAAGGCGTGCTCGACGCTGAGACCCTTGAGATTGAGGCCAATGCGGACGCGATAGGAAGCGCCGCTTCTGAAAAATCCAGTCAGTTTCATCTGTCCCCGCGATTCCGCCCTTTTGTTGAGCAAGCCGAGCATAGCGCCGCGCCCATTGCGGTCAATGCGGTGCTGAATTCACAGCTTCTTGCCGCAGGGTCTTGCACTTGGGCTTCACCGAGGCTAAAAACGATGCCTGCCACGTAGGGTGGTGGGAGGAGATTTCTTTATGATCACGAAACGCACATTATTGGCGGGCGCGGCCACGGTCGGCGCATTGTCAGCTTTTGGTTTCCAGGGCGCCAACGCGCAGACTGTCGATGTTTTGAAGATTTTCGTTCCCGCAGCCCCCGGCGGCGGCTGGGACCAGACGGCCCGTTCGATGGAAGTCGCCATGCGCGGCGCCAAGTTGATCGGCGGCGCCCAGATCACCAACGTACCGGGCGCCGGCGGCGCCGTCGGCCTGCCGCAATTCATCAATCAGTGGAAGGGTCAGGGCAATTCGCTGCTGATGGCCGGCATGGTGATGGTCGGCTCGCTGATCGCCAACAAGAGCCCCCTCAGCCTGTCGCAGGTAACGCCGATCGCCCGCCTGACCGGCGAATTCCAGGCGCTCGTCGTGCCGGCTGGCTCGCCTTTCAAGACCGTGAAGGATTTCACCGACGCGCTGAAGGCTGATCCCACCAAAGTGCCCGTCGCTGGCGGCTCGGCTGGCGGTTCGGACCACATTCTGCTCGGCATGATCGCCAAGGCCGTTGGCGTTCCCGCCCCCAAGGTCAGCTACGTTGCGTTCTCAGGCGGCGGCCCCGCCATTGCGGCGCTGCTCGGCTCGCAAGTCGCAGCCGGCATTTCCGGCTACGGCGAGTTTGGCGAACAGGTGAAGGCCGGCAAGCTCCGCGTGCTCGCGATCTCCGCCGACAAGCGCCAGCCTGGCATCGACGCCCCGACGCTGAAGGAAGCTGGCGTGGACGTTGAATTGTTCAACTGGCGCGGCGTCTTCGCCCCTCCCGGCGTCACCCCGGCGCAGCGCAAGGAAATGGTCGATCTGGTCTCGAAAATGGCCGCGTCATCGGAATGGCTGGAAATCTGCAAAAAGCAGGACTGGACCCCGATCACGCTGGTTGGCGACGATTACGCCAAGTTCCTCGAAGCTGAAACGACCCGCATTCGCGACATCCTGAAAGACCTCGGTCTTGCCTGAGGTTAACACTTCACCCGCCCATCCTTCACGGATGGGCGGGGCTGCGCGCGGCGAAATTGCGTTGGCGCTCGGCTTGCTCTGCATCTCGGGAATCGTGCTCTGGCAGACTCTCGAAATCCCTGTATCGCCTATCTATGCGCGCGTTGGTCCAACCATCATCCCGATGATGACGGGCGTCGGCCTTGGGTGCTTGTCGTTTGCCCTGCTGGTTTCTGCTTTGCGCGGCGGCTGGCAAACGGACGAGGAAAAAGAATACACGCCGGATAAACTGGCGTTGGGATGGCTTGGCGCAGGCATGCTCGCCAATATCGTGCTGATCGGACCCGCCGGGTTCACGGTGGCGTCTGTGGTGATGTTTACGCTGGTGGCGCGTGGGTTCGGATCGACGCAAATCTTGCGGGATGCATCCTACGGCTTGGCGTTTTCGCTGGTCGCCTATATCGGCTTTGCACGGGCGCTTGGCATCAAAATCGGCGCCGGTCCGCTTGAGCGCTTGATCGACTCTCTCTTCAAATTGATATGACAGGCAGGCTGCGATGGAATCCCTCCAGCATCTGGCGAGCGGCTTTGCGGTCGCGCTGACGCCAATTAATTTAATGTGGTGCCTTCTCGGCTGCACGCTGGGAACCGCCATTGGCGTGCTCCCGGGGCTTGGCCCTGCGCTCACCATTGCGCTGTTGCTGCCGATCACGTTCAAGGTTGAACCAACTGCCGCTTTCATTCTGTTCGCCGGCATTTATTACGGCGCCATGTATGGCGGCTCGACGACCTCGATCCTGCTGAACACGCCGGGAGAAAGCGCGACCATCGTCACGGCCCTTGAGGGCAACAAAATGGCGCGCGGCGGACGCGCCGGGGCGGCTTTGGCGACCTCCGCCATCGGCTCGTTCGTGGCGGGTACGATTGGCACGCTGGGCATCGCCTTTCTGGCGCCAGTCGTGGTCGACATCGCACTGAAATTTGGCCCGGCGGATTATTTTTCGCTGATGGTTCTGGCCTTCGTCACAGTGTCGGCGGTGCTGGGCTCTTCTGCCATTCGCGGTCTGTCGGCGCTGTTTCTTGGCATCTGGCTTGGCCTGATCGGGATTGATCTGCAAACCGGGCAGGCGCGCTTCACTTTCGGCGTGCAGGAATTGCTCGACGGCGTGAACGTCATCATCGTCGCGGTGGGCCTGTTTGCCGTCGGAGAGACGCTCTACATGGCCTCCAGACGACTTTCCGGCGGCGATGAAATCATTCCCCTGCGCGGATCGCTCTGGATGACGAAGGAAGAATGGAGCCGCTCGTGGAAGCCGTGGTTGCGCGGCACTGCGATTGGCTTTCCCATCGGCGCCATGCCTGCAGGCGGCGCTGAAATTCCAACTTTCCTCAGCTATTTCATGGAGAAGAAATTCTCGAAAAAGCCTGAAGAATTCGGCCATGGCGCCATTGAGGGCGTAGCGGGGCCGGAAGCCGCCAACAACGCGTCCGCAGCGGGCGTTCTCGT
>CAMCMI010000094.1 GCA_945875875.1 Rhizobium sp. Q54
GCCGTCCTCCCACGTCGATTGCCCCTCGAACACGAGGGCGGGACGCGCGGCCACCTCGTTGATCCGGGGATCCGGAACACGGGCATCCTGAACCTTCGACTCGGGAGACTTTGCGTCCGGGGTTGCAACGGGCGCGCCTGCAGCAGGCGGTGCAGCAGTTTGCGCCGCGAGCGGAGAAAAACAGAGACCCAGCGCAAGCGCCGCAAGCGCAGCCGCACGCCGGGCCCGAACCATCATCAATGCCGGTATTGCTGTCGTCATGGCCAAACTCCGGGCGCCCGCAGCGAATCGCCTAAGCCCTCATATATGCACTGCAATACAAAGATGGCGAAGGGGGCAAATGAGTTTCATGTCCAGAAGTACAACCGGCTCGAGCGTCGCGCGACCGGTTTCGCCTTTGGCCCCTCCATCTTAATTGGGCTATAGAAAACCCGTGAACCGAAGGAAACAATCTTTGAGCCAGCTTGCAGGCCTGCCGTTTTTCAAGATGAACGGCATCGGCAACGAAATTATCGTTCTCGATCTGCGCGGAACCGGCGCGGCTGTTTCGCCAGCCGACGCGCGGGCGATCCATGCCGATCCCGCTCTGGCCTTCGACCAATTGATGATCCTGTCGCAACCGCGCAAGCCGGGAGCGCACGCTTTCATGACGATCCTCAACAATGACGGATCAGAATCGGGCGCCTGCGGCAATGGCACGCGCTGCGTCGCGTGGGTTTTGATGCGCGATGGAGCGCCAGATACTCTTGCCCTTGAAACCAGCGCCGGAATGCTGGCCTGCGAGCGTGTGGGCGAGAGGCGTTTTCGCATCGACATGGGCGCGCCAAAACTCGGCTGGCGCGACATTCCGCTTCAGCATGACGTGGCCGATACAAGCGCCGTGACGATTGCCGGGATTGAACAACTTTCGAGAAGCGCAGACCTTGGCCCTTTTTGCGCCGTCAACATGGGCAATCCGCATGCAGTGTTCTTTGTGAACGACGCCGCCAGAATCGATCTGGCGCGCATCGGGCCAGGCCTTGAAACGCATTCTGTTTTTCCTGAGCGCGCCAACATCTCGCTGGCGCAAATCGGCGCTGCGCAAAATGGCCGCGACACGATTATCCTGCGCGTCTGGGAGCGCGGGGCGGGCATCACCCGCGCCTGCGGTTCTGCTGCTTGCGCGGCATTGGTCGCTGCATCCCTCACCGGGCGCACAGGTCGTGCCGCCAACGTCGATCTGCCCGGCGGGCGGCTGGTGATCGAATGGCGTTTGAGCGATGACCACGTGCTGATGACCGGCGACGTCGAGCTGGAATTTGAAGGCCGCTTCGACCCGAAGCTGTTTGCGTGAGGGCGCGACCATGAGCGTCGAAGTCGTCACCTTTGGCTGCCGCCTCAACGTCATCGAGTCCGAGGCGATCCGGCGCGGCGCGGAATCTGCGCTCGAGGGCGATACAATCGTCTTCAACACCTGTGCAGTGACGAATGAGGCTGTGCGACAGGCGCGGCAGGCCATTCGCCGGGCGGCGCGCGAGCATCCGCAAGCGCGCATCATCGTCACCGGTTGCGCGGCGCAAATTGATCCCCACGCCTTTGCCGCCATGCCGGAAGTCTCCACCGTGATGGGCAATGCCGACAAGGCGCGCCCGCAAGCCTGGCTCGATCTGGCGCGCGACGGCGCCGCCCGCGTCAACGATATTTTTGCGCTGCCGGAGACCGCACATCATTTCGTGGCCAGCGGGCTTGATTCAGCCATTGAGTCCATCGCCGGGCATACGCGCGCGTTTGTGGAGGTTCAGAACGGTTGCGACCATCGCTGCACGTTCTGCATCATCCCGTTTGGACGCGGCCCGTCACGCTCGGCGCCCGCTGGCGACGTGGTGCGGCAGATTCAAACGCTGGTCGACAATGGCTACGCGGAAGCCGTGCTGACGGGCGTCGACATCACCTCATGGGGGCATGATTTGCCCGGCGCCCCGAAGCTTGGCGCCCTGACGCGGCAGATCCTGAAACTGGTTCCAAAACTTGAACGCCTGCGCATTTCCTCGATTGATTGCATCGAGGCCGATGATGACTTGCTCGACGTGCTGGCCAACGAGCCGCGCCTGATGCCGCATCTGCATTTGTCGTTGCAGGCGGGCGACAACATGATCCTGAAGCGCATGAAGCGCCGCCATTCACGCGAGGATTCCATCGCCTTTTGCCGCGATCTTCGCAAAGCGCGGCCCGACATCGTGTTCGGCGCTGATTTTATCGCAGGCTTTCCCACCGAGACCGATGACATGTTCGCGCGCACGCTCGATCTTGTCGAGGAATGCGGGCTCACGCATCTGCATGTTTTCCCGTTCTCGCCGCGCCCCGGCACGCCCGCCGCGCGCATGCCGCCTGTCGCCCGCCAGATCGTGAAGGCGCGCGCGCAGGCTTTGCGGGAGCTTGGCTCCCGCCGGCTGCGCGCCCATCTCGACGCGCAAACCGGCAAGAGCCTGCGCGTGCTCAGCGAGCGCGGCGGCAATGGCCGGGCGGAGGATTTTACCCTTGTGCGTCTTGGCGAAGTTGAGCCGGGTCGGATGTTTGACGTGCGTGCAAGCGGCCATGACGGAGAGAGATTGTTTGGCGATATCCTCTAAAGCAAAGCTGGCCTAGCTTGCGTTTACAGGTCATGCTAGCCTTTCGCACGCGGGCGGGAGGCTCGCTCTGGAGGGTTTTTTGATGAGCTTGAAGACTTCGTTCGCACGCATCGCCATCGCTGGCGCAGCAGCCGCATTTTCAGTGGGCGCCGCGTTCGCGCAGGATTACCCTGCAAAGCCTGTCACCATCATCGTGCCGTTTGCAGCGGGCGGCCCGACGGACGTTGCCGCGCGCATCTACGGCGAGTATTTTTCGCGCACGCTTGGTCAGCAATTCGTCGTTGAAAACGCCGCCGGCGCCGGCGGCTCGACGGGCACGCTTCGCGCCTCGCGCGCCACGCCCGACGGTTACACCGTGTTCGTGCATAACGTCGCGCCTCATGTCGCGGGCCCCGCGCTCTACGCCAGCGCCACCTATGATCCGGTCAAGAGCTTCGAGCCCATCGGCACGCTCGCCTTCGCCGCCCATTACGTCGTCTTGCGCAAGGACTTTCCGGCCAAGGATCTGAAGGAGTTTCTGACCTTCGCGAAAGCCAATCCCGGCAAGATCAATTACGGCTCCGCAGGGGCTGGCTCGGCCACCCATCTGGCCTGCGTGCTGCTGGGCCAGCAGACTGATATTTCGATCACCCATGTCCCCTATCGCGGCACCGGCCCGGCCCTCAACGATCTTGTTGCAGGCACGCTGGACCTGATGTGCGACCAGGGCCTGAACATGATGGGACAGGCGACCGCAGGCACCGTGAAAGTGCTCGCCATCGCCCAGAAGACCCGCTTCCCCGGCCTGTCGGACGTGCCCACGACCGCTGAAGCCGGCCTGCCCGGCTTTGAGGTTTCGGCTGCCACCGCCATGTACGTTCCCGCCGGAACGCCCGCCGCCGCCACCGCCAAACTGGTCGCCACAATGGCCGCCGCCTACAAGGATGCGGGCGTGCGCAAGCGCATTCAGGATCTGGCGTCGGAAATCCCCGGCCCCGGGCAGGACACGCCAGCCGCGCTCGGCGCGTTCACCAAGTCGGAAATGGAACGCCTGACCGCCGCCATCAAGAAGGGCGGCGTGAAAGCGCAATAATCGAAAAACTCATGGTCGGCCTGAATACAGGCCGACCATGAAGACATATCAGCCCAAGCTTGGCGCCAGTTTGAACGGCGCTTGCGTCTTCGCACTGATCTCTTCAAGCGTCACGCCGTCGGCCAGCTCGATCAGCGTCATGCCGTCGGCGCCCTTCCTGTCGATTTGAAATACGCCCAGATCCGTCACGACGAGATCGACCACGCCCGCCCCGGTGAGCGGCAGCGTGCAGCGATTGAGCAATTTCGGGCCGTCCTTGGCCACATGCTCCATCACCACGACGACCTTCTTCACCCCGGCCACGAGGTCCATGGCGCCGCCCATGCCCTTGACCATTTTGCCCGGGATCATCCAGTTCGCCAGATCGCCGTTATGGGCCACCTGCATGGCGCCCAGAATCGACAGGTCGATATGACCGCCGCGAATCATCGCAAACGAATCGGCGCTGGAGAAATAGCTCGTGGTCGGCAATTGCGTGACCGTCTGCTTGCCCGCGTTGATAAGGTCAGGATCTTCCTCGCCCTCAAAGGGAAAAGGCCCCATGCCCAGCATGCCGTTCTCGCTTTGCAATTGAACGCTCACCCCTGCTGGAATGTAGTTGGAAACCAGCGTCGGAATGCCGATGCCCAGATTGACGTAGAAACCATCCTTGAGTTCGCGCGCTGCACGCGCAGCCATTTGATCGCGGGTCCAGGGCATATCAGACCTCCTCGCCCGTTCCCGCCGGGATCGGCGCGTCGGTGCGTTTGCGGGTTGTGCGAAATTCCACGCGCTTGGGCGCGTCCGGCGCATGGACGATGCGGTTCACGTAAATGCCGGGCGTGTGAATATGGTCGGGATCAATGGCGCCTGCGGGCACGAGATGCTCGACCTCGGCGATGGTGATCTTGCCCGCTGTGGCCATCATCGGGTTGAAATTGCGCGCCGTCTTGCGAAATACGAGATTACCCTCGGTGTCGGACTTCCACGCATGAATGATGGACAGATCGGCGGTCAGCGCGCGCTCCATCACGTAAAGCTCGCCGTCGAACTCGCGGACTTCCTTGCCCTCCGCGATGATCGTGCCGACGCCAGTCTTCGTGAAAAATGCGGGAATGCCGGCGCCGCCTGCACGAATGCGCTCGGACATCGTGCCTTGGGGCGTGAATTCCAGCTCCAGCTCCCCGGCCAGATATTGCTGCGCGAAGATTTTGTTCTCGCCCACATAGGAAGAGATCATCTTTTTGATCTGGCGGCTCTCCAGCAGACGGCCAAGGCCGATGCCGTCGACGCCCGCGTTATTGGAGATCACAGTGAGGTTTTGCGCGCCTGATTCGAGGATCGCCTCGGCCAGAACTTCAGGAATGCCGCAGAGGCCAAAGCCGCCCGACATGATCGTCATGCCGTCCTTGATGACGTCGGCGATGGCGGCGCGCGCGTCCGGGTAAACCTTGTTCATGCTGCATGCACCTTGTCTGGAGCATCTTGCTCTGGAACGCTTCTGGAATAACGAGTTTAGATTTAGCTGCGCGCGCGCCAGAAACCAAGGAGAAGCTGCGTTCGCGCGCGGCGCATCAAAACCGGGCTTCAAGACGGGTGGCGCGGCGCGCGTGGCTCCACTATACCGGAAGCCTCAAATTGACCCGGGTTTTCCGGTCGGAACAGGCAAATTGCATGGCGATCCTGCGCATATATTTCCGCGTTCTGGGCATGCTTGGCGCAGAAAAACGCCTCGCGATCCTGCTCATCGGCGCCAATCTCGCGCTTGCGGTGGCGCAATTTGCCGAGCCGGTGCTGTTTGGCCGCATCATCGACGCGCTGACGGGCTCGGCTGGCGATCCCTCCAAAGTGACGTGGAGCCAGCTCGGCAACCTCATCTGGCTGTGGATCGGCTTTGGCCTGTTCACGATTGCCGCCGCCGTGCTGGTGGCGCTGCACGCCGACCGGCTGTCGCATCGGCGCCGGTTGGTGGTGATGGCGGAGTTTTTCGAGCACGTTCTGCATCTGCCTTTGGGCTTTCACACCGGCGTGCATTCGGGGCGTCTGTTGAAGACCATGCTGGATGGCTCCAGCGGCATGTCGAGCGTGTGGCTGTCGTTCTTCCGAGAGCATTGCGCCTCGTTCGTATCGCTTTTCGTTTTGCTGCCCGCCACCATGTTCCTCAATTGGCGCCTTGGCGCGCTGCTTGTGGTGCTGGTGTTCGTGTTCGGCGCCATCACGACCTACGTCTTCCATCACACTGAAAGCCTGCAAGGCGAGGTCGAAACCTTCCACACCGATCTGGCCGAGCGCGCGTCTGACGCATTGGGCAATATCGCCATCATTCAGAGTTTTACGCGCGTCGAGGCGGAAGCGGTTTCAATGCGGCGCATATCGGACGCGCTGCTCAAGGCGCAAATGCCGGTGCTGTCGTGGTGGGCGATTGCGGCTGTGGCCACGCGCGCCTCGGCCACGCTCACCATATTGGCGGTGTTTCTGCTCGGCACATGGCTTTTCATGCGGGGGCAGGCGACGATTGGCGAAATCGTCATGTTCATGAACTTTGCGGGCCTGCTGGTCGGCAAGCTGGAAAGCACTGTCACGTTCGCAAACTGGCTGTTCATGCTGGCGCCAAAGTTGCGCGAATTTTTCGACGTACTGGACGCCCAGCCTGGCGTGCGCGACGGGCCGGGAGCACGCGATATCGGCAAGCTCACCGGCCGCGTGGCGTTTGAGAACGTGACTTTTTCCTATGATGGCCGCCGCAACGCCGTGAAGGACGTGTCGTTCGTGGTCGAGCCCGGCCAGACAGTGGCGCTGGTGGGCGCGACGGGCTCGGGCAAATCGACGACGCTGGGGCTGCTGCATCGCGTGTTCGATCCCAATGGCGGGCGCGTCGCCATCGACGGCATCGACATCCGCGACATGACGCTGACCTCGCTGCGCGCCAATATCGGCGTGGTGTTTCAGGAGCCGATGCTGTTTGCACGCTCGATTGAGGAAAACCTGCGCATCGGCAAGCCCGACGCCAGCGACGCGGAGATTGCGCTGGCGCTGGAGCGGGCGCAGGCCAGCGATTTCGTGGCGCGTCAATCGGATGGTCTGGCCACCATTGTAGGCGAGCGCGGCCGCACCCTATCAGGCGGTGAGCGCCAGCGCGTCTCCATTGCACGCGCGTTGCTGAAAGACCCGCCAATCCTGATCTTCGACGAGGCGACCAGCGCGCTCGACGCCACCACGGAGCGCCTGTTGCAGAAGGCGCTGGAGGCCGCCACGCAAGGCCGCACCACCTTCGTGATCGCCCATCGCCTCGCCACCATCCGAAACGCCGACCGCATTTTCGTGTTCGATCAGGGCCAGGTGGTAGAGACGGGCAGCTTTGAGGAATTGGTGGCGCTGAACGGCCGCTTCGCCGAACTCGCCCGCGCGCAATTCATGGCCGAGGCCGTGGCGAAGGACGGGATTGCGCCGGCGCAGTGAGGGATGGGGGCAGTAGGCAGCAGGGAGTAGAAAACCCCTCATCCGTCGCGCTTTGCGCGACACCTTCCCCCGCAAGGGGAGAAGGGCGGACACGATCAGTATTCGCGCGCTTACTTCCTTCTCCCCTTGCGGGAGAAGGTGTCGTTTGCGTCAGCAAACGACGGATGAGGAGTTTCTTCCAAAGTCAGCCCAATTCATCCGCCAGAAACGCGCGCACGTCTTCGCCGGGTACGCCTCTGGCGATGAAGCTTTGGCCGATGCCGCGCGCCAGGATGAACGTCAGCGCGCCGCGATGGACCTTTTTGTCCTGCTGCATCGCCTCCAGCATCTCATCAGGCCCTGCGTTCCAGCCCGCGATGTGCTGGATGCGCGTCGGCAGGCCCACTTCGCGCAGATGGGCCTCCACGCGATGGGCGTCCGCCTCGTTGCAATGGCCAAGGCGCGCGGAAAACCGCATCGCGCAGGCCATTCCAATCGCCACACCCTCGCCATGCACCAGCCGGGCGCCGTCGTAATGGGTCAGGCTCTCCAGCGCATGGCCGAAGGTGTGGCCCAGATTCAACAAAGCGCGGTCGCCCTGTTCGGTTTCGTCGCGCGCCACGACGGCGGCTTTGGAGGCGCAGCTTTTGCGGATCGCCTCCGTCAGCTCAGGACCGCGCGCAAACACGCCGGTCCAATTGCGCTCCAGCCAGGCGAAAAACGGCGCGTCGTCGATGATGCCGTATTTCACCACCTCGCCATAACCGGCGCGAAATTCGCGCTCGGGCAGGCTGGCCAGCGCATCCGTGTCGGCCAGCACCAATCCCGGTTGATAGAACGCACCGATGAGGTTCTTGCCGTGCTGCGAATTGATCGCGGTCTTGCCGCCGACAGACGAATCGACCTGCGCCAGAAGGCTTGTCGGGATTTGTACAAAGCCCATGCCGCGCCGGATGATGGCGGCGGCAAAGCCCGCCAGATCGCCCACCACGCCCCCGCCCAGCGCCACCACGACGTCGCCGCGCTCCATGCGGGCGGCGATGATGCCCTCAGACACCCATTCCAGCGTCTTCCAGCATTTGGACGCTTCGCCCGGCTCGATAATCATGGCTGCATGCCGGATGCCGGCATGGTCGAGGCTGGCCTGCAAGGCGGGCAGATGATCGCGCGCGAGATTGGAATCGGTGACGATGGCGCAGGCCGCGCCCGGCGCGATGCGGGCGATATGGTCGGCGGCGTTTGCGATCAGATCGGGACCGATGAGAATGTCGTAGGCGCGCGCGTCCAATTCCACCCGCACGTTGGCGCGCGGGGCGGGGCTGGCGAGGCGCGGAATGTTCGACAGACCCGATTCGAGCGCCAGAAGAATCGATTCCACCACAGCCTCGTGCGGACCCTCTTTCGAGTAAATGGTGAAATCGGCCTGGCAATAAAACGGGTACCGCTCGGCCATCAGTCGCTTCATCGTGGCTTCGGCGTCAACGTCCGCCAGCAACGGGCGGTTGTTGCGCTTGCGCACCCGGCGCACCAAAACATCGAGGTCGGCCTTCAGCCAGATCGAGACGCCATGGCGGGCGACTTGCGACCGCGTTTGCGCCGAGGCGAAGGCGCCCCCGCCGGTGGCCAGCACGCGCTGGCGCTCGCCCAGCAGGCGCGCCACCACGCGGCGCTCGCCGTCGCGGAAATAGGGCTCGCCGTGCCTCGCAAAAATATCGGCGATGGTCATGCCGGCCGCTGATTCGATTTCAGCGTCGGCGTCGGCAAAATCCAGCCCCAAACGCTGCGCGAGCCTGCGCCCGACGGACGTTTTGCCGGAACCCATCATCCCCACAAGCACCAGCGTGCGCCCGCCAAGGCTGCGCACAATGGCGGCGGCGCGCTGGTCGGCGGCGTGGGGCGAGGGTACGTCGATGGGATCGTCAAGTTCCTGCATGCGGAATGTGTATCACGTCGCGCGGGAAGGTTTAAGCGCGGGCGCCCCCATCAACTGGAACTTGCCAACAGGCGCGGACCATTTGATAACAGGGTCATGCATTTGCGGGCGCGTAAATTCAAAGTGGAAACCCCCATGCCGAGCCTGTTCCGGTTTTTGTTCGTCGTGGGCGTGATCGCGGGCCTTGCGGTCAGCGCCATGGCGGCGCTGGTCGCCTTCGTCGAGCCGCAGCCGCGCGAGATGAGCCAGCCGCTGCCAGCCAACAAGCTGAACCGCTAGGGCGATGGCGAAAACTCCGGCCCAAGCGTTGAAGGCGAAAACTGTCAAGCCAAAGCTCCAAACCGGCCTTGCGGCGCAATTTCTCGATATGGCCGCAGCAGAACGCGGCGCCGCCCGCAACACGCTTGACGCCTATGGCCGCGATCTTGACGATTACCTGACCTATCTGGCGGCGCGCGGATCAAACCCGCTGGCCGCCGACACGGCGATGGTGCGGGCCTGGACCGCCGATCTCGACGTGCGGGGCCTTGCGCCCTCCTCCGCCGCCCGCAAGCTGTCCTGCGTGCGCCAGTTCCACAAGTTTCTCTATGCCGAGGGCGCTCGCGGCGACGACCCCACTTCCGTGGTCGAGGGTCCGCGCCGGGGTCGGCCTTTGCCCAAGGTGCTGAGCGTAGCGGAAGTCGATCGCCTTCTGGTCGCCACGCGGCAGGGGCTCGACGATCCCGAGCGCCCCCTCGCTGAGCGCCTGCGCGCGGGCCGCATGGCCTGCCTGCTGGAGACGCTCTACGCGACTGGCCTGCGCGTCTCGGAGCTGGTGGCGCTGCCGCGCTCGGCCGCCCATGCGCGCGATCCGCTGCTGGCGGTAAAGGGCAAGGGCGGTCGCGAACGATTGGTGCCGGTGTCGGAGACCTCGCGCCAGACTATGCAGGCCTATCGCCGCCTGCTGGAGGAGGCGCGGCCCGCAAAAGCCAAAGGCGCCTGGCTGTTTCCAGCCGACAGCGAATCAGGCCACCTGACCCGGCAGGCATTTGCGCGCGACCTGAAGGACGTGGCGATTGCGGCGGGCATTGCGCCAGCCCGCGTCAGCCCGCATGTTTTGCGCCACGCTTTTGCCAGCCATCTGCTGCAAAACGGGGCGGATTTGCGCATCGTGCAGG
>CAMCMI010000095.1 GCA_945875875.1 Rhizobium sp. Q54
AGAGCAAATTGCGCCTGCCGGTCGCCGCGCGCTGCGGCCAGCCGATACCATTTGGCGGCCTCGGCAGGATCACGCCGCACGGCAAGGCCATCGCGATAAAGCTCGCCCAGCAGCGTCATCGCGGGCGCGTCGCCGGGATTGGCGGCAACACGCTTCAGCGCCTCCTGCAATGCGGTCTGGTAGAGGCCGCGCTGGAAGGCCCCAAAAGCCAGATCAGGCTCTGGCTCGGCGACTTGCGGTCCGGCGAATTGCGGTTCGGCTTGCGGTTCTGCTTGCGCGCCCGTCATTGCGCCCGCGAAACCAAGCGCAAGCGTCAACAACGCAGCTGGAATCGCGCACGCGGTTTTCATGAAGGCTGCGCTCGCTCCGCCAGCAAAACAAGCCGCGCAATCTCTTCCATCGCGGCTTTCGGCCCGCGGGGATCGGACCAGACAGCATCGCCAAGGGCCACGAAATCAGCGCCCGCCTGCGCTATCTGGACGGCTTCGTCCGATGTCCCGGCATAGCCCACGCACGGCACGTTGAACACGTCCGCCCACCACGACACGCGCTCCAGCGTATCGGAAAAATCAGGGCGCCAGCCGTCCGGGGAGGGCTCGCCAAAGCAGATGTAATCCACATCGCTCTCCCCGGCTGTCATCGCGTCATGGCGACTGCGCAACAAGCCGGCGCCAACGATGCGATCAGGCCGCATACTTTCGGCGGCCTCAGCCAGCGCGCCCTCCAGCGCCTCGCCGGAGGCGCGCACATGCACGCCGTCAGCCTTGATGCGGCCCGCCACGCGCGGATCGTTCACCAGCACGGCGGCGCCTGCCGCCTGCGCCAGCGGGGCCAAAGGGGAGGCGATGCGCGAGGCGTCGCCGTCGCTCAAGGCCGCGACGTCGAGATAGACGCAGGCGATGGCGCAACCTGCGGCCTGCGCGCCCGCAAGCGCCTCCTGAAGCGCGGGCGCAAAGTCAGTCTCGCGCCCCAGCGGTGGGCTGAATACATAGATCTGCGCCGGTTCGGCTTTGGGATCTGACCTGGATTTGGACTTCGACGGGTTGGACATTGCGGCGAACCGACCTTTGAGTTTGCGAAGAGTTTCAGGAGTGGATGGCGGCGAAAGAGCGGCTGATTAGGGCGTCGCGCCCGGCTGGCCAAACAGATTGATGATCGCCGAGCGGCTCTCCTGAAGCTTGGCGAAATGCACCTGCGCCACTTCGTCGAGCTTGGCGGCGCCTGCGAGCGTGAGCGAAAGCAGCGCACGGCGCCGGTCAGCAGGATCGCGCACGCGCTCGATCAATCCCGCGCTCTCCAGACGATTGACCAGCTCGGCGGCGGTGTTGGGCTTGATGAGCAGCAATTCGGCCAGCTCGCCCACGCTCACCAGCGCGTCGCCCGGCTTGGCCTTGATCGCCAGGAGGGCCTGATAACGCTGCGGTCCCATGCCGACAGCCTCAAGCTGGGAATCGCTGAAGGCCATGAAATTGCGCAGCGCCTGCCGGAAGCGGGCGAGGGCTTCGTAGTCGGCCTGAGTCAGTGGCTTATTTGTCACATCGCCAGACATATCATCGTCTTGCATCGCCCGCCCCTTAACACGGTCGTAAATTGATCGCATCACGACAGAAGATTGATCGTTATACGAACAAATCGATTCACGATCTTTCTTCTAGGCCGTTTCCGGCCACCGGACAAGCTGGCGCAAGGCGCCAGCGGCAGAACCGCCATACTGGAGGGAAAAATGGGGCTTGTTAAGAACATTATACTGGGTTCGGGGGCCGCGCTGGTGTCCGTCGCGGCCGCTCAAGCCGCCGACCTCCCGGCAAAGCGGGTCGTGCCCGTGGAATATGTAAGAATATGCGACGCCTATGGCGCCGGCTTCTTCTTCATCCCCGGCACGCAAACCTGCCTGAAAATCGGCGGTCGCGTGCGCGCCGATTATTCGCTGGTTCGCTCGCAGGATATTTACTCCGGGCTGGGGACGGCTGCGGTGGCGGACAGGACGGTTTGGAGCGTTGCGCAATCAGCGAATACTACTGGATCGCCTTCGATCATTGTCGCTGGCGTCGGCCCCAACGTGCCGTTCGCCGCCGGCACGACCATCGGCACCATCACCCCCGGCCGCCTCAGCACTGGCGCGCCCGTCGTCTCGATCGACGAAGACGCCGTCCATGTGGCGGGCTGGGAAGCGCGCGGTCGCATCGACTTTGACGCCCGCACCAATACGCCGTGGGGCACGGTGCAGGCCACTGCGGGCATTCGTCTGGCCCGCACCACCGGCGTCGTCGACCGGGCGTTTGGCCCGACGAGCACGTCGGCTGGCCCGACGCTCGAATACGCCTATGTGCGGTTTGCGGGCTTCACCTTCGGCGCTGCGCGCGACAATTTCGCGTTCATGCCGAGCCTCGTCTACGGCGCCGGCCATTGGGGCTCATTCGCCAACGGCGCCAAGCAGATCGCCTACACCGCGACGCTGGGCGGCGGCGTTTCCGCGACCTTCGCCCTGCAAGATTACGCCGACACCGCCCCGGCCATTGTCAGCGGCCTCACCGGCGTCAATCCCTATTACGTTTATAATTCGGTCCCCCAGATCAACGGCAACGTCCGCATTGATCAGCCCTGGGGCTCGTTCCAGATGGCGGCAGCCTACGCCAACGTCTCGGCCAACACCGCGCTCGATGAATACGACGATTCCAAGGGCGTCTACGCTTTCGGCGTCGGGGCCAAGATCAACCTGCCCGCGCTGGCGCAGGGCGATGCGCTCTACCTCACCGCGAACTATGCAAACGGCATGACCGAGTACACAACCAATTGGAGCTCGTTCAAATCGTCGGCCTATCGTCGCGACGTCGGCGGCTTCGTCATCAACCATCCAAGCGTGGTGGCGGAAGTTGGCGGCCTGACAAGCGTGAAGTCGTGGAACGTGGCGGCTTTGCTGGAGCATTACTGGACGCCGCAATATCGCTCGGTCGTGTTTGGCACCTACGGCCAGCTTGACGCGCCAAGGCTCGCCACCGCCCGCGTGTGGGACGGCGGCGGCAGCTTCGGCGACGCCACCGTGTGGAACATCGGCACGAACTTCGCTTGGCTACCGACCCGCAATTTCGAAATCGGCGTCGAAGTTCTCTACGCCCGCGTCTCACAGGACGTGCGCGGCTATGTCGGCGGGCTCAACACTGTCCCCAGCTCCGGCAACCTGAACACGGTCACGCGGGTCTTCCGCGAAACCGAGGGCAACGTCAGCGGTCGTCTGCGCGTCGAACGCACGTTCTGATCGGCAAACCTTCCCCGCGCGGCGCTCCAGAGCCGCGCGGCAAACTTGCACCCGGCGTTTCGGTTTGATCCGCGCGCCGGGTTTTTTATCTTTACGCCTCAAGATCCTGGCTCCAGCGCCCGCGCGCCGCCAGCACGTTCATCAGCGCGCGATGTTCAAACGCCCGTTGTGCCGCAGTCGCATTCACGCTGCGCCCGGCCCATGTCTTCTGCGCAGTCGATTGCAGCGCCCGCCCAAACGAGAACGTGAGCGCCCATGGCGATGGTCCAAGCTTGTTGAGCGCATCAAGATTGGCGGTAGCCTCAATCTCGTTCTGACCGCCGGACAAAAACGCAATTGTGGGCACGGCGGCAGGCACGCAATTGCACAACAGCCGCAAGGTTGCGCGCGCAACTTCTTCTGGCTCTGCCTTGCGGATATGCTTCAGGCCGGGCACGACCATATTGGGTTTGAGCACGATGCCTTCGAGGAAAACCCGCGCCTCGTTCAGCTCATAAAATACGCGCGTCAGCGTGCGTTTGCTCACCGCATAACAATGGGCGAGATCATGATCGCCATCCATCAGCACTTCGGGTTCGACGATGGGCACGAGGTCAGCCGAATGGCAGTGCGCCGCAAAGCGCGCCAAAGCCTGCGCATTGGCGGCTATCGCATGATCGCTCGGCACGCCCGGGCCGACGTCGATCACCGCGCGCCATTTGGTGAACCGGGCGCCGAGCTTGCGATATTCGGCAAGCCGCCCCGCCAGCCCGTCGAGCCCCTGCGTGATGCTCTCCCCGGGAAAGCCCGGCAGCGGGGCGAGTCCACGATCAACCTTGATCCCCGGAAACGCTCCTGCGGCTTCGATGATTTCGACGAAAGAGGTTCCATCCGCCGCGCTCTGGCGCAGCGTCTCGTCGTACAGGATCACGCCGCTGATCTGCGCGCCGATGGCTTCGCTGCGCAGAAGGATTTCGCGATAATCGCGCCGCGTCTCAAGCGATGATTCGACGCCGATGGCCTCAAAGCGCTTCCCTATTGTACCCGTGCTTTCGTCGGCCGCCAGAACGCCCTTGCGAAACCCGTCCCCGGCAGCGCCCAGCGCAATGGCGACAGCGCTTAATTGATCGCGGTCCATGAAGACCTCCCTCGAAGCGCCCCAAGGGATTAGTTAGGCGCGGCGAGCAGGGAGGTAAGGGGGTTTAAGCCTTTCTTCTTCCTTCTCCCCTTGCGTACGAGGGTGTCGCGCGAAGCGTGACGGATGAGGGGTTCTTGCCGCACTTGAAGAATACCCCTCATCCGCCCCTTCCCTCACTCGCCGTGGATCGCCTTCTTCGTGCGCGCGATCACCGCTGGCGGCGAGGCGTAGACCTTGGCGACCAGCGCTTGAAGATCCTCGCCGCTCACCGCGTCAACATCCAGCCGCGCTTTGGCGGCTTCGGCTCGCAATTCGGGATCTTTGATGCTGGCGTCGAACGCCTTACGCAGAGCCGCCACGCGATCTTTCGGCACGTCGGGCGCCACCACAAAGGGGCGGCCAAAGCGCGACTGGCTGAAAAACAGGTCGAGCATTGCGCGCTCATCGTCGGTTTTGGCGAACGAATGGGCCAACGGCACGCCCTGCTTGTTGAGATCGGGATGGCCGGTGGCGTGCGTCTGCAAGATTACGCGTACGTTGCCGGTGGAAAACCAGCCAGGCTGCGTGACCGAGATCGAGGGCCACGCCAGCCCGCACGCGCCCTGCGCCTCGCCGCGCTCGATGGCGAGCGAGATCTCGCGACTGCCCGGATAGCCGGTGATAATCTTGAATTTCGTGCCCAGAACCGTGTTCACGACAGCCGGATAATCGCTGGTGGAGCTGGACTGGCTGGCGGCCATCAACAGCTCTTTGGTGAAGGCGTCCGAGAACTTGGCGACCGGCGAGTCCGAGCGCGCGATGCAGATGTAGATGTCGTCATTGGCGCTGCCCAGATAGATGGATTTCGACGGATCATGCTTGATCGGCGTCTTGCCCAGCAGCGGCTCCAGCACGACGCCCGACTGAAGCGCTGCGATCACGCTGCCATCCTTGGGCGCAACGTTGTAGACGTAATTGGCCGCCACGTTGCTGCCAGCGCCCGGCATGTTCTGCACGATGATATTGGGATTGCCGGGAATATGCTTGCCCATGTGGCGCGCCAGCAGGCGGGCGTAAGTATCGTAGCCGCCGCCCGGCGACGAGCCGACGATGATCGTCGTTTGCTTGCCCTTGTAGAACGCGGCGACGCTGGAACCCGCGTCTTGCGCTTGCGCGGACGAGGCCGCCAGTAAACCGGCGACCAGAGCGCCCAACGATACACGCGTGGATTTAGCCTGAATCATATTTTCTCCTCCCCTGTCTTTTTTTGATGAGCGAAAGCTAGCGCGTTTGTGCGACATGCGCCAGATGGGCAATCGCGGCCTTGACACCCACCGCCCGGCGGCTTAGCGCCAGCTCATGAACGCAACGCCCGTCGCCATTCCCGCGCCCGCCAACCTGCCAATCCTGTCCGGACTTGGCGAAATCGCCGATTCCTATGACGTCGTGCTCTCCGACATCTGGGGCGTGGTCCACAACGGGCGCGAAGCCCATCCTGAAGCGTGCGATGCGCTGACGCGGTTTCGGGCGCGCGGCGGCACGGTGATTCTGGTCACCAATGCGCCCCGGCCTTTCCCGCCGATCCTCGAACAGCTTGAGAGTTTGGGCGCGCCGCGTTCGGCCTTTGACGAGGTGGTGACGTCGGGCGACGTGACGCTTGGCTTCCTTGTCGAGCGCGGCATGGCGCCGCTGCATCACATCGGCCCGCCGCGCGATCTGACCTTCTTTGACATCATGGAAGACCAGACCGGCCTGCGCCCGCCGCTGACCTCGCTGGAAGAGGCGCAATACGTGCTCTGCACCGGCCTGTTCGACGATTCCCACACGCCCGACGATTACGCGCGGGAACTGGCGCTCATGCATGCGCGCAAGCTCGATTTTATTTGCGCCAATCCCGATCTCATCGTGCACGTGGGCGAGACGATGCTCTATTGCGCAGGCGCCATCGCCCAGCGCTTTGAGTACGAGGGCGGACGCGTGTTGCAGGCCGGCAAGCCGTTTGCGCCAATCTATGATCGCGCGCTGATGCTGGCGGAGCGCCATCGCGGCGCGCCCATCGACCTAAAGCGCGTGCTCGCCATCGGCGACGCTCTGCGCACGGACGTTAAAGGCGCCTGCGACCGCGGGCTTGATTGCGTGTTCGTGACCAAGGGCATTCACCGCGACGAAATTCATCCCGGCGGCGTGCTGGATATAGCCGCGATGAACGCGCTGGTGACTGAATCAGGACTGGCGCCGATAGCGGCGATGCCTGCGCTGGTTTGGTGAGGGCGTTGGCGCTATCTGGGCCGCGCGCACTCTTGCAGCTTCCAAAGATGCGCGCGGTCCAAAGGGTGCGGGTCGCCTTGCAACGTGAAGGTCACGCGCCGCGCTTTTGCGCGTAAACCTCGTCCATCTTCGCCCTCAAAGTCTCAGCGTTATACGGCTTCAGCAGATAGGCGCTGACGCCAGCTGCGCCTGCCGCCGTGATGCTGCCGGAGCCAGATTCCGCCGTCACCATCAAAAACGGCGTGTCGCGATTGCGCTCGCTGGCGCGCACGCGTTTCAGCAATTCAAAACCGGTCATCGGCGCCATGTTCCAATCGCTGATGATGAGCCCGTAATCGCGCGCTTCCAGACGCGCCAGCGCGGCGGCGCCGTCGGTGGAATCGTCCACGTCTTCATAGCCCGATTGTTTGAGCATATTGCGCATGATACGCAGCATCGTCTTGAAATCCTCGACGATGAGAATTGGCGTTGTCGTTGGGAAAGACATGGTGAACCCTGCATTCAATATAACGCCAAACTAGACGCAATCGCTTTCCGCCCCGTTAAACTTCAGGCCGAAAACCACGCCCAGCCAAAATCGGCGATGAGCGCGTCGTCAGGCGCTCTGTCGCTGCGCAGCACCAGCTCGCGAACGCGCAGCGCTTGTGCATAATCAATCGCAGAAGCCCGGCTTTGCGCCCCCTCCCGCAGGCCGATGAATTGAACGCCGCCCAGCGCCAGCGCCGCAAAACGCGGGGGGTGAGCATCTTGCGAGCGCGCAATCAGCGTCGTGACCTCGCCGCTTCCAAAACGCCATGGAAAAATCAGCCGCCCGCCCGGCGCCAGCGCCTCGATCCATGCACGCTCGGGCGCGCCCGCCGCCGCGTTGACATAAATCACGTCCACCTCGATCGCGTCCCCTTGCGCAAACGGCCCCGCTGCGCCGCTGCCCTCACGAACCTCGACATTGGGACGCCCCGCCAGCGCGCGCCCGGCGAGCGCGGCGACGGCAGGCTCGATTTCATAAGCCAGCACATGCCCTTCTGACCCCACCAGCGCGGCGAGAATGGCTGTGTAATATCCACCCCCGCAGCCGACATGCAGCACCCGTTCGCCGGGCAGCGGCTCGATGGCCGAAAGCCATTGCGCATGCAGCGACGGCTGGCCGTTGTTGATGCCTTTTTCAACGTCGATAGCGACCAGAACGTCCCTGTACAGGCTTTCGGGATCGCTCGTGGTCAGCGCCGCGCCTTCGCGATAGATCGTCCAGGGCGGAAGCGGCAGAAAGTCTTCGCGCCGAACCTCCGCAAACGCCCGCTCAAGCGCCTGACCGCCCGCGCCCGCTATTTCAGCGGCGAAACGGCGCCGCGCGCCATCGAGATCACAGATCGTTTTGACCATAGATAAATGGTAGGGCGCGCGGCGCTCGCGCCCAGTGGGCAGACCTCCCCCAAAAGGATGCGTCGCGCGAAAGCATCTCTCGCGCTTGACGCTGACCGGCGCCCCATGCAGTTTGCCGCCGCGCCCCCGCATGGGCCGTCGGCGCGCCCGCAAAGGGCCAGCTTGCCCAATCTCTTGCTCAACGAGCCTGAATTTGTCTCCTGCCGCTCAAGGCTTCATCATCGCCCGAGACCCGTCGACCCCGCCCCCGGGGCTGGAGGGCGCAATCGTGGCCATCGGCAATTTCGACGGCGTGCATCGCGGCCATCAGGCCGTGATCGAACGCGCTCGCGCGCTCGCCCAAAAGCTTGGCAAGCCCTGCGCCGTGCTGACGTTTGAGCCCCATCCGGCTGATTTCTTCGCCGGTCGCTCCGTCGTCCATCGCCTGACGCCCGAAGCCGCGAAGGCGCAGACGCTGGCTCGCCTTGGCCTAGACGGCCTGATCGTGCTGAGCTTTGACGCGCAGCTTGCAGCCGTCGAGGCGAGCGCTTTTGTGGAGGACATATTGGTGCGCCGACTTGGCGCCTCCGGCGTCGTGGTCGGCTATGATTTTCACTTTGGCAAAGGCCGCAAGGGCTCGCCCGACTTCTTGAGCGAAGCTGGGGCGCGGCTCGGCTTTGCGGTGGAAGTGGTGGAAAAAATCGCCTTCGACGCGCGCGGCAGCCTCGACGCCGTGCATTCGAGCGGGGTGCGCGACGCACTGGAGCGCGGCGATGTCGCCCACGCCCGCCAGCTATTGGGCCGCGATTATTTCGTCAGCGGGGAAATCATCCACGGCGCCAAACTGGGCCGCACCATCGGCTTCCCCACCGCCAATCTGCGCCTGCATGAATCCAGCGCTCTGGCCCATGGCATCTACGCAGTGCGCATCAAATTCGACGGGCGAACCTTCGACGCCGTGGCGAGCTGGGGCCGGCGCCCGACCGTCGACAACGGCGCGCCGCTGCTGGAGGTCTATCTGTTCGATTTTTCCGGCGACCTTTACGGCAAAACGGTTGAGGTGGCGTTCGTGGACTGGATCAGGCCGGAGCTGAAATTTGACGGGCTGGAGGCGCTGACGGAGCAGATCGAAAAGGATTGCGCGAGGGCGCGGGAGATTTTAGCGGGGGGGTAAACCTGCCCCGTCGCAGGCGCAGCCCGTCATGGATACCGACCGTCGCCCGGGATGATGCGGGTCGCAGTCCGCAGCCGCCTCTATTCCGCTGCGTCCACCATCTGCTCTGCCGCGCCCAGATCGACGCTCACCAATTGCGAGACGCCGCGCTCGGCCATGGTCACGCCGAACAGGCGGTCCATGCGGGCCATGGTGATCGGGTTGTGCGTGATGGTCACAAAGCGCGTATCGGTTTTCTTCGCCATCTCGTCGAGCAGATTGCAGAAGCGCTCCACGTTGGCGTCGTCGAGCGGGGCGTCCACTTCGTCGAGCACGCAGATCGGCGACGGGTTGGTGAGGAACACCGCGAAGATCAGCGACATTGCGGTCAGCGCCTGCTCGCCGCCTGACAGCAGCGTCATCGTCTGCGGCTTTTTGCCGGGCGGGCGGGCGAGAATTTCGAGCCCCGCCTCTAGCGGATCGTCGGATTCAACCAGCTGCAATTCAGCGGCGCCGCCGCCGAACAACGTCGTGAACAGCTCTTTGAAATGCCCGTTCACGACGTCGAACGCAGCGGTCAGGCGCTCGCGGCCTTCCTTGTTGAGGTTCTGGATCGCCATTCGCAGCTTGCGGATCGCCTCCACCAGATCGTCGCGCTCGGCCACCATCTTGTCGCGGCGGGTCTCGATTTCGGTCAGCTCGTCGTCGGCGCGCAGGTTCACGGCGCCAAGGCGCTCGCGGTCGCCCTTCAGTTCTTCAAGCTTGCGGGTGATCGCGTCGATCTCGGGCAGCTTGTCGCCGGGCGTAATGCCCGCCATCGCGGGCAGGCCTTCAGGCGCGCATTCCAGATCGTTGGCGATGGTGCGCACGATGTCTTCGTGACGCTGGCGCAGGCCTTCCACGCGCGATTCGGAGCGGGCGCGCTCCTCGCGCACATGGGCCATGGCGTCGAGCGCAAGGCGGGCGATGCGGTCGGATTCGGCCAGCTGCGTTTCGGCCTGCG
>CAMCMI010000096.1 GCA_945875875.1 Rhizobium sp. Q54
GCGCCCAAATGCGCCGAGTTCATCCGCGATTGAGGTTATTCCTCGCAGTCAATGATGATAGCGCCTGGCGCGACCGCCTTGACGTTTTCCGTCGAGCCGACCAGCGTCGCGAATGTGACGTCGCTGGCGGGACCAAACGCGCGCGCAGCGCCATGGCCGTGCGCTTCGCACCATGCGGTGGCGACGACGCTGCCGCAATCAAATGATTGCGAGATGCATTCGTCGATCCCGTAGGAGCCGTCCGCCGGGATCACGTAGGTTCCGTTCTTGCCCTGCAAATTCGCAGCTTGCGCGGGCGTGCTGAATGAAAAAGCCAGCAGAGCGGCTGCTGCGGGCAGCAGAATGGGGGCAAACCATTTGTCGAGATCAAAAGATGCACGCATGAGGAAACCTCAAAAGTAACTGAGACTCGACTATGGGGCTGCCGGGTAAAAATCAGCTTAACCTGCGGGATCAAAAGCGGCGGATCGGCTGCAATGCCTGCGTTTGGCTTGACGCGGCGCCTGCGCTCGCCCATCTTGAAGGTATGACGATTTGCAAAATGACGATCTGTAAGCTGGATTGCGACCATATTCGCTGCATCTGCATTACGTGCTAGCACCAACGCTGGCGGTTCGTCCTTTTCCCATGCTCGTTTTTGTCCCATGTGAGAATTGATCGACGCCCCGGCCAGGAGGCTTGAGGATTAATTATGTCGACGCCGCACAGTTTGCGCCTCTACAACACGCTCACGCGCACCAAAGAAGACTTTGCGCCCATCGATCCGGGCAGGGTGCGCATGTATGTGTGCGGCCCCACGGTTTATGATTACGCGCACATCGGCAATGCCCGCCCGCTGATCGTTTTCGACGTGCTGTACCGCCTGCTGCGTCACCTGTATGGCGCCTCGCACGTCAAGTATGTTCGCAACATCACGGACGTGGACGACAAGATCAACGCCCGCGCCGCCGAGCGCGCCATCACGATCCGCGAGCTGACCGAGACGACGAACGCGATCTTTCAGGAAGATGCGCATTCGCTGGGTTGCCTCGACCCTGACGTGCAGCCGCGCGCGACCGAACATATCGCCGAGATGATCGCGATCATCGAGAAGCTGATCGCGTCCGGCCATGCCTATGCGGCGGATGGGCACGCGCTGTTCTCCGTGCCTTCCATGGCCGATTACGGCGGCCTGTCGCGCCGCCCGCTTGACGAGATGATCGCCGGCGCCCGCGTGGAGGTAGCGCCCTATAAAAAAAGCGATACGGATTTCGTGCTCTGGAAGCCCTCAAAGGAAGACGAGCCCGGCTGGGTTTCGCCATGGGGCAGGGGCCGTCCGGGCTGGCATATCGAATGCTCGGCGATGAGCTGGAAACATCTGGGCGAGACGTTCGATATTCACGGCGGCGGCATTGATCTGGTGTTTCCGCACCACGAGAACGAGATCGCGCAATCACGCTGCGCCTTTGGCCGCGATGTTATGGCCAATGTGTGGATGCACAATGGATTCTTGCAGGTGGAGGGACAGAAAATGTCCAAGAGCCTGGGGAATTTCATCACCATCCGCGACGTGCTGGCCGATTGGCTGGGCGAGGTCGCGCGTTTCAACATGCTGAAAACGCATTACCGCCAGCCCATCGACTGGACGGCGGCTGCGTTGCGCGAGAGCAAGCGCGAGCTGGATCGCTGGTACCCGATCGCCAAGCAATATGCCGATTCCGAAGCGATGCTGTCGCCCGAGTTTGAGGCCGTTCTGTGCGACGATCTCAACACGCCCGAAGCGATCACGCATCTGCGCCGCCTGTATTCCGAAGCGCTCGACGGCGTGGCGTTCGCGGGCGCAAGGCTGGCAGCCTGCGGGCGACTTCTGGGCCTGTTCCAGCACGATCTTGGCGCCTGGAACGGCTGGCGCCCGGCCTCTGCCGGCATTGACGAGCTGGCCGTGCAGCGGCTCATCAACGCCCGTATTGAAGCGCGTAATGCTAAAAACTGGGCCGAGTCTGACCGTATCCGCGACGAATTGCTGGCGATGGGCGTACAATTGATGGATTCAAAAGACCCCACTACCGGAGAGCTTTCTACGCGCTGGGAGGTGAAGCTGTGAGCGCCACACTCCCCCGTCATGGTCGCGAATGCGGCCATCCACGACAGGCTGCTGGCGCGCGTCTTGCGAAGGGCTCACGCGTTAGCCTGCCGTGGATGCCAGCCTTCGCTGGCATGACGCAATTTGGCATGACGCGCTTGTTTGCAACGGAGCGTGACTCATGAACCCGTCCATCGGCCTGCGCCCCTATCTTCCGCAGGACGCGGCCTCGCTTGTCGCCATCTTCATCGCGAGCATCGAAGAGCTGGCGGCTGACGATTACAGCGTTGACCAGATTGCTGCGTGGACTGCGCCCGCCGACGACGTAGCGCAGTTTGGCGCGCGGCTCGCCGGACAACTTACGCTGGTGGCCAGCGTTGACGGCGAGCCTGTGGGCTTTGCCTCAGCCGCGGGCGTTGACCAGATCGACATGCTCTACGTGCATCCGCTCGTTGCGCGCCAAGGGGTGGCGACGACTTTGTGCGATGCTCTGGAAAAGCTTGCGCTCGCGCGCGGCGCCAAGCACGTCAACGTTGACGCCAGCGATTGCGCGGAACCTTTCTTTCTTCAGCGCGGCTACAGCGCGCAGCGACGCAATACGATTGACCTTGAAGGCGTGTGGCTCGGCAATACAACCATGCGCAAGCCGCTTGCCGCCAATGATCCTGCGCCGCCCGCGCCATAAACGACAGGCCGAACATGACCCGCGAACGCCTCACGATATTCGACACCACGTTGCGCGACGGCGCGCAGACCACGGGCGTCGATTTCTCGCTCGCCGATAAAGTGCGCGTCGCGCAAATGCTCGACGAATTGGGCGTTGATTATGTGGAAGGCGGCTATCCGGGCGCCAATCCGATGGACACGGAGTTTTTCCGCAACAAGCCCGTCAAACACGCGCGCTTTGCTGCATTCGGCATGACGAAACGCGCGGGGCGTTCAGCCTCCAACGATCCGGGCATTGCGGCGTTAATGGAGAGCGTGGCGGATACGATCACGTTTGTGGCCAAGACATGGGATTACCATGTGCATGTGGCGCTGGGCTGCACGCTGGACGAGAACCTCGACGGCATTGCGGACTCGATCAAATACGTGCGCCAGCATGGGCGCGAGGCCATTCTTGATTGCGAGCATTTCTTCGACGGCTTCAAGGCCAATCGCGATTACGCCTTGCAATGCGCGCGCACGGCGCATGAATCGGGCGCGCGCTGGATCGTGCTGTGCGACACCAATGGCGGCACGCTGCCGCACGAGATCGAGGACATCGTCAAACAGGTGATGCAATATATCCCCGGCTCGCATCTTGGCATTCACACGCATAACGACACCGAGAACGCAGTCGCCAATACGTTTGCGGCGGTGCGTGCCGGCGTGCGCCATATTCAGGGCACGCTGAATGGATTGGGCGAGCGCTGCGGCAATGCAAACCTGTGCTCTATCATTCCGACGCTGCTGCTGAAGGACGAATACGCAAAGCGTTTTGAAATCGGCGTGACGCTGGAGCAACTCAAGGGGCTGAAGAAGATCAGCGCCACCGTCAACGAATTGCTCAATCAGCGCGGCAATCGCCATGCGCCTTATGTGGGCGAAAGCGCGTTCGCCACCAAGGCTGGCATTCATGCGTCCGCCGTGCTGAAAGATCCGCGCACCTATGAGCATGTTGAGCCTGAGAGCGTGGGAAATCAGCGCAAGGTGCTGGTGTCGGACCAGGCGGGACGCTCCAACATTTTGTCGGAGCTGGAGCGCCTTGGAATTCACGTTGCAAAGGACGATCCGCGCGTCAATCGCGTGCTGGAGCAGGTGAAGGAACGCGAGGCTTTGGGCTATGCCTATGAGGGCGCCGACGCCTCGTTCGAGCTGCTCGCGCGCCGCATGCTTGGCGAGGCGCCGAGCTATTTTGAGGTTGAGCGTTTCAGCGTCAACGTCGAGCGGCGCCACAACGCTTTGGGCGATCTGGTCAGCGTTTCTGAAGCCATCGTCAAAGTCAAAGTCGGCGATGAAGTGATGATCTCTGCTGCTGAAGGCAATGGCCCGGTGAACGCGCTCGATCTGGCGCTGCGTAAAGATCTTGGTCGCTACCAGCGTTATATCGAAGATCTTGAATTGCTCGATTATCGCGTGCGCGTGTTTCAGGGCGGCACGGATGCAGTTACGCGCGTGCTGATCGAGTTTGGCGATTCAAAAGGCGCGCGCTGGTCCACCGTCGGCGTATCGGCCAACGTCGTGGACGCCTCGTTTCAGGCGCTCATCGACTCGATTGAATACAAGCTGCTCAAGGCTGGCGCATAAGGCGATCCGCGTCAAAGACGCGGATCAAGCTCGCTTTCCAGCTCGCCCTTGAGCTTCATCCTTGTTTGCGCCATCGCATGCGCCTTGCGCAGCATCGGCACCACGTCCTCAATGCGTTCGCTGACAAGATAACGCACTTCGAGATCGCGGCGGATGAAACCATTGTTGCGCATGTGCGCAAACAGATCGAGCAGTGGGCGCCAGAAGCCGCCGATGTCAACGAGCAGAACCGGCTTGTTGTGCTGATCGAGCTGCACCCATGTGAGCTGTTCGACGAGTTCCTCCAGCGTGCCGATGCCGCCGGGCAGGGCGATGATCGCATCGGCCTTTTCAAACATCATGCGTTTGCGGGTGTGCATGTCGGGCACGACGTGAACTTCCTGCGCCTCGTCGTAGCGGTGTTCGCGGTTTTGCAGAAACTCGGGAATGATGCCGGTGACGTGTCCGCCGCGCTCGCGCACGGTGCGGGCGATGATTCCCATCAGGCCGTTGCCGCCGCCGCCATAGACGAGGCCGATGTCCTCATCGGCCATAATGGCGCCGAGCTTTTGCGCGGACTCTCGAAAAATGGGATCGGTTCCGGGAGAGGAACCGCAATAAACGCAGATCTTTCGAATGGTGTTCATGTTCAGCTTGGTTTCCGTGTGAATGGGAAGGGTGAAGCCGTCGGCGGCGCTCGCGGTTCCGTCTGATTCGCATTTAGCTGAGCAAAGCGTTAAATTGGCAGAGAACAGAGATTGGTGTTAGCGCAGAGAACAGAGATTGGTGTTAGCCATGATTCCTTCGCGCCGTATTTTGCTCTTCGTCGTCGCGGTGATTTCCGCATTGGCAGCCATCGGCGTTTCCGCATGGCGTCTCATCGATATGCAATCGTCGGCTCCTGTGGCGCAAGCGCCCGCGCCGCCTTTGGCCAGCCAGGCCCTCGAACCCGGTCGGGCGCCCGCTGGCACGTCGCCTTCAAACCAGCCCGCTAGCGTCAAGTCCGATCCGCCAGCCTCGGAAGCGCCTGCGCAGCAATCGCCTAAGCCTGCGGCAAATCCTGCGCCTGAACGTGCTCCCGAACTTGCGCCATTGCTGCTTCCCAGCTTCGATGTCGTGCGCGTAGAGCCGGGCGGCGAGGCGGTGGTGGCCGGGCGCGCTGCGCCTAAATCTCAGGTGACGTTGCTCTCGGGCGCGCGTCTGCTGGGCCAGAGCGGCGCAGACGCTGATGGTAATTTCGTGATTCTGCCGCAGGCGCTGTCGCCGGGCGAGCATGTCCTGTCGCTGCGTTCGCGCCTTGGCGAGCAGGAGGTTGCCTCCCAGCAGACGGTGACGATGGTCGTGCCCCAGCGCGGAATGGGCGGCGTCATCGCGGCTGTCGATGCGCCCAACCAGCCCACGCGCGTTCTCTCCGCCGATAATTCCGGCAAACCCCAGCCCGCCGCGAGCCCGGCGGACGGCGCCAAAGGGTTGCGGATCGCCAGCGTCGAGGCGATGGCGGGAGGCGGGGCGTTCATGTCCGGGCAGGCGCCCGCTGGCGCTCCGGTGCGGTTATATCTGAACGATTCGTTTGTGGCCTCGGTCACCGCCGGGCCGGACGGCAAATGGACGGTGCGCATCGATCAGGGCATGCAGCCGGGCGCCTACAGCGTGCGCGCCGACGTGATCGGGGCCGATGGCAAGCCGCTGGGCCGGGTCGAGGCGCCGTTCGATTTGCCCGTCTCCATGGCTGCTGCGCCTGTGGCTGCTGCGCCAGCGCCCGCTCCCGCCCCGGCGCAGCCTCCCGTCGTCGCGCAGCAAAAAGATGAGCCCGTCGCCGGCGCCGCCGTGGTTGCCGAGCTTCGGACGGCCCGGGTCGAGCGCGGCGACAGCCTGTGGCGCATCAGCCGCACCATTTACGGTGAAGGGTTGCGCTACACCCAGATATACGACGCCAATACGAACCAGATCCGAAACCCCAACCTGATCTTCCCCGGCCAGGTCCTGGTCGTGCCCAAACAGGACTAAACGGCGCTGCTACTGCCTACTGCCCGCTCGCCTTTCGCCACTTCAACAGTGCGCACGCCCGCCTATCAGGCTATATGGAGATGATTCCCAACGCCCCGGTCGCTCTTATGGCCTAGAAAAGAAGCGTCGATGTCCAATCCCCACGCCGCGCATCATCATTCCGCCGCCCCGCATGCTGCGAAATCTCCGCACCAGAAAACGCCCTCCGGAGAGCCGGCGCCCTATCGCCGCGAGGCGACCCTGTCGGCGACGGTGGTGCGGCTGTGGCCGTATGTGTGGTCGGACGAGCGGCGCGATTTGCAGGTGCGCGTGGTCGCCGCCTTCTTCATGCTGCTGATCGCCAAGGTTCTGACGATCCTCATTCCCTACAGTTTCAAATGGGTGACGGACGCCATCGTTAATCCGGAGACCGCCAGCGTGCCGCTGCCCGCGCTGCTGGCGACGCCGGTCGCAATCTGCGTGCTTTACGGGTTGCTGCGCAGCTTCATGCAATTCTTCACGCAGGCGCGCGATGCCTTGTTCGCCTCGGTGGCGATGCACGCCGTGCGGCGCATGGCCAATGAAGTGTTCGTGCATCTGCATGAATTGTCGCTGCGCTTTCATCTGGAGCGCAAGACCGGCGGCCTGACGCGCGTTCTGGAGCGCGGCCGCGAGGCGATCCAGCAGATCGTGCGCATGAGCATTCTCACCGGCATTCCCACAGTGGTGGAGTTTGCGCTGATATTGGGCGTGTTCTTCTTTGCGTTCGACTGGCGCTATGCGCTGACCGTCGTCGTCATGATTGCGCTCTATCTCTGGTTCACGCGCGTGGCGACCGACTGGCGCATCCAGATTCGTCGCAACATGAATGAGAGCGATACCGACGCCAACGTGAAGGCCATCGACTCGCTGCTCAATTACGAGACGGTGAAATATTTCGGCGCCGAGAAGCGCGAGGCCGAGCGTTATGATCGCTCGATGGAGCGCTACGAGCGCAATTCCGTGTCGAGCTATGTTTCGCTGGCGGTGCTCAATTCAGGCCAGGGCTTCATCTTCTCGATGGCGCTGATGGTGGTGATGATCCTGTGCGTGATCGACATCCGCGAGGGGCGCAACACCATTGGAGATTTTGTGCTCCTCAATGGATTGATGATCCAGCTCTACCAGCCGCTGAATTTCATGGGCATGGTCTATCGCGAGGTCAAGCAGGCGATCATCGACATTGAGGCGATGTTCGACGTGCTGGGCCAGAACGCCGAGATCAAGGATCGCCCCGAGGCCAAACCGCTCGCCATCGAGCAGGGCGCGATCAAGTTCGACAATGTGCACTTTGCCTACGATCCCGCGCGCCCAATCCTGAAGGGCGTGAGCTTTGAAGTTCCCGCCGGGCATACGGTGGCGGTGGTGGGACCGTCCGGCGCCGGCAAATCGACGATTTCGCGCCTGCTTTATCGTTTCTACGAGCCGCAGGGCGGCAGCATCACCATCGACGGCCAGAAGCTCGGCGACGTGACGCAGGAGAGCCTGCGCGGTGCCATCGGCATGGTGCCGCAGGACACAGTGCTGTTCAACGACAGCATCGCCTACAACATCCGCTATGGCCGCTGGGAAGCGACCGAGGAGGAAGTCTTCGAGGCGGCGCGCACGGCGCAGATCGACGATTTCATTCGCTCGTTGCCGCAGGGGTACGCGTCGCAAGTGGGCGAGCGCGGGTTGAAGTTGTCGGGCGGCGAAAAGCAGCGCGTGGCCATCGCCCGCACGATCCTCAAGGCGCCGCCGATCCTGTTGCTCGACGAGGCGACGTCGGCGCTGGATTCATTCACCGAGCGCGAAATTCAAACCGCGCTTGACCGCGTGGCCACCGGCCGCACGACGCTGGTGATCGCGCATCGCCTGTCAACCATCGTCAACGCGGACGAAATTCTGGTGCTGGATTCAGGCGAGATCGTCGAGCGCGGCAAGCACGACGATTTGCTGGCCAAGGAGGGCGTGTACGCAGCGATGTGGAACCGCCAGCGCGAAGTCGACGCCGCCGAAGAGACCCTGCGCCGCGTCGAAGCCGAAGAAGGCCGCTCCGTGCGCGTGGCCGTGAAGGACTGAGGGGGGAAAAGAAACCCCTCATCCGGCATTTGCTGACGCAAACGCCACCTTCTCCCGCAAAGGGAGAAGGAAGAGCGCGTTGGGCGCCTGCGCCTCTTGCTTCCTTCTCCCGTTGCGGGAGAAGGTGTCGCGCGAAGCGTGACGGATGAGGGGCCTTTGGCGCCCTCCCGCCTGCGGGAGAAGGAAAGAGCCAGCCCTAGAACTTCAATTCCGGCATGTCGCCAAGACCCGGCGGGGGCGCGATGCTCTTGAACTGCTCGTCGATCTGCTGCTGATCGAGCCGCTTTTCGCCGGATTTGTAGATCATCACCATCTGCGGGATCATGATAATCAACGCCACCATGATGAGCTGGATGCACACGAACGGGATCGCGCCCATGTAGATCTGGCCGGTGGTGACGGGCTCCATCGTCTTGCCGGTAACGCGGTCCTTGTATCGTTCTTTTGCCGCGACCGAGCGCAGGTAGAACAGCGCGAAGCCAAACGGCGGGTGCATGAACGACGTCTGCATGTTCACGCCCAGCATCACGCCAAACCAGATCAGGTCGATGCCGAGCTTGTCGGCGGCGGGTGCGAGCAGGGGAACGATGATGAAGGCGAGCTCGAAGAAATCGAGGAAGAACGCCAGAATGAACACGAGCAGGTTCACGAACACAAGGAAGCCGGTCTGGCCGCCGGGCAGGGAGGTCAGCAAATGCTCCACCCATGTGTGGCCGTTCACGCCATAGAACGTGAGCGAGAAGACACGCGCGCCAATCAGAATGAAAACCACGAAGGCCGACAGTTTCAGCGTTGAATCCATAGCCTGCTTTGTCAGGTTGAGGTTGAGGCGCCCCTTCGACATGGCGACCAACAACGCGCCGGCTGCGCCCATCGCGCCGCCTTCAGTCGGCGTGGCGATGCCAACAAAGATCGTGCCCAGAACAAGAAAGATCAGCCCCAGCGGCGGCACCAGAACGATGATGACCTGCTGCGTCATGTTCGCCATCAGGCCAAGGCCCAGCGCACGGTTGATGGTAGCCAACCCGTAGAGCACGCCGGTGGCGGCGAACGCGGCCCAGATCGCGACGTTGTCAGAGGGCATTTCAGGACGCCAGACTCCAATGGCGCCGGCGATCAACATGCCGAGCAGAACGCCAAAGCCGATGATCGCCAGCGTGTTCACGCGCGGGGCGCCGGCGTCTTCGTTCTTCTTGCCAAACAGGGTGCGCCCAAACGCGATCAGCGAGAGCGCGCCAGCCATCATCAGGCGGATCTTCTGGTCTGGCGCAGTAATGTCGGCGCCAAGCACGTTCGGTATCGCAACACCAAGCCAGATCAGGAAATAGAACAGCGGCACGCCAAACAGCAGCAGCGCGACGGAGGTCGTCGCGTTCTGGCGCCTGGCGTA
>CAMCMI010000097.1 GCA_945875875.1 Rhizobium sp. Q54
GTCCGCCGGGCGCCGCCTGTGCGCCAACGCCATCTACGCCGCAGCCGTAATAACGGGCTCGCCGTCGGCCTCGGCGCCGCCGCCGTGATCGGCATTCTTGGCGCGGCGGCAGCCGCAAACGCAGCGCCTGCCCAGCAGCATTATGGTTACGGCTCAGGCTATCATCCCGGCTATTACGGCGCGCCGCAGCCGATCTATGTGCAGCCCATGTGCAGCTGGCAGCGTCAGGACCTGTTCGATTCGCGCGGCAATTACGCCGGGACGCGCCGCATCAAGGTCTGCCATTAAAAACCGGACAATTCACCGCACTGGACGGCGACGCACTGGCGGCGCAAAATGCACTCCCTTGAGATGGAGAGGCGCATGTCGCAGCCAGACTGGAAGATTCCTGCCGGGCTGCGCCCCAAGCCGGAGGATTATTCTTACGATCTGGAAGTCGCCCTCTCCTCGATGGTGACGCTCACCGCGCACATTCCCGAGGACGCATTCACCGCCGAGACGCTTGGCGTGCTGCGTGCAGGCCACGGCGTTGTGATCCGCGAAGACGGGCTGATCCTCACCATCGGCTACCTCATCACCGAGGCCGAGGATATCTGGTTGAGCGCCAACGATGGCCGCACCTTCCCCGGCCATGTGCTCGCCTACGATCAGGAGAGCGGCTTTGGCCTGGTGCAGGCTTTGGCGCACCTCGATCTGCCAGCCATGCCGCTGGGCGATTCATCCAAAGCAAAAGCTGGCGATGCCGTCGTGCTCGCAGGCTCGGGCGGTCGCGAGCGCTGCGTGGCGGCGCGCATCGTCGCGCGGCAAGAGTTCGCTGGCTATTGGGAATATGTTCTGGACGATGCGATCTACACCGCCCCCGCCCATCCCAATTGGGGCGGCGCCGCCTGCATCGACGAAAGCGGCGCGCTGATCGGCATCGGCTCGCTGCATCTCGAACAGGGCGTCGAGGATGGCAAGAAGGGCCACCTCAACATGGTCGTGCCGATTGATCTGCTAAAGCCGATCCTCAACGATCTCGTGACGCTGGGCCGCCGCAGCGCGCCGCCCAAACCATGGCTGGGGCTCTACGCCTCCGAGCTGGAGGATCGCGTGGTCATCGTCGGGCGCAGCCAGCGCGGGCCAGCGCGGCGGGCCGATTTACGCAACGGCGACATCATCGTGGCGGTTGCGGGCGAGCCTGTCTCGACGCTGGCGGAATTGTATCGCCGCATCCAGTCGCAAGGCGAAGCGGGCGCCGAAGTGCCGCTCACCATCCACCGCGATGGACGCTCGTTCGACGTGTTCGTGAAATCCAGCGACCGCACGAAAATGTTCAAGGCGCCGCAGCTGCATTAGCGCGTCTGTTAACTTTTCGTAAATAGGGGCTATCGCTCCCGCCCCGCTCCCGTTAGCTTGCAGCACGCGAACGGTGCCCCGCGTTAAGGCGGGGTAAACGGGAAGTCGGATCAAACCGCGCTGCCCCCGCAACTGTGAACGGAGAGCGAACCGACCACTGGGCCAAGGCCTGGGAAGATCGGCAAGCGTATCATCCGTTAGAGCCAGGAGACCGGCCGCTCGCACATACCAACCACCGGCGGAGGGCCGGTTAGGAGGATCTGTGTCGAATCGGTACCGCATCACTGCGGCCGCGCGCGTGGCTGTGTCTATAGTTTCCATCGCTCTTGCTCCCCAAGCATATGCGCAGGAAACTACCATCCCCGAAACCACCATCCCCGAAATCACCGTCACTGCATTGCGCGCCGAGCAAACGCTCCAGCGCACAGGCTCCGCCGTGACGGTCATCACGAGGGAAGAGATTGCGCGCTCCAGCGCACGCACCGTCGACGATCTGCTCCGGCAATCGCCGGGCTTGTCCATCAACACGTCCGGCGGCCCCGGCCAATTGCAAAACGTGCTGTTGCGCGGGGCCGAAGCGCGCCACACGCTGGTTCTGGTGGATGGCGTACGCCTCAACGATCCATCGACAACCGGCGGCGAGATGGATTTCTCAGCCATCGCGCTCGACAACGTAGAGCGGATTGAGGTCCTGCGTGGCCCGCAATCGGCGCTCTACGGCTCGGACGCGATGGGCGGCGTGATCCAGATTTTCACGAAGAAAGGCCGCAGCGGCCATGGCGGCGCGATCAGCGTTGAAGCGGGCTCCTACGGCACAAAGGAAACCCGCGCCAATCTGCACGGCGCGCAAGGGCCGGTGTTTTACAGCCTCGGAATCAGCGCGTTCAACACCGACGGTTTTTCCGCCGTGGGGTATCGCATTCCGCGCATCGCCGGAACCCTGCCCCCACTTGAGGCCGACGGCGCCACGCGCATCAGCGGCGATTTCAACATCGGCTGGCGCGCGAGCGAAAACCTCACGCTGGAGGCGGGCGTCAACCGTACGGACAATCGCGTAGCAATTGATTCCGTCGGCTCCTATCCGGACGTGCCCGGCAACACGCGCACGATCCTCACGCGCTCCCATCTCAGCGCCACGCATCTGGCCTTCGACGGCTTGTTGCGCAGCAAGCTGACCCTATTCTCGACGCAAACCGACCGCACGCTGAATACGTTTTATCGCTATGGCGCAGGCGCAACTGACTACAGCAGCACGCGCTTCACTTATGGCGGCGAGCGCGAGGGGGCCGAATATCAGGGCGATCTGCGCCTTGGCGCGTTCGGACAATTGACGCTTGGCGCGCGCACGGAACGCGACAAGGCCGGGCAAGGCATGAATGAGCTTTATCCTGTCGTCACAAGCGAAGCGACGACTGTCAAAGCACGCCAGACAACCAATTCAGCTTTCGGAATATGGTCAAAAACCATTGGCGAGAACTGGAACGTCTCGCTTGGCGCCCGGCTTGATGACGTGAGCGGCGCCGACAACCTCAACGGCGGCCGCGGCGGCGTGACATTTGGCACCTGGCGCGCAACCAGCTCCTATCTGATCACGCAGACTGGCACCAAACTACGTGGCTCCATCGGCACGGGCGCCAAGGCGCCCTCGCTTTATCAGCTGTATTCCGAATACGGCACGAACGATCTGGCGCCGGAAAAATCACTGGGGCTGGACATCGGCTTCGACCAGAGGATCAATTCGCGGCTTGACCTGTCAGCCTCGTATTTCAGCAACAGCTTCCGCAATCTGATCGACTTTGCGAGCACGTCGCCACCCTGCGGCGCAACGCAATTCACTCAATATTTCGGAGTTAAATATTACGGTTGCTACGTCAATATCGCGCGCGCGAAAACGCAAGGCGCGGAGCTGGAGCTGAAAGCCAGCCTCGTTCCTGAATTTGTGCGCCTGAAAGCCGCCTATACCTACCTCGACGCCAAGGACGAGACCACAGGCCTCGATCTGGCGCGCAGGCCCAAACATGCCGCGCGGTTGGCTTTGGAGCTGCGCCCGCGCGAGGGCTGGTTGATCGAGCCCCGCGTAACGTTCGTCGGCGCCCGCTTCGATGCGCCCGGGGAGACGAAGCCGCTGTCAGGCTATGCAAAGCTCGACGCTTACGGCGAGTACCGCATCAGTGAAAACGCCACCGCCTATGTGCGGCTGGAGAACATCACGAACGCCCGCTACGAAAACGTGTTGAATTATGGCACGGCTGGCCGCTCGGGATATGCGGGCCTGCGGGTGAAATGGTAGCTTGAATGAAGTGCGAAAGCGTCACGCGGGATAGACCTGCGTGACGCGCCCTACCCTAAAGCCTTCGCGTAAACATCCGGCTTGAAGCCCACCAGCAAGCGCCCGCCCATATCAAGCACCGGGCGCTTGATGAGAGAGGGTTGCGCGAGCATCAGGTCAATGGCCTTTGCGCAATCAATGTCCTGCTTGTCGGCCTCGGAGAGCTTGCGAAACGTCGTGCCCGCGCGGTTCAGCAACAGCTCCCAGTCGACAAGCTTCGTCCATCCCTCAAGCTGCGCGCGCTCAATGCCTTGCGATTTGTAATCGTGAAACGCATGCTCGACGCCCTGCGCCTCAAGCCAGTCGCGGGCCTTCTTCATCGTGTCGCAAGCGCGGATGCCGTAGATGGTGATGGTCATGGGGTTCTCTAATCTGGACGCACGTCCTTAGCCGGGAGAACGCGCTCCGTCCATACCAGCGCAATCTGGACCGCGCGCGGCCTCGCGCGCATGGGCAATTGCAGAAAATGGCGCGGCACAATGGCGCCACATCCGGCAGGCATCCCTGCGCGCGAGGCCGCGCGCGGTCCAAGCCCTCCCCTGCTGCCTACTGCCTAATCCCCAGCTTGACGCGCCAGCACGGCCCGCGATACGTCTCACCTCATGAAGCTCCGCAACGCAAAATTCTCCATCGGACAGGTCGTGCGCCATCGCAAGCACCCGTTTCGTGGAATCGTGTTCGACATCGACATGGAATTCGCCAACACCGAGGAATGGTGGCTGTCGATCCCGGAGGCGTCGCGTCCGCGCAAGGACCAGCCTTATTACCATCTGTTCGCCGAGAACGCGGAGACGGAATACGTCGCCTATGTGTCCGAGCAAAACCTGCTGCCTGACGACAGCGGCGAGCCTGTGCGCCATCCGCAAGTAGCTGAAAGCTTCGTGCTGAAAGAGGACGGCGGATATCAGATGAAGGGCGCAAGAGGGCATTAGACAAGAGGGCGCTGGACAGAAGGGCGTTAGCCGTCGCGCGAGACAAAAGAACAGCAAAAAGCCCGGGTTTGCGCCCGGGCTTTCGCGTGTCTGACTTAGCGGATGCTTACCGGGGCGCAGCCGCCGGGGGAGCGCCGGGAACGGCGATCTCGCCCTCAAGACGCTTGCGCTCTTCTTCAGCGCGCTTTTGCAAATCGGCCTGCAATTGCTTCTGCTGCTCTTCGAGAACCTTGGGGTCGATGGCGGCGCCGTCGAAGGCCTTGCCGAAGCCCGCCAGCGGCACGACGAAGATGACTTCGTTGTTGACCTGATTCTTGACGTTGACGTTGAGCAGCGAGCCCTTCTTCATGCTGTCGAGCGTGGCGCCCTTGACGCGCGCCTCGGCGAAGCAACCGTTAGGGAAGCAGATTTCGTAATTGCCTTCAATCGCCGCGCCCTTGTCCACAGAGAAGCGGAAGCCGGGGCGGAGCATCAGGCCGACGGGGAGAAGCAGGCGCACGATGCGCTGTTCGTCGCCCTTCACATCATAGATCGCGACGGCGAGCACCGGTGCCTGATCGGCGGCCTGACCGAAATCGCGGGTCGTGTAGCAAATCTCCTTGTTGGCGGCCTCGTCCTTGCCGCAGACCTTGGTCCATTCCGGCTGGGTGGCGATCAACTCAACGCGGTTGCTGGGGGCTGCGGGGGCGGCGGGCGCTGCCGGCGCTGCTGGCTGGGCGGCAGGCTTGCGCTGCTGCGCGGGGGCTGGCGTCTGAGCATGCGCCTGCCCGGACAGCGCCACGCAAATCGCCAGCGCTGCGGCGGCGGCGCCTCTGGAAATGATCGACATGAACGTTCCTTTCGAAAGCCTCGTCGCCGGAAGGGCGCAGGGCCGCAGTAAATCCCATATGGTCCGGCGAATCCTGCACCAATGCAACGCTGCTCTTGGCGCGGGAATAAGGCAAGATATTGACCCGCGCCTCATAGACCGTTCCCGCACCATCCGCCACATTTGTTTTGCAGTCCAGTCTTGCGACCTTCCGTCAACAGGCCGCGCCCGTTCGCCAAGGTTAGCGTTGCGTTGCAATCGACGGGCGCGCGCGGCTCCTTTAGTGTTCAGCCCATGAAATTCGTCTCGATGAAAGCCGCCTCGATTCGCGCAGCTGTGGCTGCGGCTTTGCTCGCAATTGCGCCGCCTGTGGTCGCAGGGAACGCCTCCACCGGCCCCCGTCACGGCATCGCCATGCACGGCGAGGCTGCCTTGCCGCCTGATTTTGCGCACCTGCCCTACGCGAACCCGGATGCGCCCAAGGGCGGGCGTCTCTCCATCGGTTTTCAGGGCGCGTTCGACAGCCTCAACCCGTTCAATCTGAAAGCAGGCTCCGCTGCGCAGGGCCTCAACGGCAACGTTTTCCAGCCCCTCATGGCGCGCTCGGGCGACGAGCCGTTCACGCTCTATGGACTGATCGCGGAAAGCATCGAGACCGACGAGGCGCGCTCCTGGGTGATCTTCCGGCTCAACCCGCGCGCAAGGTTCTCCGATGGTGCGCCGATCACCGCCGACGACGTGCTGTTCACGTTCAATCTGTTGAAGACGCGCGGGCGCCCGCAACATCGCGCAGCCTATGGCATGGTGAAATCCATCGAGGCGCTGGACGCGCATACGCTGCGCTATGATCTGACGGGCGCCAACGACCGCGAATTGCCGCTGGGCCTTGCGCTCATGCCGGTGTTGCCCAAGCACGCCCTCAACGTCGAGCGTTTTGACGAGGCGAGCATGGCGGCGCCCATCGGCTCCGGCCCCTATGTGATTTCCTCGGTCAAGCCAGGCGAATCGCTGCGGCTGGAGCGCAATCGCGATTATTGGGCAAAGGATCTGCCGATTCATCGCGGGCTTTATAACTTTGACGAAATCCGCATCGAGTATTTCAGAGATTCCGCCAGTCTTTATGAGGCGCTGAAAGGCGGTCTGGTCGATTATCGCGACGAGACGAACCCGACGCGCTGGCTCACCGGCTATGATTTTCCGGCCTTGCGCGACGGGCGCATCGTGAAGACGAGCGAGCCAGTCGGCGGCGCCAAGGGCATGATCGGCTTTGCGTTCAACACGCGCCGCGAGATTTTCAAAGACGCCCGCGTGCGTGAGGCTTTGGGCTATGCGTTCGATTTTGAATGGATCAACGTCAATCTTTATGGCGGGCTCTATCGGCGCACGGGCAGCTTCTTCGACGAGACGGAACTGGCCTCAACCGGCAGGCCGGCGGACGAGCGCGAGCGCGCTTTGCTGGCGCAATGGCCCGGCGCCGTGCGCGCCGACGTGCTGGAGGGACAATGGGCGCCCCCGCGCAGCGACGGCACTGGCCGCGACCGCGACAACGCCCGCAAGGCGCTGGCTTTGCTCAGGCAAGCGGGCTGGACGATTCAGGACGGCGCCCTTCGCAACCGCCGGGGCGATGCGTTCGCCTGTGAAATCATGGTGGTCGACCGCTCGCAGGAGCGGCTGGCTTTGAATTACGCCAACTCGCTGCGCCGCATCGGCATTGAAGCGCGGGTGCGCAGCGTGGACGAAGTGCAATATCAGCGCCGCCGCCAGAAGTTTGACTTCGACATGATGATGGGAACGTGGATCGCCTCGAACTCGCCCGGCAACGAACAGCGCAACCGCTGGTCTTCCATGGCGGCCAAACAGGAATCCTCGTTCAACCTCGCTGGCGCCTCATCTCCGGCGCTCGACGGGCTGATAGCAAAAATCGTCAGTGCGGATTCGCGTCAGGATTACGCCGCCGCCGTGCGTGCTTTTGATCGCGTGTTGCTGTCCGGCTTTTACATCGTCCCGCTGTTTCACGCCTCGAACCAATGGTTCGCACATTCGGCGGAACTGGAGCGGCCAAAGACTTCGCCCAAATTTGTCGCGCCGCTGTTTGGCGCTACGCTCGACGCCTGGTGGAGACGCAAACCGTGACGCCGGAAAGCAGAACGCGCGATCCCCTCGCAGGCTTTGACCTCGACTCGCTGTTGTCAGGCGGCGCCCGCGTGCGCCCGCAACGCATCGCGCTCAGCGACGGCGCCCTCGATGCGCCCTCCGCCCTCACCTTCGCCGATCTTGACGCCTTCGTGAGCCGCACCGCCGCCGCCTGGCAGGCGCTGGGCATGCAGGAAGGCGAGCGGGTGCTGATTGTAACCGGCGCGCGGGTTGCGCCGCTGATCGCCCTGCTTGGCGCCCTGCGCGCCGGTCTCGACGTCGCCCTTTTGCCGGATGGCTGCGACGCGAACGCGCTTGCCCAGGCAGCGCAGGCAATTGGCGCCGTCGCGCTTTGCGCCGAACCCGAGGCGGGCGCCCATGCGTTTGCAAGATTGCTGGAGGCCGGTTTCCAGACCGAGACCGTGCGCGTGCTGGCCGGGCTAGGCGCCGAGGCCGACGGGATCGCGCCGCTGGACAAGATCGCGCAGGATTGCGCGCCGCTCAACCGCCCGCCCGGCTTGCGCAAGGGCGACATCATCACGTTCGACGATGGCGGCCTGGCCTGCGTCCACAGCCAACGCACGCTTGCCGCCGCTGCGCTCGATTTCATCACAAGGGCGGGCATTCTTGCCCGTTCGCCCATTCTTTCCACGCTTGCGCCCGCCCGTTTCGCCGGGTTGATCGCGGGACCGCTTGCCGCGCTCGTGAGCGGCGCGCCGCTGGTGCTGCACGGGCCGTTCAACGCTGCGGCGCTGATCAATCTGGTGGATGCGCTTGGCCCCTCGCATCTGATTGCGCCGGGAGCCTTGCTGGCGCCGCTGGCCTTGTCCGGCCTGCTGGACGGGCCGCGTCTGGCCTCTGTCACGCTGCTGGAGCGTTGCGCGACCGGAACGCGGATCGAGGCGCATCAACGCCCGACGCTGCCGGAACGCTCGCGCCCTCTGCGATGCCCTGTGCTGATCGACCTGCTGGCGATTGGCGAACAGGCGGCCATCGCGCAAGCCCGCCAGCGCGACGGAGCGCCCGCCCCCATGGGCGCCTCCGCCCATTCACTTACCCTTGACGGGACCAGCCTGACCGCCGTCAGTTTCCAGCGCCTGTCGGATTTGGACGGAGCGCGCCGCATCGCGCTGTCGGGCGCCGCCGTTTCAGGAGTTAACGCCTATGCCTGAATTCAAAGCAGGTGCTGAAGAGCAACCCCAGCGCGTGGAAATCGACGTGGTTTCGGACGTGGTGTGTCCGTGGTGCTTTGTGGGCAAACGAAGGCTGGAGGAAGCGTGCGCACTCGCGCCCGAGCTCGAGATATTCGTGCGCTGGCGCCCCTATCAGCTCGACGAAGCGATCCCGCAAGGCGGCATTCCGCGCGCGGAATATCTGTCGCGCAAGTTTGGCCCCGGCAAAGCCGCCGACATGTACGCCCGCCTGAATGCTGTGGGCGCCGAGGTCGGCATTCCCTTCAGATTCAACGCCATAACCCGCTCCCCCAACACGCTCGACGCGCACCGGCTGATCCGCTGGGCGGGCGAGACGGGCGTGCAGGACGAGGTCAAAGAGCGGCTGCTGAACTTGTATTTTCTTGAGGGCGTCGACGTCGGCGATCATGACGCGCTGGCGGCCGCCGCCGCTGATTCGGGAATGGACGCGGCCGCCGTAAAGGCCCGGCTGGCCAGCGACGAGGACAAGGAAAACGTGCGCGCCGACATCCAAACGGCTCGAAATCTGGGCGTAACCGGCGTTCCATACTTTATTATCGACGGGAAAATCGGGCTTTCCGGCGCGCAACCGGCAGAAAATATCATAATGGCGATAAGACAAGCGTTGGCGCAGCGCTGATTTTGCGCCAAGTTGCGCGCGGCGCCTTTTCAGGCTTCAATCAGGGTGAAGACCGGTGCAAAAAGCCCGGCGTATTTGGAAGGGAACACGCAATGAAACGTTCAATTTTTGCTTCAATTTTCGCCGCTGGCGCTCTGTTAAGCGGTTCGGCGCTGGCGCAGAACGCAGTCGGCATCGCCACCAGCTCTGCTGGCTCGTTCTACCACACCATGGGCTCCGTGATGGCGGCGACGCTGGCGGAGAAGAACAACATCCAGATGCGGGTGCAGCCGTTCGCCAGCCCCAACATCCATCTGCCGGCGGTGAACGCGGGTTAAATCGAATTTGGCCTCGCCAACATCTTCGAGACCGATCTGGCGCTGGGCGGCAAGGACTTCTTCGCCGGTCGCACCAATCCCA
>CAMCMI010000098.1 GCA_945875875.1 Rhizobium sp. Q54
ACCGAACCAATCAGCGGCCATGGGCTGGGATCGACAAGGTGGTAATCGTGGTTTGGTTTCGCGTGGCCGTCAGCCATGATGCTTTCCTCGTCGTCGTCTGGCCGCCTCCGGCAGCGGCCGCTCGTTAGATGCCCGATATGGGCGTTTGGCCATTCGTCGCCCTGAAGTCAAGACGGCGGATGCGTTTTGACCTCAAAGAGGCGGCTGTTGCGTCTTGTCGCTGGCCGTCGCCTGCGCCGTCTTCGTCTTCACGGCCATGAACGTGTAGGACAGCGTCACGCTCTCCATCCGCCGCATGGTCTCGGCTTTTTCGAGCTCGGGGTCGAGGAAGAACACGACCGGCATGTCCATGCTCTCGCCCGGTCCAAGCGTCTGCTCGGTGAAGCAGAAGCAGGAAATCTTGTTGAACCAGGGACCAAAGGCGTTGGGCGCGACGTTATAGGTCGCGATGCCGAGGGTCTCTTTGTCAGAGCGGTTCGTGACCTTGTAAAATACGGTCGCAGTCTGCCCGGTGCGCAAGCGCATCGAGCCAACTTCCGGCTCGAACGACCAGTTCAGGCCGGCGCCGACGTTGGAGTCAAAACGCACCGTCAGGGTGCGCTCGCCAAGATTTGCCGCCTCCTCAAGCGCAACGCGCGGCGTGCCGCCAAATCCGGTGACGCGGCAGAACATGTCGTAGAGCGGCACAGCGGCGAACGACAGGCCCAGCATCAGAAACGCTGCGCCTGCAACCGAGTACGCGATGCGGGCGTCGCTGCGCTTCGAGGCCTCTGTTTGAGGCGCAGGCTGACTGGCTTGAGAAGCTTCGCGATTGTCGCTCATTGCGTCCTCACCATCCCTTGTTCAAAACGCCGAGGCCGAGTTTGGCGACGGTCACGACGTAGAAAAGCACGACCAGAAACGACACCGACAAAGCGATGGCGATATTGCGTGAGCGGCGGCTTTTGGCCTGCTCCGGGGTGAGCCGGTAGCGGCTGTCCTGCTGGCCGGGATCGTGGGGTTCAGTCATGGCTTATCTTCAGTCATGGCTTCTCTCATGTGCGCGCCTCAGACGAACGCTGCGCTGAACGCGCGAACGACCAGAGCGGCGGGGCCGTTCTCGATGACGATCACCAAAAACAGCGCGAAAAGATAAAGGATAGACACGCCGAACAACGACATGCACGCCTTGCGGGCGCTCTCGCCCTCGCGCTGGCGATAGACGCGCCATGCGTAGAACAGCATCGCCAGTCCGCCGAGCGTGGCAACGATTCCATAGACCAATGAGGCAAAGCCCATCAGCGCGGGCAGAACGCCGACCGGCGCCAGCACGATGGAATAAATTAGGATCTCAAGCCGGGTGCGGTCCGGCCCCAAAGCATTGGGCATCATCGGCACGCCGGCGCGGGCGTAATCCTCCGCCTTCACGAGCGCCAGCGCCCAGAAGTGCGGCGGCGTCCAGATGAAGATGATCGCAAACAGCACGGCTGATTCGATCGACACGGAGCCGGTCGCAGCAGCAAAGCCGACAATGGGAGGGAAGGCGCCGGCGGCGCCGCCGATGACGATGTTCTGCGGCGTCGAGCGCTTCAGCCACATCGTGTAGATGACGGCGTAAAAGAAAATGGTGAAAGCCAACAGACCCGCCGCCAGCCAGTTTGTCACCACGCATAGCGTAAACACTGACAGCGCCGACAAAACGAGGCCGAAGGCGAGCGCCTCGCCTGGCGTCACCCGGCCTGAGGGCACGGGACGCGTCGCCGTGCGCGCCATCTTCGCGTCGATGTCGGCGTCGTACCACATGTTGAGCGCGCCCGAGGCGCCGGCGCCAACCGCAATCGCCAGCAGCGCGGCGAAGCCGATCACCGGATGGGGCGGCTGCGGCGCGATCAGCATGCCGGCCAGCGCCGTGAGCACCACCAGCGACATCACGCGCGGCTTCAGAAGCGCAAGGTAATCCGACGGGCGCGCCGAAGAGATGCGCATGCTGTCGGACAATCCATCATGTTGCGTGACGAAGCTCATTTAATCGACCTGTGTTTGCAGCAGGGACGTTCAACAAAGCTGCACGCGCTGAGGCGTTCCGCTGCGGAGCCCTCTCTGGAACGGCGCTCCAAAAGCGCCGCTCGAGGGAAGGCTCCGGCGACCTTTCGGCCACCGGAGAGAGGCCTAGTGATCCGTGCCGGTGATGCGCGGCAGGGTCTCGTATTGATGGAACGGCGGCGGCGAGGGCAGCGTCCATTCCAGGGTCGTCGCGCCGACGCCCCACGGATTGTCGCCCGCCAGACGCTTTTTCGCGAAGGCGTCCCACACGATGTAGAGGAAGAACAGCGCGCCAATGCCCGACAGATACGAGCCGTACGACGAGATCTGGTTCCACAGCAGGAACGCTTCCGGATAATCCACGTAACGGCGCGGCATGCCAGCGAGCCCGAGGAAATGCTGCGGGAAGAACGTGAGGTTCACGCCCACAAACATCAGCCAGAAGTGAACCTTGCCCAGCGTCTCGTTGTACATGTAGCCCGACATTTTCGGGAACCAGTAATAGAAGCCCGCAAATAACGCGAACACGGCGCCGAGCGACAGCACGTAATGGAAGTGCGCCACCACGTAATAGGTCTCGTGCAGCTGGCGGTCGATGCCAGCGTTCGCCAGCACGACGCCGGTGACGCCGCCGACCGTGAACAGGAAGATGAAGCCCACCGCCCACAGCATCGGCGTGCGGAACGAGATCGACCCGCCCCACATCGTCGCGATCCACGAAAAGATCTTCACGCCCGTGGGCACCGCGATCACCATCGTGGCGAACACGAAATAACGCTGCGTGTTGAGCGACAGACCGACCGTATACATGTGGTGAGCCCACACGACGAAGCCAACCGCGCCAATCGCCACCATCGCGTAAGCCATGCCCAGATAACCGAAGATGGGCTTGCGCGAGAAGGTCGAGATGATGTGGCTGACAAGGCCAAAGCCGGGAAGGATGAGAATGTAGACTTCCGGATGTCCGAAGAACCAGAACAGATGCTGGAACAGGATCGGATCGCCGCCGCCAGCCGGATCAAAGAACGCCGTGCCGAAATTGCGGTCCGTCAGCAACATCGTGATGGCGCCCGCCAGAACCGGCAGCGACAGCACGAGCAGGAAGGCGGTGATCAGCACCGACCACGCAAACAACGGCATGCGATGCAGGGTCATGCCCGGCGCGCGCATGTTGAAGATGGTGGTGATGAAATTGATCGCGCCCAGGATCGAGGAGGCGCCTGCGACATGCAGCGCCAGGATCACGAAATCCATCGACGGGCCGGGATGGCCGGCGTTGGACGAGAGCGGCGGATACATGACCCAGCCGCCGCCAAAGCCGTTCATGCCCGGCGGTCCCTCGACGAACATCGACATCAGGAGCAGCAGGAACGAAGCAGGCAACAGCCAGAACGAAATGTTGTTCATCCGCGGGAAGGCCATGTCCGGCGCGCCGATCATCAGCGGCACGAACCAATTGCCAAAGCCCCCGATCAGCGCCGGCATGACCATGAAGAAGATCATGATGACGCCGTGCCCGGTGATGAACACGTTGTACATGTGCTTGGCGGCGTCGATAGAGCCGTCGCCCGCCAGGATTTGCGAGATCCACGGGAAGACGCCAAGGCCGGTTCCCGCCAGCTCCATGCGCATCGCAATCGACATCGCGGCGCCGATGAGGCCCGCGAAGATCGCGAAAATCAGATAGAGCGTGCCGATGTCCTTGTGGTTGGTCGAATACATGTAGCGGCGCCAGCCCGTGGGCGTGCCGTGCGCGTGATCGCCATGCGGGGCCTCTGCGTGATGGGCCTCTGATTGACTTGCCATCTGTCTATCCTCGATCAAAAATTTTCAGCTTACGCAAAGATTCAGCGCGCGGCGGACGCGTCGGCGACGCGAACGGGGCTCTCTGTTTGCGCATATTCCTTGCGGGCCTTTTCCAGCCAGACCTTGTAGGCCTCTTCGCTGACGACGCGAATGACGACCGGCATATAGGCGTGATCCTTGCCGCAGATCTTCGAGCACTGGCCGTAGTACACGCCCTCGCGCTCGGCCTTGAACCACGTCTCGTTCAGGCGGCCCGGAACAGCGTCAATACGGACGCCGAACGAGGGGATCACGAAACCGTGGATAACGCCCACGACGTCGGCGGTCACTTGCAGGCGCACCGTCTTGTTGACCGGCACCACCGCTTCGTTGTCGACGTCGAGCAATTTCAGCTTGCCGGGAGCCAGCGTGTCCTGATCGAGCAGGCGGGCCTGAAATTCAAAACCGCCGCCCTCGTCCTTGGGATAGGTCCACGTCCACGCCCACGACGAATTGCCCGTCACCTTGATCGTCATATCGGCGTTGGGCATTGTGAGCTGATTGTTCAGCAGGTGGAACGAGGGAACCGCAATGACCACGAGAATCAGCACGGGAATAATCGTCCACGCGATTTCGAGGCCGGTGTGATGGGTGGTGCGCGAGGGCGTCGCGTTCGCTTTCTCGTTGAACTTCGAGACCACGATGACGAGCAGCGCCAGCACGAACAGGCAGATCACGGTTATGATCGGCAGCAGAATCGCGTCATGGAAGAAGTTCATCTCGCGGGCGATCGGCGTGACGGGATAGGGAAGGCCCATCTGATTTGGGCGCGGCGCGCCGATCACGAAATCTGCGGCCTGCGCGAAAGCGGCGCCGGCGGAAAGAAAGGCGACCGCGAGATTTGCGCCCGCAACAGCGGCCAGGCCTCGAACAGCTTTGCAGCCCTTCATTTGAAACATCATGAGAATCGTCGCTCCCGCTCGGCTTTCCGGCCCAATCCCTGAAGAGATTCGACCTCGATGATCGCATAAATTATCTAGCCCTGTTCCAACCATACTCCCCGCGCCAGCGCAACACGGCGTTTCAGCGCGCCCGATGCGGCATAAGGGCGCGTGAGGGGCAAGCAGGGCGGCGAAGCCCTGCTTCACGGGTCGCGTTTCCGGGATGGCGTAATCTGGCCCAGTTTTTCGTCTATTGATAGTAACTTCTTTTGTAGCTACAAATTTGCAATGGGGTTTCAGTGAGATACGGATAAAAGCGCCTCTAACGAGGCAAAACATGGAATTTCATTCCTGCAAGCCGCTCAGATATTCCGTGGACCGATCCTGAAAGCCCAAGACAATCGGCGCGACTATGGCGAAGCCCGCTTCATAGCGTTAGGCGCATTTGACGGCGAAGTGTTGCGCGTCGTGTTCACGGAGCGCGACGGCGATGTTCGCCTGATCTCAGCATGGAAGGCAGGTAAACATGACCGCAAAAAATACCGAAGCATCGAAAGTGGTGCGCTACGGCAGCCTTGACGACATGCCAGCCGCTCCGCCCCTCAGCGAAACTGTGAAGGCGATGAGCGATGCTGAAATTGAGCGGCGCGCCTTCGGGGACGCAGACGCAGGCGCTCTTCCCGCAGACTTTTGGGACAAGGCGCAAGTGGTGGAGCCCGAGGGCACAGAGCAGATCACGTTGCGCTTGCCGCGCCGCGTGATTGGACACTTCAAGTCCACGGGCAAAGGCTACCAAACCCGCATCAGCCGCGTTCTTGCAAGCTATGTGGACGCAACGACGAAGAAAACGGGTACTTGATAACTGTTATTAGCCACCCCGATAGTCCGTGGAGGGCATCGCCATGCCAATCAGCGCCGATCTTGGCGGCAATCTTGAAACCTGAGTCGCAGAGCTGGTAAAAACAGGCCGGTATCATTCCAGGAGTGAAATCTTGCGTGAGGGAATCCGCCTCGTTCAGGAGCGCGAGGCCCGTCTTGCCGCGCTTGATGCGTCGATTGCGCGGGGGATAGCCGACGCCGATGCTGGCCGCGTCAAACCCGCCGCTCAGGTCTTTGATCGCGTTGAGGCAAAATATCGCGCGATGCCGGAGGCCAAGGGCAAATGATTGCCGTCCGCTCCGGCGAGGCCACACATTGTCGGAACCCGTCCCTCCCGGCATAATCGCCGCGCCGCGAATCGGGCTTGCGGCTTTCAGGAGCGTCTATGGGCCGGTTTCAGGGGATCAATTTCACCGCGTTGCGGACCGGCGCGGCGAGCGTTCTCGTCGGCGCCGTCCTGAGCGCGGCTTTCGTCAGCCCGGCGACCGCGCAATCGGCGGTGCGCAGCAAGCATGGCGATTGGGAAATGCGATGCGAGACCCCGCCTGGCGCGGCGCGCGAGCAATGCGCGCTCATTCAATCGGTCGCCGCCGAAGACAAGCCCAACATGAACCTTGTCGTGATCGTGCTGAAAACAGCCGACGGCAAGTCGCGGCTGTTCCGCGTCATCGCGCCGCTGGGGGTTTTGCTGCCTTCGGGCCTTGGGCTGAACATTGATTCGGCGGACAAGGGCCGGGCCGGTTTCGTGCGCTGCCTGCCGTCGGGCTGCGTCGCGGAGGTGGTGATGGACGACAAGCTGCTGGAAGATTTGAAGGTCGGCAAGACCGCCGTCTTCATCCTGTTCGAAACCCCCGAACAGGGCACCGGCATTCCCATGACGCTGAACGGATTCCGCGAGGGCTTTGAGCGCCTGCCCTAGGCGCTCTGGTCGTTTGAGCGCTGGCACGAGGCCCGTGAGTGGTATAATTTAGCTTGAAGCGTGGATTGGGCGCGCTGTCGCCTTGCGGCGTTTGAGCGTGATCTGGAGTCAGGTGATATGCGTTTGCAGAATTCCAAATTTCGCCCCGCTGCGTTTCGCCCCGCCGCTGTTGCCGCGATTCTCGCCGCCTCGCTTCTGGCCGGATGCTCAGGCTCCGAGACCTCGGGGCTGGGCGCAACTTTCGGCAATCTGCTTGCCTTTAACTCCACGACTGCGCCAGCGCCCGCAGCCGCCGTGCCGGAAGCACCGAAAAATCTTGTCTGCCCAAGTATTGAAGTCAAAGAAGGCGGCGCCGCCCAGCGCGTCTATGCAGGCGGGCAGGAAAGCCGCAACGTGCGCCACCAGTTCTCGCTCGGCGAGCTTGCCCGCGAATGCCGCGTGGCAGGCAATCAGCTCATCATGAAAGTGGGCGTTGAAGGCAAGGTGCTGCTTGGCCCCGCCGGATCGCCCGCCAGTTTCACCGTGCCGGTGACAATCGCGGTAGTCGCAGATGATACCGGCAAGACCGTCGCCTCGCGCAATTACAAGGCGAGCGCCTCCATCCCGCAGGGCCAGTCGCTCTCCAGCTTCACGATCGTCTCGGAGGACATCGCCGTGCCGTTCGTCAACGAGGCGGCGAATATGGATTACAGCATAGTGGTCAGCATCGACGGTGCCGGCGGGCGGCGCTAGCCTGGCTCCTCCAAAGTTTGGACCAACCGGCAAAGCGGGCTTGACTTGGAAGCGCGCGCGGCTAGTTTCACACCCGTCAGCTAAAGATCTATCGCGGAAGAGTCCGCCGGGTTCGCCCGTCGGCGCCGAAGGCGCAACCGCCCCGGAAACGCTCAGGCAAATGGACCGCGATAGGATGACACTCTGGAAAGCTGCTTGCGCCGCAAGGCGTTTGCACACCGAAGGGCGTAACCTCTGATTTGCAGCCATGCTGCAATCACAGGGAAATCTCTCAGGTCACGGGACAGAGGGGGCGCGAATTGCAAATCCGGCGTGAGCTGGATGAGCTTCAGCGTCTCGAATCCCGGTGGCCTATGTCGCAAAGCGAATCGCTTTCCAATTCCGTTCTGAACGTCACGCCATTGCACGCCTTGCACGTGCGCCTTGGCGCGCGCATGGCGGGCTTTGCCGGTTGGGACATGCCGATCCAATATGCGGACGGCCTGATCGCCGAGCACCTCTGGACGCGCCGCAGCGCGGGCCTGTTCGATGTGTCGCACATGGGCCAGATCCTGCTCGAAGGCCCCGGCGCCATCGCCGCCCTTGAGCGCCTGATAGCCGCCGACATTGCAGGCCTTGGCGAAAACCGCATCCGCTACGCGCAATTCCTCACCCATGACGGCGGCATCATCGACGATCTGATGGTCACGCGGCTGCCCGCCGCTATTGGGATCGACCGCCTGTTTCTGGTCGTCAACGCTGGCCGCAAGGCGGTCGACGTCGCCCATCTGGCGCAAAGCCTTGCCGGGTCGGGCGTCAACATGCAGGTGCTGGACGATCGCGCTTTGATCGCGCTGCAAGGCCCGCGCGCAATTGACGTGCTGAAAGATCGCCTGCCCGGCGTTGAAAATATGGCGTTCATGAGCTTCATGACAATCGGCGAGGCGCTCATCACCCGCTCCGGCTACACCGGCGAGGACGGTTACGAGATCTCCCTGCCCGCCAGTCAGATAGACGCTTTCGCCGACGATCTGCTGAATGACGAGCGCGTGAAGCCCGTCGGCCTTGGCGCACGCGATTCGCTGCGGCTTGAAGCCGGGCTCTGCCTTTACGGCCACGACATCGACGAGACGACATCTCCCGTAGAGGCGGCGCTTGCATGGTCCATCGGCAAGCGCCGCCTGATTGAGGGCGGCTTTGCAGGCGCGGACCGCATACAGCGCGAATTGCGCGAAGGCCCGGCCCGCAAGCGCATCGGCCTGCTGCTGGAGGGCCGCCAGCCCGCGCGCGAGGGCGCACAGATCGCCACGCCCGATGGGCAGATCGTCGGCGCCGTCACCTCGGGCAGCTTTTCGCCCTCAACGGAGCGCTGCATCGCCATGGGCTATGTGGCCGCAGCTTTTGCGCGCGCCGACACGCCGCTCAACGTCCTCGTGCGCGGCAAGGCTTTGCCTGCGCGCGTCGTTTCCATGCCCTTTGTCCCCCACACTTACATCCGCTGACCGGAGCTGTTCCATGACTGACGTTCGCTACACCAAAGACCATGAATACATCCGCATCACCGGAGACATCGGCGAGATCGGCATCAGCGATTATGCGCAAAAGCAATTGGGCGACGTGGTGTTCGTCGAACTGCCGCAAATCGGCGCCAGTTTCGGCAAAGGCGATCAGGCGGCCGTCGTTGAAAGCGTGAAAGCCGCCAGCGAAGTCTATGCGCCGGTCAGCGGGGAAGTCGTTGAAGTCAACTCCGGCCTTGAAGCCGCGCCCGCCTCCGTCAACGAAGATCCGCTCGGCAAAGGCTGGTTCCTGAAGATCAGGCTGGCCGACAGCGGCGAACTCGACGCCCTGATGGACGAGCCCGCCTATCGCGACTTCCTCAAGACGCTCGGTTAATCCCAGCCCCAAAGGTCACATTATGCGCTATTTGCCGCTGACGTCAGAAGATCGCACCAGCATGCTACGCCGCATTGGCGCGCCCGATATCGACGCGCTGTTTGCAGACGTGCCAGCCGACAAGCTCTTGCAAGAGCTGCCCGACCTGCCGCGCCGCAAGAGCGAGCTGGAGGTGGAGCGCACGCTATCGCGCATGGCCGCGCGCAATGTTGCGGCAGGTTCTGTTCCCTTCTTTGTCGGGGCTGGCGCCTATCGCCATCACGTGCCCGCCAGCGTCGATCATCTGATCCAGCGCTCGGAGTTCCTGACCAGCTACACGCCCTACCAGCCGGAAATCGCGCAAGGCACGCTGCAAATGCTGTTTGAATTTCAAACGCAGGTCGCCAACCTCACCGGCATGGAGGTCGCCAATTCCTCCATGTACGACGGCTCGACCGGTTGCGCGGAAGCCGTGCTGATGGCCCACCGCATCACCCGCCGCAAGAAGGCTGTTCTGTCGGGCGGATTGCATCCCCATTACGCTGAAGTGGTGCGCACGCTCTCGCGCATGGCGGGCGACGACGTGATGACCATGGCGCCCGACGTTTTGGCGGGCGAGGACATGCTGGCCTGCATCGACAA
>CAMCMI010000099.1 GCA_945875875.1 Rhizobium sp. Q54
CTCGCCGAACATGTTCGCGTGGTCTGGCTGACCCCAAGCATGGACGGCTTGTTTGCCGGATCTCCCGGCGAGCGCCGACGCTTTGTCGACCGGCTGGTGCTGGCGGTCGATCCTGAACATGGAGGCCGCGTCAACGCCCTCGAAAAAGCCCTTCGCAATCGAAATCGCTTGCTGGAGGAGCGTCCGGGCGATTCAGCATGGCTCGATGCGGCGGAGCAGGAGGCGGCGGAAGTCAGCATTGCGGTAGCTGCGGCGCGGCGCGAAACGATCGAGCGGCTCGGCTCGCTGATCGCCGCCGGTCAGGATGCGTCGTCGCCCTTCCCCTGGGCGCAGATCAGGCTGGAGGGGGAGATAGACCGCCTGATACAGGAACAACCAGCGCTTGAGGCCGAAGACGCCTATCGACGGCTGTTGCGGGAGAACCGGCGGCGCGACGCAGCCGCCGGGCGAACGCTGGTTGGCCCGCAATCGAGCGATCTTGACGTGAAGCATGGTCCCAAGGGCGTGGCGGCCGCGCAATGCTCCACCGGCGAGCAGAAAGCGCTCCTGGTTGGACTGGCGCTGGCGCATGCAAAGCTCGTAAAAATGATGAGCGGCATAGCGCCATTGACCCTTCTGGACGAGGTCGCCGCTCATTTTGACCCGCGACGCCGGAACGCTCTTTTCGCGCTTCTGGACGCTTTGGGCGGGCAGGTTTGGATAAGTGGAGCCGATCCGCAAGCGTTTGCCGACCTGCCCGGGAAATCGGTTCTGGTGCACGTGACCCCCGGACATGCGACGCAAATTACGCAATGACTGACTGGCTCTTGACCTGAAGCGCGCGCGCAGCTTTGGCAAACGTCAAATTGATCGCCGTAAGATGTTGATTTCGAAAGAGATATATCATCGGCTGAAAAACCGCGCCATCAGTGCGCCCGCCGGTCCGTTTTAGCTGCAATCCGGGGCCGATTCAGGGTAAATTGATTAAGCCGATTCGATCTTTTTCGAATCGAGTTTTCTCAAGCCCTTCGAGAGCCCTGCGCCACATGGCCGAATCCACCGCGCCCGCTAACGAGCCCTATGATCCCAACAGCTACGGCGCAGAATCGATCAAGGTTCTGCGCGGTCTCGACGCTGTCCGCAAGCGTCCCGGAATGTACATCGGCGACACCGATGACGGTTCTGGTTTGCACCACATGGTCTACGAGGTCGTTGATAACGCCATCGACGAAGCATTGGCTGGTCACGCCACCCACGTGACGGTTACGATGAACGCCGACGGCTCAGTCACCGTCACGGACAACGGACGCGGTATCCCGACAGACATTCACTCGGAGGAGGGCGTCTCCGCCGCTGAAGTCATCATGACCCAGTTGCACGCGGGCGGAAAATTCGATCAGAATTCCTACAAGGTTTCCGGCGGTCTGCATGGCGTGGGCGTTTCGGTCGTGAACGCCTTGTCGCAATGGCTGAAGCTGCGAATCTGGCGCGACGGCAAGGAGCATTTCCTCGAGTTTGCGCACGGAGACGTCGTCGCCCCGCTCGTGATCGTTGGACCGGCGCCTTTTATCGACGGCAAGCCCAAGCGCGGAACCGAAGTGACGTTCCTGCCTTCGTTGCAGACGTTCACGATGGTTGAGTTCGACTATAAAACCATTGAGCATCGGCTAAGGGAACTCGCGTTCCTGAATTCCGGCGTGCGTATCATTTTGACTGATTCGCGTCATGCCGAGCAGAAGGTCGAGGAGTTGTTCTACGAGGGCGGCCTTGAAGCCTTCGTGCGTTACATCGACCGCGCAAAACACCCGCTCATCAGCGCGCCCATCCTCATCGGCGGAGAGCGCGACCGCATTACGGTAGAAGTCGCCCTCTGGTGGAACGACAGTTATCATGAGAGCGTGTTGGCGTTTACCAACAACATTCCCCAACGCGACGGCGGGACGCATCTGGCAGGCTTTCGTTCGGCGCTGACGCGTCAGGTGACGAGCTATTGCGAAAAATCGGGGCTTTCAAAGAAAGAGAAGGTTGATCTGACAGGCGACGATTGCCGCGAAGGTCTCTCCTGCGTGCTGTCAGTCAAAGTGCCTGATCCTAAATTCTCGTCCCAGACCAAGGATAAACTGGTTTCCTCGGAGGTTCGGCCAGTTGTCGAGAACCTCGTGAACGAAACGCTCGGACAATGGTTTGAAGAGCATCCGCACGAAGCCCGCATCGTCGTCACCAAAGTTATCGAGGCCGCGCATGCGCGCGAGGCCGCTCGCAAGGCGCGGGAGCTCACCCGCCGCAAGGGCGCGCTTGATGTCGCCAATCTGCCCGGCAAGCTCGCTGATTGTCAGGAACGCGATCCGGCTAAAGCTGAATTATTCCTCGTCGAGGGCGATTCTGCCGGCGGATCCGCCAAACAGGGCCGCAATCGCGAATACCAGGCTGTTCTACCTTTGCGCGGCAAAATCCTGAACGTGGAGCGTGCACGCTTCGACAAAATGTTGTCGTCGCAGGAAATTGGAACGCTGATTACGGCGCTGGGCACAGGCATCGGCAGGGACGATTTCAATCCCGACAAGCTGCGCTACCACAAGATCATCATTATGACGGACGCCGACGTGGACGGCTCGCACATTCGCACGTTGCTGCTGACGTTTTTCTTTCGTCAAATGCCGGCGATCATTGAACGTGGGCACCTCTACATCGCCCAGCCGCCGCTCTACAAAGTCAAACGCGGACAGTCCGAGCAATATCTCAAGGACGAGCGCGCGCGCGAAGATTATCTCATCAATAATGGCATCGACGGGGCGGTGCTCCGCCTGTCCACGGGCGAGACGAGAGCTGCCTCCGATCTGCGCTTGCTGCTGGATGAGACGCGGCTCCTTCGGCAGGTCATGCAGCAATTGCATTCCCGCTATAATCGCTCCGTGATAGAACAGGCCACAATCGCTGGCGCTATGAAGCCTGTCGCGACCCTTGGCGATTCTGAAGCCCAGAGGCTTGCGGTGGAAATCGCCCGCCGCCTCGATGCGCTTTCGGAAGAAACCGAACGCGGATGGGAAGGCCGCGTCGAAAATAGCGGCTTTGTATTCTCGCGCGAAGTGCGCGGCGTTCGTCAGTCGCAAGTTCTCGATCAGGGCCTGCTGGCGTCAGCTGAAGCCCGCAAGCTCGATGAGCATTCTGCGGCGATGCACGAAGTATTTTCCGCCAGCGCGTATTTCGTGCGTCGCGGAGACGAACTCCCTGTGGCGGGTTTCGTCGAATTGCTCGACGCAGTCATGGCTGCGGGACAAAAAGGCATTACGCAAATCCAGCGCTACAAGGGCCTGGGGGAGATGAACCCCGAGCAATTGTGGGAAACCACGCTTGATCGCAATGTGCGATCCTTGCTTCAGGTGCGCATCAAGGACGTCGCTGAGACTGACGATATTTTCGTCAAGTTGATGGGCGACGTCGTTGAGCCCCGTCGCGAATTCATTCAGGAAAATGCATTGAGCGTTGCGAACCTGGACGTCTGATCCAGAAGCTATGCAGCGATCAAAGATCGTGCGGTCCAGTTGGAACAAGATCGCGCGTTCGATTCTATCTTATTGCCTGCACTATTGAGCCACATTTGCTCGTTAAGTCGCAGCCCGTCGTCAACAACGAAGGGTTTGCACGTTGAAGAAAACGTTTCTTTTGGTCGCCGGTATCTTCACGCTCGGGTTGAACGTTCAAGGCGCACTGGCTGATGTTTCAGGCACCGGCGCCACGGTAAAAGCCTCGTTCTATTTTCACGGAACCAAGACCGCCTCTGGAGAGCGTTTCAATCCAAACGGATTGACTGCGGCGCATAAAACATTTCCGTTCGGCACGAAGTTGCGGTTGGTTAATCGTTCAAACGGAAAAACTGTCACAGTTCGCGTTAATGATCGCGGACCGTTCATTGAGGGACGCGAGCTGGATGTGTCGCGGGGCGCCGCAATCGCTCTTGGCATGGTTGGTTCTGGAATAGCCACACTTCAAATGGCGCGATTGAACTAGCCAGCTGTTCTACATCCGCTCAAAAAGCGCCGCGCTTGCAAGGCCGCCCGCGGCCGCGATTGCTGCAAGACCAAGGGCCCCTTTCGTTTCATGTTTGAGTTCATGAAACAAACGAACGGCGAGAATAGCGCCGGACGCTCCAATCGGGTGTCCGCGCGACAAGGCCCCGCCGCTTCGGTTGACGCAGAGCGGATCAAGATCAAGCGCGGCCTGCCAGGCCATTGCCTGCACTGCAAAAGCTTCCATCAACTCGCACGCCAACAAGCGTTTTCGGGGAATTCCCGAGAGCAGGTTCTTGAGGGGCGCAATACCGGCCAAAGCTGGAAACTCCGGCGCCCCTCCCATCCGGCTGGACGCCTCGATTCGGATCGTGCACGACGGCTTCAATCGCGCGGCGATTTGCGACGAAACCAAAACGACAGCCGCCGCTGCGTCCGCCTGAACGGCGATGGTGGCCGCCGTCAATCCATGCGCCTGATCTCCAGAAATGACTGGTAAACGGCTGCAAACGCGTGCGTTGAGGCTTCTGGCGAATTCGTCTCGCGCAAGACCTACGACACGCACGAGCTCATCATCGAAGTTTCCGGCAAGCGCCTTGGCATGACTTGCGACGGCGAAAGCTTCCTGCGCAGCGCGCGCAACGCCCATGGATTGAGCCAACGCCGCAGCTGATTCAATCAGATCAGGATCGCGATCAGGCCACGGCGTGAACGGCGGTCGCTCGTAGAATTGGGCTTGTTCACTGGCGGATAAGGGACGATGAAATCTCAGCGGCGAGCGGCTGTAGCTCTCAAGTCCACCAGCTACAACGACATTCGCCTCGCCAGCGCGGATGCGGCTTGCGCCCAGCAAAATAGCATCAAAGCCAGAGCAACATTGCGTATCAATCGTGGACGCCGGAATCGTTTCGGACAATCCCGCCGCTAAAGCCGCAACTCGCGCAGGATTGCCGCCGCCGTAAAGAGCATTGCCAAAAATAACCTCGTCGATATGAGCGCCGGATAAATCGAGATTTTCAAGAACGCCTTCAATCACGGCCGCGCCAAGATCGGCGGCGCCGATTTGCGTAAACGAACCATTGCGCGGCGCAACAGCCGTACGGCGCGCGGCGACCACGAAAACATCGCTCATTCAAGAACCTCGCAGGCGCCGCTCAACCAATCAGCTTTTAGGCGCGCAAAGTCCGTCTTGCCGGACGCCGTCCATCGCCATTCAAGGGGCTTTGCATAGATGCGCGGGACAAAGGGCAAGGATAAATCGCGTCGCGCATAACGCATCAGTTCGCTGGCCGAAAGGCTCTCCGTCACCTGCACCAGCGCCACAAGCCGCTCTCCGCGTCTTCGATCAGGAATCCCAAACACGGCGGACGCCTTCACGCTTTGATGGGAGTTAAGAACACGCTCGATCTGTTCAGGAAAAACGTTTTTTCCAGAGGTTACGATCATCCGGTTCTCGCGGCCCTGCAAATACAGGAATCCGTCACGATCCAGATAGCCAATATCGCCTATGCATAATTCGTCGTTACGTCTCACCAGATCGCCGTAACCTATTGCGTAATCGGTAAACAGAAACGGGCTCGACACAAATATGCGGCCTGTGTCTCCAATCGGCAACTCGTCGCCGCCCGAATCGCGGATCTTGATGGAAACGCCATGGAAGGCGCGACCGACTGAGGCTTCGGGACATTGGTCTGCTATCTTCCGGACGGTGACGAAACTCAGCTCAGACGCGCCATAGAATTCTGCAAAATCAGCATTGGGAAAACGCTCGGGAGTTTTTTCTGAAATCGCCGAACTCCATTTGGAGCCGGAGATCAGGATCGTTCTCACTGTTGGTATAGGCGGCCCCGGAACGTCGAGCAGCAAAGCCAATTGCGTGGGCGCCGCGTAGAGAGCGCTCGCGCCTCTGTCGCGTATCTCGGCCATAACAATGTCGGGGCGGAAGCGCCTAAACAAAATGACGCTGGCCCCTACCTGCAGCGCGTGAATTGCAGCATAAAGAAATAACGAGTGCGACATCGATCCAGGCGCCACGACGATATCGTCCGAACCAATCCCAAATTCATGCGCATCGGCTGCAAAGCTCGCGACCCATGACAAATGATTACGGCGGTATCCTTTTGGAATGCCCGTAGAGCCGGATGTAAAGCCGACATAGAAAGGCGCGAGAGCGTCGGGACTGTCGGGCTCGAAAATTTCGCCGGGACAAATGTGTGCGAGCGGCTCGTCTATGTCTATAAACAAACACTGGTAAGAAAAGTCCGTTCCTTCGCAAACGAACAAGTCTGGAGAGAGGCCTTTCAGCGCAGCCTTAAGGTGAGACGCAGGCCAGTCAATGTCCAGAACTTGCGCTTGGCGACCTGTCATGGCGACAGCCAGGAAGACCGCCAGAAAATGCGGGGAATTGGGAAGATGTATGGCTACGCCGGCGCCCGGCGGCGTGCACCTACATAGCTCGCGCGCAAGGCGTTGCACGCAGGCCGACAGTTGGGACCATGTAATCTGCGCTCCATCGCATATAATCGCGTTTGCGTCAGGCTTTGATGCGGCGAGAGAGCGGAGTGTGGATCCAATCGTCATATGCAACACGTCATGCACGGGCGCCCGCTGCTGGCGAAAACGTTTGAAAATATGTCTGCGCGATGAAGGCGGTGGCTATCGCCTTCAATGCGTCGCCTGGCAAGAAGGTTGCTGATGCAATCGCCGCATTCTTGAGGCTGAGACCCGACGACCAGGCCAGCCAAGGCGTCCCGAAAAGATAAATAATGAAAATACCGCCGACGGCCGACGCGATAAGGGCTGACGTGAAGTCGGATTTGAACGGGAGGACACGCATCATTGCGCCAACCACCCAGGCGCCCGCGATCCAGCCAATCAAATATCCCGCCGTGGGACCTGCGAAGACGCCAAGACCGCCGCGTCCGCCCGACAATAGCGGAGCGCCGCAGGCGACGACGAAGAGAAAGAGCGCAACAGATGTCGCGCCAAGGCGCGCTCCAAGGATGACGCCCGCCAGCATAACTCCCAGCGTTTGCGCAGTGACGGGAACGCCAGCTGCAATCGGCAAATCAAAGCGCGGCGCAAGGCCAAGCGCTCCAATGAGCGCGGCAAAGAGCGACACCCGAACAAGATCACGCGTTTGCATAAGTTTCCTTTGGTTATTTGAGTCGAAGCCCGCGCGCGTCCAGCGCTTCGGCAATATGATCGGCAATCCTCAATAGGCCAGCGATCCATGGCGCGACAAGGCGCCAAGATCCGCGCGAACCGCCACGCGCCCGCCACGCCTCCCGCCGCCGCAGCCAATCGTCGAGCAGCACAGGGACAAAGCGAATTACCAAAGCAAAGGCAAGCGCAAGCTGGGATGGATCTAGCCCAGTATAGCGCAAGGGTCGCAGGACCGGGAGAAAAGCGTCCATCATCGCTATCATCGGCGTCGTCATGCTCACAAGATCGGCAAGAAGAACCATAAGCGCCAGACGCGACACGGACGCCAGCGCCTCGGCTGGGCCGGAGGCGAGGAATTGAAAAGCCCCGACAATAGCCAGGATGGGTAGCATGAGTCTGAAAAGCTTCAGCCGCAGGACGGCTTCACGCCCAAGCGCAAAATAAACGAGGAGCACGAGGACCAGCGAGGCGAGCAGAACGAGGGGATCTTCAACCCAGAAGAAAACGACAGTCGCGGCTGCGATGAAAAGCAGCTTGAATCCGGCGGGAAGCTTGTGGAGCCACGTTCGCTGCGACAAAGGCGCGCCGATCATGGAAGAAAATCCTCGAGACGCCGGTTCGCGATCGCTGCTTCCTTATATTGCGGAAGAACATCGGCGGGTGGGCCGTCTTCTCGAATAGCGCCATCTTGAAGCCAGATGACGCGATCAAGACCGGCCAGCAGATCAAGATCGTGACTTGCTATCAACATCCGCTGCGGCAGCGTTGCCAGCATTTTCGACAGGCCAAGGCGCGTTGGCAGATCGAGACTGGCGAAAGGTTCGTCCATAACAAGAATGCCTGGCTCCAGCGCCACCACGGAGACAATGCATAGGCGTTGCCGCTGGCCATCCGACAATTCATGCACGCCGGCGTCTTTCCAGTGAGCACACCCATGCTGCGCCAGAGCGTGGCTCGCGTGTTCCCGGCTTTGCGCGGCGGAGTAACCCCGCGCGCGAAAGCCAAAAGCGACTTCCTCCAGCACCGTTGGAAAAACGATCTGGTGATCCGGATTCTGAAACACAAAACCAACTTTGCGCATGACGGCTGCGCTATCAAGCGCGGTGTCTATCCCGTCAACGAGCACTCTGCCCGAGTGAGGCGCAAGAAGCCCGTTCGTCAGGCGCAAGAAGGTGCTCTTCCCCGCGCCGTTGTCGCCCAGTAAACCGATTCGCCGCTCGCTGAGGCAAATGCTCAGATCAGAGAAAAGGCGCTCCGAGCCACGCGAGAACGTCACGCGGTCAAACAGAATCGCAGAATTGGCGGAAGCAGGGATCATGACTTGGTCCAACAGACGCATCCCTGTAGCATCGGGTGCAGCGTGGGCAAAGCGGACCGCTGTCCGCGCCGGAAACGCTTGACCTGACCTTGGGGGAAAAATGCGAGCTGGTTGGTATGAATCCTGTGGAGCCGCCGATGATGTTTTCCAGATCGGCGACGTGCCCAATCCTGTTCCGACGAACGGAGAAATTCTGGTCCGCCTCCATACATCAGGCATCAATCCCTCCGACTACAAGCGCCGCGCCAACGTAAAGGCCGGGGTCGAGTTTCCCCGAGTGATCCCGCATTCGGACGGCGCAGGCGTGGTCGCAGCATTGGGGACGGGCAACAGCGGCTTCAAAATCGGCGACCGCGTCTGGGTGTTTGGTGCGCAATGGGGAAGGCCGTTCGGCACGGCGGCGGAGTTTGTAAGCCTGCCCGCAGCGCAGGTGCGCCCGCTCCCCGACGACGCAGGCTTTGACGAGGGAGCCTGTTTTGGAATTCCCGCAATGACCGCCTATCGCGCCGTATTCGCCAATGGACCAGTCAGCGGCCAGACTGTCTACATCCCCGCAGCCTTGGGGCGCGTCGGAGCTTATGCCGTACAATTAGCAAAATGGGGCGGCGCACACGTCATCGCAAATGCCAGCGGCCCGGACAAATGCGCCTTGGCGCGGTCGCTTGGGGCCGACCTCTGCCTCGACCGTCTTGAGGGCGAGCTTGAAGCGAGATTAATGGCGGAGACCAACGGCCATGGCGTTGATCGTGTGATCGAGATCGACTTCCCCGGCAATCTGGCGATGAACGAGCGCATTGTGGCGGATGGCGGAGGCATTGCGTCCTATGGCGCAGCGTCCGCGCCACAGGCGACCATCACGCTCTCGCCCCGCCGCGCCCGAAATTTTTCGTTGCAGTTTGTCTTTGTCTATTCGCTGCGTCCCGGTGTGATGGAAGAAACATGCGCGGGCGTTCTGCGGGCTCAGGCAGCCGGCGCTCTTCAGCACCGGATCGCAGGTAGCTTTCCTCTGTCCGAACTGGCGCAGGCTCATAAGTTTGCAGAGGCGCAATCGGGTACGGGCCATGTGATCGTCAGAACTGCCTGAGAATGCTGTCTTTCAGCCTGGCGTTTAGTCTCTTTACAACCGCCTTTCTGGCCGCGACCATTCTTCCCGTCGCGTCAGAAGGCGCTCTGGCTGCTGCGCTGGCGTTGAGCGAGGAGTCGTGGGCGCTCCTCATTGGGGCCGCGAGTCTGGGGAATGTTTTGGGATCAATC
>CAMCMI010000100.1 GCA_945875875.1 Rhizobium sp. Q54
CGCCCGCAATCAGGGCTTCAAGGTGCTGGACACGTCCACCAACATCTTCCCCGCCTATCAGGGCGGCGCGTTTGCAGCCAGCCGCAAATGGGCGGCGGCAAACCCGGACGCTTTGAAGGGCTATATTCGCGGCTATCTGGCTGGCCTCGAATGGACGCTCGACCCCGCCAACCGCGAGGAAGCCACGCAAATCCTGCTCACCAACATGCCGGAAATCAAGCCGCAGGTTGCTGGCGCAGTGATGAACTCGCTGCTCTCTCCCCGCTCCGGCCTCACCCCTAAAGGCGCGATGCTGATGGACGGCGTGGACAAGGTGCTCGACCTGCGCTCACGCTACGGCTCCGGCGGCAAGCTGAACGACCCGACGAAGTACATTGACCTGAGCTATTACCACTCGGCTTAGCTTTGTAGCATGGCCGAGCACACGCCCGGCCATGACGGCTCAGCGGCTTGCGGTTGCTTTCCTGCTTTGGCGTCTTGCAGGACAAGCACTAATTTTTCCCGCGTCATGGCCGGGCCTGACCCGGACATCCAGACTCAATGCGACCAACGCGGGCGCATGGATGGCCGGATCAAGTCCGGCCATGACGGCTCAGAGGCTTGCGGTTGTTTTCCTGCTTTGGCGTCTTGCAGGATGGGTGCGTAATTTTCCGCACCCCGCACCTCACGCGAAATACAGGAACATCCCAAGCGCGCTGGCTCCAATCGCGAACGTGGCCGCGCGGACGGCTAATTGTGGTGCTGGATCGGCGATCTGGCGCACAATTCCTGCGGCGCGCGAGGCGCTCATCGCTGCGCCGTGCATGCAGGAGCACAACATGCGATGGGTGTCGCGTTCGCCAAGATCGAAGAACGCCATCGCGTCGCCGAGTCGGTCGCTCTGAAGGCCTGCCGCCCGCAACGAGGAATCGTTGAAGGCGATTGTCAGCGGCGATTCCTCCAATCGCAGCGATCCCCATTCTGAGCGCGGCATAAATTCGAGCTGGTGAAACAGCCGCACTGGCGCGGAGCCGTGACGATCCAGCGCCTTCGCCCATAATTCGAGCCGTTGCGCACGATCTGGAGGGGGCGGCGGAACGAGGTGAACTTCTGCAATTCCACGAAGGGATTCGACGCTTCTCTGTTCCATCTGGAACTCCCTGCGCCGAGGGCTCTAAACGCCGCATTGCGTGCGCTATGACGCCCGCTTCGGCGCGGGTTGGGGCGCCCGCATCAAGAACGGGCGCACCCGCCGCCGGGTTCCAAACACTGCTGCGACGTGAAGCTTTTATCGTTCAGGAAGCAGCTCAACGTCTGGCTCGCGATTCGCGTTGGCGGCGCTCGATTCATCGCCGTCAGGCTGGCGACGCATCGTATCGCGATACCAATCAACCCATTTAGGCGTTACGTGCATAAGAATGTCGTCGCCCAACGTTTCGTCGCTGGCGGCAGCCTTCGAGGCTTGCTGACCCGGCATGATGTCCCTCCGGACAAAGATGAAGCATGTAAAAACACATACGGTGAGGCTGGGTATCACGCAGCGCGTGGCGCGTACGCTTACAAGCGTGACGGGTTGGTGACACTTCACCTTGGACGAGGCTTTGGTAACCACGTCATGGCCACGTCATTGCCCACGGCTTGCGCCGTTTGCGTGGATGGACGGGACAGGCCCGTCCATTACGGCGGAGGCGGGCGTATAATTTTTTTAGCTTACGTCTTGCAACAGCATTGGCAGGTCGAGCTGAAAACAGGCGCCGCCGCCCTCGCGGGGCAGGCATATCAACGAACCCCCATGAGCTTGCGCGATGCGGCGCGCCAGCGACAGGCCAAGGCCCACGCCGCCATCGGCTTCGCTGGCGCCGGGCAGTCTGAAGAACGGCTCGAAAATGCGCTCGCGCTCTGCCTCCGGCACGCCGGGGCCGCGATCGCAAACGGACACACGCGCAAGGTTATCTACAATTTGCACGGTCATCTCAGCGCCGCCGCCATGGCGCGCTGCGTTCTCAAGAAGGTTGCGCAACGTCCGGCGCAGCAGGCGCGCATCAGCTTGCAGAACGACGCTTGCGCTGGCGTCAAGATCAGCGCCCATGCGCGCGCACTCTTCCGCCGCCAGCGCCACGAGATCGACCTCCTCGCAGCGCGGCGCCTGCACGCGGTCCGCGTCCAGTCGGCTTGCGAGAAGGATTTCCTCGATCAACTGATCCAGCTCGCGCACGTTGCGCACCAGCTCTTCGAGCACGTCTGCGGGGGCTGATGGGGCCAGCTTTTCCACGCTCATGCGCAGGCGCGTCAGCGGCGAGCGCAATTCGTGCGAGGCGTTGGCGAGCAGCGTGCGGTTGGCGTTCATCAAAGTCTGGATGCGTTCCGCCGCATGGTTGAACGTGGCGGCCAACCTGCCCACCTCATCCTCCCGCCGCACGGGAGCGCGGGCGCCAAGATCGCCCTGCCCCAGCGCCGCGACGCCCTTCTCCAGCTCCTCCAGATCGCGAGTCAGGCGCCGCACCACGGGCCAGGCGCACAGCGCGACGGCGCCGGCGATGACCAGCAGCGCCGCCAGCCAGCCAAAGCCGCGGAACGGGCCATGGCTCGGCATCGCCGCCAGGTAGATCGAGCGCCCATCCGGCAGATCGAAAGAAAAGCTGGATTGTCGCCCACGACCGCGATGGCGCATTCCCGACATTCTGTAGCCGTGCGCGCCAACTGCGGCGATCATCTCGCCGTCAGGCGCCACGAGCGCCAGATCGAGGCCGGAAAGCTGGCGCCAGCGCTCCAGAGCGTGTTGCTGTTCATGACGCGGGGCGGACGCAGGCGGCAACAGGCGCCCGGCGATTTCCCGCACGAATGCTGGCTCGGGCGAATAGCGATCCTCGCTATTCAGGCGCCACGCTGTTGCGGCAAGCGCCAGCGACAACAGGATGCTGGCGAGCACGGCGACATAGATGCGCAGATAAAGCCGTCTCATAAATTCCGGGCCTTCATTGATCTTGCGCTTTGGCGAACACATAGCCGGCGCCGCGAACGGTGATGATGCGGCGCGGATGTTTGGGATCGTCCTCAATGGCGGCGCGCAGGCGCCCCACATGTACGTCTATAGAGCGATCCAGCGCGGGATCGTAGGCTTGCGCCTCTCCGCCAGCCAGTTCCGACAATTGCTCGCGCGTCAGCACGCGCCCAGCGCGCTGCGCCATCGCGTGCAGCAGCGCGAACTGGTGGCTGGTGAGCGCCCGCTCTTGCCCGTCCACCCGCACCGCCCGGGCGTCGGGGTCAATCTTCAGCCGACCAAAGCGCAGCACGGGGTTAGCATCCACTGCACCAGCATGCGCGCCGCGACGCAGCACGACGCGAATGCGGGCCAGCAATTCGCGCGGCTCAAACGGTTTGGCGACATAATCCTCCGCGCCGATTTCCAGCCCCACCACCTTGTCCATCGGGTCGCCGCGCGCGGTGAGCATAATGATCGGCGTGTCGCCCGCCTGCCCGTGCAGCGCGCGAATGCGGCGAAACAGATCGAGCCCGTCGCCGTCCGGCAGCATCAGGTCGAGCAGAATGAGATCGGGAGCGCTGCGGGCAAGTGCGGCGAGCGCGGCGGCGCAACCCGGCGCATGGCTGGTCTCAAAGCCCGCGCCGCGCAGATAATCGCCCACCATGTTGGCGAGCCGCAAATCATCTTCGATCAGCAGGATGTGCGGCATGTGCGAATCCGTTTGCGGTCCCGGCTGAACCGCCACCCAATTGTAGCCCAAGAAGCAGGATCGCACGATTTCCCGCGCGATCCTTGTTGATGCTAGTGGCGATGGCCGCGCCCGAAGGCGAAGCCCTCCATGCGGCTCACCACTTCAACGCGCTGTTTGGCCGTCAGCGTCTCGCCAAGGTCGCCAATCGCCTGCGCCATGCGCTTTGAGGCCGTATCCATCTCGCCCATGCGCTGGGCGCGCAGACGCTCGATTTCGGCGCGGTCAACCTTGTCGGCTTTCAGCACGCGCACCACATCAGCGCGGGCGGCTTTCATCTGTTCGCGCACGGGCGCAAGGTCTTTGAACGCATCCTTCATAATGGTCGCGACCTTTTGCTTTTGCTCCGGCGTGGCATCGGTGAGCATGCGGTCCACGCCCCAGTCAATGCGCGCGCCCATCTTCTCGGGGTTCATGCGGTCGCTGCGGTCGCCGCCGCCCATTCCGCCTCCCATGCGGCCCATCATGCCGCCGCGCCCATGGCCTTCGCCTTGACCATATCCACCGCCGTGGCCTGAATGTCCGGTCTGCGACACGGCGACGCCGACGCCGCCAGCGACGATTGCCAGCGCCGCGATGCCGCCGATGATGAGGCCGCGACGGCGGGGCTTGGCAGCGGGCGAAGTGGAATTGCTGGGGGAATTACTGGAAGAATTCTGGTCGGTCATATCTTTATCTCCTGTCTGGCGGCTGGGGGGAGCGCCGCGAGCCATGGGACATTGCAGGTTCCACTTTTCCCGCATGTGCGCGGCGCGTAAAGTTGTGTAAAGCGAGCCCAGAACCAAAAATCCGGGGAGCCCCATGCAAAACCGCCCTGTTCTCTACATGCTGCCCGGCCTGCTCTGCGACGAGACGGTGTTTGCGCCGCAAATCGCGGGCCTTTCAGATTCCATCGACGTACGCTGTCCAAATTTTCTCGGCATGGACTCCCTCATCGACATGGCGCAGCACGTTCTCGACATTGCGCCGCAGCGTTTTTCCATCGCCGGCTTTTCTATGGGCGGCCGCGTCGGGTTCCAGATCATGGCGATGGCGCCGGAGCGGATCGAGCGCTTTTGCGCCTTCGACACAAGCGCAGACCCCAAGGCTGAGGGCGAAGAAATCAAGCGTCAGGCCATCGTCGATCTCGCGTATCGCGAGGGCATGGGCGCCCTCGCCGCCGCGTGGTTGCCGCCGATGCTGCATCCCGCCCGCCGCCTTGATCGCGACTTCATAAAGCCGCTGACCGCGATGGTTATGCGCGCAACGCCACAGATACACGAGAAGCAAATCCGTGCGCTTGTGAACCGTCCCGATGCGCGCCCGGTTCTGCCGACAATCGCATGCCCCACGCTGATCGCCTGCGGGCGCGAGGACGAATGGAGCCCGGTGGCGCAGCACGAGGCGATGGCAGCCGCCATTCCCGGCGCGCATCTGGAAGTGTTCGAAAATTGCGGCCACTTCCTGCCGCTGGAACAGCCGGAAGGTTTCAACGCAGCGCTGCGCGCATGGATGAAGCTTAAGCTGGCGGCCTGAGCCTGAACCGGGCTAGCCCATGATTTAACAGGCGGAACCTACGCTCGAAACCACAGTTTACCCCGCGTCTGGCGAAAGCCGGACCCGGGGCGCGGACCGGTCCACATTGTGCGCGCCCGTCGTTTGGGAAGGACGCACACATGGCTGAACCCGGTCAGAAAATCGAAAAACCACGCTCAACGCGCGGCTTTGCGTCGATGGACAGAGAAAAGCAAAAGGAGATCGCCAGCAAGGTTGGGCGCAGCGTGCCCAGCGAGAAACGCAGCTTTTCCCAAAACCGCCAGTTGGCGGCCAAAGCTGGACGCAAGGGCGGGCAAAGCGTCGCCCCTGAAAACCGCAGCTTCTCGCAAGACAGAACGCTGGCGGCCGAAGCTGGCCGCAAAGGCGGGCAAAGCGTCCACGCTGAAAACAGAAGCTTTTCACGCGACCGCGAGCTGGCCGCCGACGCCGGACGCAAAGGCGGATCAGCCTCTTCCGGCAGCAACGACGAGAAGACCTGAAGCACGCCAGCATTGGACCGCGCGCGGCCTCGCGCGCTCTTTTGCGCCTCAAAGATGCGCGCGGTCCAGATTTCGCCTAACTACAAGAGGCGCCGCCAAGCACGCAGAAGCGCGCGCAATGGGGATGGTTGAGCGCAACGGGGCGCGCCGCCTCCAGCAATGAGCCTCCAAGCTCAAACGCTTCGTCATAAGCCAGCAGCGTACATGCCAGCACGGCGGGCGCCTCTGCCCCCTTGCGGCGCACGACCATCCGCGAGGTGGCGCACATCACGTCCGAGGGGGATTTGTGCAGGATGCCCCAGCAGGATTCCGTGATCTCGGGGATATCGGCCTGCGCGTCCATCTCGGGAAACAGCGTCAGCTCGGCGGGGCTGTAAGCATTGAGCGACAGGCCTAACTCGCCCGTCAGCTTTGCAAAGCCCGCACGCACGACGCTCTCGACCTCGCCCGAATAAAGCCTGCCTGCAAGATGCACGCGAAAGCCCTCCAACGCCAGCCAGCGCAGGCCATCCATCGTCGGCGCCCATGAGCGCGGGCCTCGCTCCAGCTCATGCAGGGCCTGCGTGTAATGATCGACCGAGACGCGGATGGTAAGGCGCTCATCGTAGAGTTTATTCAGGACGCTGAGCGCTGGCCCGTGATGTTGCATCGGCTTCATCGCATTGGTAAGGACAATGACGTGAAACCCGCGCGCCAGAGCCTCTTCGAGCATGGTCATGAAGTCTGGATTCATGAACGGCTCTCCGCCGGTGAAGCCGATTTCGCGCGTTGGAAGTTTGTCGCGCTCGATCTCGTCGTAATAAAACCGCGCATCGGCTGCGATAAAATACGCCAGCCTGTCGTTGCGGGGGCTCGATTCAATGTAGCAATTCACGCACGCCAGATTACAGAGCGTGCCAGTGTTGATCCACAGCGTCTGCAGCGCGTCGAGCGCAACGCTGGCGCGCGTGTCGCCGCTGGCGGTGCGCGCGGGATCTTGGAACTTCACAGGCGAAAGCGGCTGCGGCGCAGGCCTTTCCGGCCATTGCATGCATTGCGTCTCATCCGCGCCCCATTGCAGCGCGGCGCTGACAAGCGCTTTGCCAGCGGCTTTCAGCTCGTCCTTGGGCAGCACGTCGCATGAGGGCCACAGGCCGGTCTCAAGCGCGCGCGCATAACCTTCCGGCAAGCGTGCTTCACGCATCGCTGCGGCGGCCCTCGCATAATCATAATCGAGCGCCACATGCTCGATCTGCAAACTGCGCGGCGCGTCGCCGGGCGTCAGTACGCTGCACCATATGCGCGGCGTTCCATCATTGGCGGGCATGCCGAGCGCGCCGGAATTATGCCAGAGCTTGCCGTCCAGGATGCGCGTGAATGGCAGGCCGCTATGGCCCGCCAGCACGCCGTCGCAGCCGCTGGCTGCAATGTCATGCAACAACACGCGATCTGGCGCGGACGCGAAGACGAAGCGGCTCGTCTCGCCCGGCGCCCCATGCACGATGGCAAGCTTCAAGCCGTTGATCGTGACGTCGAGGCGAAGCGGCAGCGCACGTAAATAATCGCGCAATTCCGCGTCCATCTGAATTGAGGCATGCGCATACCAGCTCGCCGACAAGGCGTCGCACGAAGAGCCCGGCGCAAAGCCGCAACCGCAATCTTGCGCCTGCGCGCCAAGACTTTCTTCGCAATTGCCAGCAATGAGAACAGCGCCGCTGTCGCGCACCCGCTCAAGGCATGCGCGCGCGTCCGCACAATAGGCGATCACGTCGCCGGTACAGATCCAGCGCTCCGGCGGTATGTTAAGCGCACGGGCGAAAGCAAACAGAGAATCGAGCGCCTGCGCGTTGGAATAAACGCCGCCGAACACAAGCAATGGCTCGTTGAAATCAGGTGTGCATGTCATGGGCGCAGCCTACCGCGTCAAGCCCGCAAGCGCACGGGGTTGCGACAAGATTACGCGCGCCATTTGTCCCACCCCACTGAACGTAAATCGCACGCCGGGCAAGCGCCGCAGCCAAAGCCCCATGCGTGTTCGTGTGTCCGCTCTCCCGCGTAGCAGGAATGGGAGCGCACGCGGATCAGCTCCACAAGCGCCTCACCGCCAAGCCTTTGCGCCAGCGCCCACGTCTGCGCCTTGTCGCGCCACATCAGCGGCGTCTCCAGCACAAGCCTGCGGTTGAGCCCCAGCGACAGCGCCACCTGCATGGCCTTGATCGTATCGTCGCGGCAATCGGGGTAGCCGGAATAATCGGTCTCACAGACGCCGGTGACGATCCGCTTCAAACCGCGCCGATAGGCGAGCGCGGCGGCAAACGTCAGAAAGATGAGGTTGCGGCCCGGCACGAACGTGTTCGGCAGGCCGTCTTCAGCGAGCCGGAACTCCATGTCGCTGGTGAGCGCGGTTTGCGAAATCTCCGCCAGCGCATCCAGCCGCAGCGCATGGTCTTGTCCGAGCCTTTCCAACCACGCGGGAAATTGCGCGCGCAGGCCTGCAATCAAATCCGTCCGGCATTCCAGTTCAACGCGATGACGCTGGCCGTAATCAAAGCCGATGGTCTCCACGCGCTCATAGCACTCAAGCGCCCATGCGAGGCAGGTCGCCGAATCCTGTCCGCCGGAATAGAGAACAAGCGCGCCCTCGCCGCCCATCAATCCAGCTCCACCACCACGCCCTCGCGCAGCGCCACGCGGCGATCCATGCGCGAGGCCAGCTCAAGATTGTGCGTGGCCACAAGTGCGGCAAGCCCGGTGGCGCGGATCAATTGCGTGAGCGCGCCAAACACGTGATCGGCGGTTTTGGGGTCAAGATTGCCGGTCGGCTCATCCGCCAGCAACAAACGCGGCGAATTGGCGACGGCGCGGGCGATAGCCACGCGCTGCTGTTCGCCGCCCGACATTTCCGCCGGGCGATGCTTTACGCGCTCGCCCAAGCCCAGATAGCCGAGCAATTCCCCTGCCCGCTCGCTGGCGATCTTTTTGCCAAGGCCACGGATCATCTGCGGCAGCATTACGTTTTCCTGCGCCGTAAATTCGGGCAGCAAATGGTGAAACTGGTAGACGAAGCCAATGTCGAGCCGCCGGCGCGTGGTCCGCTCCGCATCGTCCATATGGGCGGTGGGCTCGTTCCCCAAATAAACTTCGCCCTCGTCCGGCTTTTCGAGCAGGCCAGCGATGTGCAGAAGCGTCGATTTGCCGGCCCCGGAGGGCGCGATCAGCGCGACCGATTGCCCTGGCCAGAGCGCAAGTTCAGCCCCGCGCAGAACCTCCAGCGACCTGTCGGCCTGCTGGTAGGTGCGCACGATATTCTGGAGATAGAGGACAGGTTCGGTCACACGATCACTCGTAACGAAGGGCTTCGACGGGATCGAGCTTCGCGGCTTGCCACGCCGGGAAGATGGTCGCCAGCAATGAAAGCACAAGCGCCATCGTCACAATCATGACGACGTCGCCGGGCACGATCACGGATGGCAAGCGGCTCAGGAAGTAAAAATTCGGATCAAACAGATTGAGCCCGAGCAGGGTGTTCAACCCCTGCCGGATCGGCTCCAGATTTTTGGCGACCACAATGCCAAGCGCAAACCCGGCAATGGTGCCGGTGATTCCGATCGCCGAGCCTGTGATGAGGAAGACGCGCAAAATCGCGCCGCGCGTGGCCCCCATCGTGCGCAAAATCGCAATCGCCCTGCCCTTGTCCTTCACCAGCATGGTGAGGCCGGAGATGATGTTCAGCGCAGCCACCAGCACAATCAGCGTCAGGATGAAAAACATCACCGTACGCTCGACCTTCAGCGCCTCGAAGAACGATTTATTGCGCTGGCGCCAATCGGTCATAATCATCGGGCGGCCCATAGTCTTTTCCAGCCGGGCGCGCATTTCGTCCGTCT
>CAMCMI010000101.1 GCA_945875875.1 Rhizobium sp. Q54
TGGGCAAACGAAGGCTGGAGGAAGCGTGCGCACTCGCGCCCGAGCTCGAGATATTCGTGCGCTGGCGCCCCTATCAGCTCGACGACACGATCCCGCAAGGCGGCATTCCGCGCGCGGAATATCTGTCGCGCAAGTTTGGCCCCGGCAAAGCCGCCGACATGTACGCCCGCCTGAATGCTGTGGGCGCCGAGGTCGGCATTCCCTTCAGATTCGACGCTATAGCCCGCTCACCCAACACGCTTGACGCGCACCGGCTGATCCGCTGGGCGGGCGAGGTGGGCGTGCAAGACGAGGTCAAAGAGCGGCTGCTGAACTTGTATTTTCTTGAAGGCGTCGACCTCGGCGATCATGACGCGCTGGCCGCCGCCGCCGCTGATTCGGGGATGGACGCGGCCACCGTAAAGGCCCGGCTGGCCAGCGACGAGGACAAGGAAAACGTGCGCGCCGACATCCAGACGGCTCGAAATCTGGGCGTAACCGGCGTTCCATACTTTGTTATCGACGGGAGAATCGGGCTTTCCGGCGCGCAACCGGCGGAAAACATCATACTGGCGATAAGACAAGCGTTGGCGCAGCGCTGATTTTGCGCCAAGTTGCGCGCGACGCCTTTTCAGGCTTCAATCAGCGCGAAGACCGGTGCAAAAAGCCCGGCGTATTTGGAAGGGAACACGCAATGAAACGTTCAATTTTCGCTTCAATTTTCGCCGCTGGCGCTCTGTTAAGCGGTTCGGCGCTGGCGCAGAACGCAGTCGGCATCGCCACCAGCTCTGCTGGCTCGTTCTACCACACCATGGGCTCCGTGATGGCGGCGACGCTGGCGGAGAAGAACAATATCCAGATGCGGGTGCAGCCGTTCGCCAGCCCCAACATCCATCTGCCGGCGGTGAACGCGGGTTAAATCGAATTTGGCCTCGCCAACATCTTCGAGACCGATCTGGCGCTGGGCGGCAAGGACTTCTTCGCCGGTCGCACCAATCCCAACCTGCGCCTCGTGACCGTCACCGCTCCGCTGCGCACCGGCATTTTCGTGCGTAAGGATTCGGACATCAAGTCCATCGCCGATCTCAAGGGCAAGCGCATTCCGTGGAATTACGCGCAGCAAAACATCATCATGCCGCTGATGCTCACGCATTTTGAAGCGTTTGGCATGACCGACAAGGACTTTACCACGGTTCCCGTTCCTACCGTCGTGCGCGGCGCCGATGAGTTCATGGCCGGTCGCGTCGATATGTTCCTGTTCGCTCTGGGCTCGGCCAAGACGACGGAAGTGGACGCAGCGGTTGGCGGCATTCGCGCCCTGCCCCTGCCCAGCAACCCGCAATCGCTGGCCTCGATCAAGAAGCATTTCTCGGCGTCCTACATCGAAACCATCAAGCCGCGCGCGGGCCTTGCAGGCATTCTTGAGGAAATGCAGATCCAGGCTTACGACGGCGTAATGCTGACGCACGCCAAAGCTTCCGACGAACTGGTCTACAACGTGACGAAAGCACTGTGGGAGAACGCAGAAGCGCTGGCCAAGGGCACGCCCGTTCTGGCCGATTTCAAGACATCGACGATGGCCAAAAAGACCGATCCGGTCGAATACCACCCCGGCGCGATCAAGTTCTATCGCGAAAAGGGCGTCTGGCCGCCGAAGTAAATAATAAGAAAAGCGCAAACGCGCAGCAGGAGCAGTTTTATGTCCGACGACATCACAATCGGCCACGCCGACAAGGCGCAGCCGCTTTGGCTTAACGTCATCACTTCCTTTCTAGGCGTTGGCCTTGTCGCGGGCGCGGTAGCCTACGCAACCGACATGTTCGGGCGCGTAGGCCTCGTCGTTTACGGAGAACAATTCGTCGCCGGCATGTTGGCGGCGTCGATGCTCCTGCTGTTTCTGGCGGTGCCCGCTCGCGGCGGTCCCCGCATCGGCGCTCCACCTTGGTATGATATTGCGCTTGGAATAGCCGGCGCTGCGGCAGCCGGGTACATGTCGCTGTACTTCGTCGAACTCGGCACGATGATGTTCTTCGCGCCTACTGATGGCCTGATCGCATCCATCGTGGTGATTGCGCTGGCCATGGAAGGCGTGCGTCGTACGACGGGCTGGGCGCTTGTCATCATCGTTATCGTCTTTCTTATTTATGCGCTTATCGGCGATAAATTCTCGGGTGCCTTGGCTGCGCGCCCGACCGAGGCTGCGCAATTGGCTTTTTATCTGGGCTTTGATTCCAACGCGATTCTGGGCGCGCCTATTATGGTCGCGTGCACGATCGTTATCGCCTTCGTGCTATTTGGCAATTTGCTGACGGCCACCGGCGGCTCGAATTTCTTCACCGATCTGGCGCTGGCCATGATGGGCCGTTATCGCGGCGGCTCGGCCAAGATCGCCGTCGTCGGATCGGCTCTGTTTGGCTCGATCTCGGGCAGCGCGGTCGCCAATGTCGTGGCGACCGGCGTCGTCACCATCCCGATGATGAAACGCGGCGGCTATGCGCCCCATCAGGCGGGGGCCATTGAGGCCGTGGCGTCCACGGGCGGCAGCCTCATGCCTCCGGTGATGGGCGCGGCGGCGTTCGTCATGGCTGAATTTCTGCAAGTGAGCTATGCGCAGGTGATGCTGGCGGCCGCCATTCCGGCGCTGCTTTATTATTGCGTGCTGTTCATCGTGGCCGATCTTGAAGCCGCCAAAATGGGCATCACCCGCGTTGAGGAGCACCTGATCCCGCGCGCCCGCGACGTGCTGCGCGACGGCTGGTTCTTCCCGATCCCGTTCGCGGTCCTGATCTATTGCCTGTTCGGTCTGAACCTGCGGGCGGAAGAATCCGCACTCTGGGCCAGTCTGTCGCTGGCCGCTCTCGCGCTTGTCTTCGGCTAAAAAGGCCAGCGGCCCAGCCTATACTCGCTGTTCGACTCCGTGCGCCAGACCGGTTCTAATGTGCTCGACATCATCATGATCTGCTGCGGCGCCGGCGTTGTGATCGGCGTTCTGGCAATTACGGGTCTTGGCTTCGGGCTGACGCTGACGCTGGTCAGCCTTGCGGGCAAGAACCTGTTCGTTCTGCTGCTACTGTGCGCCGCCGTCTCCATCGTGCTGGGCATGGGCATGCCGACCATTGGCGTCTACGTGCTGCTGGCCGCCCTCGTCGCTCCCGCGATGGTAGAGGCTGGCGTTTCGCCGATGGCCGCGCATCTGTTCGTGCTCTACTTCGGCATGATGTCGTTCATCACCCCGCCGGTCGCGGTGGCGGCGTTCGCAGCCGCCAGTATCGCCAAGGCCGATCCGTTCCGGACGGGCTTCACCTCGATGCGGTTTGGCTGGATGGCCTATATCGTGCCGTTCCTGTTCGCCTTCTCGCCAACCCTCATCATGGAGGGTGAGCCATGGCGGATCGTGTTCGACGTCCTGACCGCGCTGGCCTCGATCTGGCTGATATCAGCAGGCGTGGTGGGCTATGGCCTGCGCATGCTGAACCCGGGCGAACGCGCGATCAACATCGTCGCGGGCGCCATGCTGCTGATCCCGGCCAGCCTGTTCGCCACCGCGATATGGATCAATTTCGCAGGGGTTGCGCTCGGCGGAACGCTCATCGCGCGCGAACTCGTCACAAGGCGGAAATTGTTGGCGGCGCACTAAGCGCCGCCGCTGCCCGCTGCAAAGCAAGCGCAACAAAAAAGGCGGCCCGATCAGGCCGCCTTTTTCATGTTCTACTTTAAGAAAGCCTAGCGGGCCATGCTGGCGACTTCCGCCGCAAAGTCCGGCGCGTCCGCCTTCTCGATGCCCTCGCCAAGGCCATAGCGCACGAACGCCTTCAGCGCCACGTCGCCGCCGACTGACTTGCCAGCTTCCAGCACAACCTGACCGATGGTCTTGTTGCTGTGTTCGGCATGAATGGAGGGCTGATCGAGGAGGCAAACCTCCTTGTAATAGCTCTTCAGGCCGGATTCGACGATCTTCTCAAGCACGTTGGCGGGCTTGCCTGCGTTCTTCTCGCGCAGCACGTTCTTCTCGCGCTCGACGACCGCCGGGTCCATGCCCGATGCATCCAGAGCGAGCGGGCCGGTAGCGGCTACGTGCAAAGCGATCTGGCGGGCCAGTGCGCCCAGAGCTGCAACGTCGCCCTTGGATTCCAGCGCGACCAGCACGCCGATCTTGCCCTGGCCGTCCGAGATTGCGTTGTGGACGTACATGCCCACCACGCCATCAGCGACTTCGACCACGGACGCGCGGCGCAGCGTCATGTTTTCGCCGATGGTGGCGATGGAATTTGCGACGGCCTCAGCGACCGTGCCGCCAGCGGGATAGGCGGAGGCGAGAATGGCCTCAACGTCGGTTTGTCCGCTGGCCAGCGTCACGCCTGCGATGTTGCGGGCGAGCGACTGGAAGTCAGCGTTGCGGGCCACAAAGTCGGTCTCGGAATTGACTTCCACGGCGACGCCGCGCTTGCCCGAAACCGATACTGCGACGACGCCTTCAGCGGCGACGCGGCCAGACTTCTTGGCGGCCTTGCTCAGGCCCTTCTTGCGCAACCAGTCTACGGCGGCTTCGATGTCGCCATCGACTTCCGTGAGCGCAGATTTGCAGTCCATCATGCCGGCGCCGGTCTTTTCGCGCAGGTCCTTCACCATCGCGGCGGTGATACTGGCCATGGGATCGTCCTTTCGGAATGCGCGCACAAAGCGCGTCCATTGAGTGGAGTATGGAGAGTTTATGACGGGATTTTATCAAGGACTTTATATTGAGATGACGCGCGCAGCAAAAGCCGCGCGCGCCATGAATTCAGTCAGCGATAAAGTTTATCAGCCGGCCAGAAGCGTGCGGGCGTGCTCAACCCACTTGTCGCGGGCCATGCGGCCGTTCAGCTTCAGGTCCGCATCCACCTTGGCGACGTCCGCGTCGGTCATGGCGGCAAGCTGCCAGTAGTGGAACAGGCCAGCCTCATTAATCTTCTTGACGATCTGCGGGCCGACGCCAGGCAGCTTGGCCAGATCGTCAGGGGCGCCGCGCGGGGCGGCAAGCAGTTCAAACGTCTCGGTCGAGGTGAAGATCGGCTCGGCGGTCTCGGTGACCAGCTCTTCTTCAACCGGAGCTTCGAAAGCGCCGGTGTCAACGCCGCTGGAGCCCTGTCCACGCGAGATGCCGTCGATGGCGGCGCGGGCGATCAGATCGCAATACAGCTGAATGGCGCGACCGGCGTCGTCGTTGCCGGGGACCGGATAGGTGATGCCGTCAGGATCGCAGTTCGAATCAAGGATCGCGGCGACCGGGATGCCAAGGCGATTGGCTTCCTTGATGGCGAGCTGTTCCTTGTTGGTGTCGATCACGAAGATCAGATCGGGCACGCCGCCCATGTCCTTGATGCCGCCAAGGGCGCGCTCAAGCTTGTCACGCTCGCGCGACATCATCAGGCGCTCTTTCTTGGTGAGGCCAATAGCGCCGGCGTCGAGCAGGTCGTCTACCTTGCGCAGGCGCTGGATCGAGCCGGAAATGGTCTTCCAGTTCGTCAACATGCCGCCCAGCCACCGGGCGTTGATGTAATACTGGGCCGAGCGCTTTGCAGCCTCAGCAATGGAATCGGCCGCCTGGCGCTTGGTGCCGACGAACAGGACGCGACCGCCGCGGGCAACCGTATCCGACACGGCCTTGAGGGCCTGATGCAGCAACGGAACCGTCTGGGCGAGGTCCATGATGTGGATGTTGTTGCGGGCGCCGAAGATGTAGGGGCCCATTTTCGGGTTCCAGCGATGCGACTGGTGACCGAAATGCGCGCCGGCTTCGAGGAGCTGACGCATCGTGAAATCAGGAAGTGCCATATGCTTGTTCTCCGGTTGTGCCTCGGCGGATCGTGGACGGGAAGACCCGTCACCGGAGCGACCCTTGAATCAGGGACGCAAAAAATCCGCCTGTGGATTACAGGGTGCTTTTAGTGGACTGGGGCGTGGAATGCAAGGGCGATAGGGAGAGATTGGAGGAACTTGCCGGAGGAACTTGCCAAAGGAACGCGCTCACCTTGGCGCCAGCAGCTTCAGCAATGCCGCCTTTTTGCCCGCGTCCAACGCATGCAACGCAGCCACGCCCGCTTCGATTGCGACCGCAGGTACTGGGCTCAGGCTCACCCCTGCCCTCGCGGCATCCTCAACGGCGGCGCGATCTGCAATCAGCCCCTCGAACCCGACGCGCAATGCCAGAAGATTTTCGCCAGCAAGGCCGGGCGGGCCGGCCAGCGTCCAGGCGAAATCCGTTTCGGCGGCCAGCGCGTCCAGCAGGTCGCGCACGTCCGGCGGCGCCTGCGTGATCCAGCGACCGCTGACGGTAACGCTCATCAGCGCAGCTATATCCATACGCCCGCTCGTCAACCAGTCCGCGCGGCGCGCCTCAACATCGCGCATTGGCCAGCCGCAAGCGCCGTCGATCTCCCCGCTTTCTAGCGCGCGCGCCAGCTCACCACGATTGGCATACCCGGGAATGACCTTGAGCCGCAGCGATTCAACGCCAGCAAAGGCGCGCGCATGCACATCGCTGCGCGATCCAGCGCCAAGCGTGCCCAGGAAAAAATGCGTTCGAGGCGAAAGTCCCTGCGGCGCAGAGGTTTTCTCACGCATCTGCACACACGCCCATTCCTCGTTCGTCAGGCCGCCGATCCACGTCAGCGTGCGTGCGTCGAAGCGACCGGAAGTCAAACCCAGCGCCGACGCCTGTATGACGTTGGGCGACAGCAAGGCCAGGGTTGAACCGTCGGCGGGGGCGCGCGCAAGGTTGGCGGCGGCAACAAGCCCTGCTGCGCCAGACACAAAACGCGCATCAACGGCTGGCTTGCCGGGCAGCAGGCGCCCAAGATGCCGCGCCAGAAAACGCGCGCTCTGATCGAAGCTCATATCGGGCGACATGCGGCCTGCGACAGCCGAAGCCCCGTCAGGCCGCGCCGGTTGATCGTTCCCCTGCCCCGGACCAAAGCCGACGAGGATAGTGATGCGCGAGGGAAGCAACGTTTGCGCATGAGCGGGCGCGATAAGGAGCGCAAGTGCTAAAAGAACTCTGCGCCCCAGCCTCAACTTGACAACACGCCCGGCGCCCGGCGTCCATAGACGATAGCAGCGCGGCGCTCGAAGGCTTCGGCGAAGCGGCGGAAAGCGGTTTCGAACATGCCGCCCATCAGCACGCCCAGCATGCGGCTGCGGAATTCGTAGTCGATGAAGAATATTACGTCGCTGCTCTCGCCCGCTCCATTTTCCGCATCGCGAAAAGTCCAGCGATTATCGAGCCTGCTGAACGGGCCGTCGATATAGGTGACTAGGATTTCCATCGCCGCGCGGTCCAGCACCACGCGGCTGGTGAAGGTTTCGCGGATCGCCTTGTAGCCCACGGACATGTCGGCGGTGAGCACCTGCCGCCCATGCTCGTCCTGCGCGCGCTTGCGAATGCGCAGGCCCGTGCAGAGCGGCAGGAAAAGCGGATATTTCTCGATGTCGGCGACAAGCTCGAACATCTCGGCCGCCGAGTGCTTGACGCGGCGCGTGGTGCGGAAAGACGGCATGCAGGCCCTGCTGAAGACGGATGTTCGAAACTGACGGTTTTGCGAGACTGGCGCGATAAGGGCGCTATAGCACGTCAGCGCGCGCACGCCAGCCAGCCCGACCCCGGCGACGGGCTCTTAGTCCTTAGTCTAAACCCGCGCTTTGTGGTTAAGAGAAAGCTTGCCTCTGCGAGACACAGGCCCTAGTTTTTTTAGCAGCGTGGCTCTGGAGGGGTTTGGGGCCGAACGCGATTATGGGAGGTCTTAATGTCCAGGGACACAACAACACCACCGGCAGATCGTCGTAAATTCCTCAAGGTCGCGGGCCTTGCTGGCGCAGGCGTGATCGCAGCGCCAAATGTCTCGCGCGCTCAAACCGTTTCGTGGAAGTTCCAGTCGACATGGCCGACGAAAGACATCTTCCATGAATTCGCGCTCGATTACGCCAAGCGCGTCAACGAGATGTCGGGCGGACGCCTGAAGCTCGACGTACTCGCCGCCGGCGCCGTCGTCCCCGCCTTCCAGATGCAGGACGCCGTCAACGCCGGCATTCTCGACGGCGGCCATGGCGTCAGCGCCTATTGGTACGGCAAGAACAAGGCGTTCTCGCTGTTTGGCACGCCGCCCGCCTTCGGCTGGGACGCTAATAATTTTCTGGCCTGGATGAATTACGGCGGCGGCTACGATCTCTACAACGAGCTTGTAGGCTCGATACTGAAGCTGAACCTCGTGGGCTTCCTCAGCGGCCCCATGCCGTGCCAGCCGCTTGGCTGGTTCAAAAAGCCGGTCACATCGCCCGACGATTTCAAGGGCCTGAAATATCGCACGGTCGGCCTCGCGGCTGATTTGATGAAGGAATTGGGCGCCGCCATCACCATTCTGCCAGGCGGCGAAATCGTGCCTGCGCTGGAGCGCGGCGTCATCGACGGGGCCGAATTCAACAATCCCTCGTCGGACGCTTTGCTTGGTTTTCAGGACGTCTCGAAAACCTACATGCTCAAGAGCTTCCACCAATCGGCGGAAAGCTTCGAGATCATCTTCAACAAGCGCAAGTTCGACGCGCTGGCGCCCGAGCAGCAGGCGATCCTCAAATATGCGTCCGAGGCCGCATCTTCCGACATGTTGTGGAAGGCGCTGGATCGCTATTCAAAGGATCTCGAAATGCTGCGCACGCGCGGCGTGAGCGTGCTGGCCACGCCAAAATCGGTGCTGGACGCGCAGCTCAACGCATGGACGAAGGTGATCGACAATCTGTCGGCTGATCCCTTCTTCAAGAAAGTTGTGGAATCGCAAAAGGCCTGGTGCAAGCGCACGGTGAACTTCGAACGCCTGAACGAGATCGACGGCGGCGCCGCCTACGATTACTTCTTCAAGGCCTGACGTTAGCGACGACGCGTCACCCGGCTCCGCAAGTTTTGCGGGGCCGGTCCTTTACCCTTGTCAGGACATGCCGCAATGGTGTCGACGCTTACGCCGGAAATAATATTTGCGGCAATCGCCGCTATCATCATTTCGCTTGGTCTTGCGCTGTATTCCGAGCGCTTTCGCTTCGGCGTCGATTATTTTCATATGATTGTCGGCCACATCGGCGCTTGGGCGATTTTGATTTTGACGCTGGCCATCAGCTACGAAGTGTTCGCGCGCTATTTTCTGCGCAGCCCGACGGAATGGGCGTTTGACGTCAGCTACATTCTGTTTGGAATCCTGTTCATGCTGGCGGGGCCATATGCCCTGTCCAAGAACGCGCATGTGCGCGGCGATTTTTTGTATCGTCAATGGTCGCCGCGTCGGCAGGCCGGGCTGGATCTCGTTCTCTACGTAGTGTTTTTCTACCCCGGCGTGCTGGCGTTGGCCTATGCCGGCTGGGGCTTTGCGCAATTCTCATGGATGATTGGCGAGCATTCGTCGAATTCGCCAAACGGTCCGCCGCTCTATCATTTCAAGACGCTGATTCCGGTTGTGGGCGCGATGCTGGCGCTGCAAGGCACCATTGAGGTCGCGCGCTGCGTGTTGTGCCTGCGCACGGGCGAATGGCCGCAGCGCCTGTCGGACGTTGAGGAAACGGAGCAGAT
>CAMCMI010000102.1 GCA_945875875.1 Rhizobium sp. Q54
CGGCGTTGGCGCAGGGGTGATGGGAGCCGCAATGAGAGACGATTTTCTCTGGTCCGGGCTTGGTCTCGTCACCCCGTTAAAGGCGCGGGTCGTCGGGCGCATACCGCAGGGCGTGAACGGCGTTTCTATTGATACGCGCACGCTGGAGCAGGGCGATCTGTTCTTCGCCATCAAGGGCCACAACAGCAACGGTCACGATTTCGTCGTCAAAGCGATGGCGATGGGCGCCGCTGCTGCGGTCGTCGATGAGGCGCATGTTGATCAGCTCGGCGCCATCGGCCCGCTTTACGTTGTGCGCGACGTGCTGGCCGCGATGGAAGAGCTCGGGCGCGCGGCTCGCCAGCGCACAAAAGCATGGGTCTGCGCGGTCACCGGATCGGTGGGCAAAACATCGACGAAGGAAATGTTGCGCCTGACGCTGGGGCGTTTTGGGCCAACGCATGCATCTGCCGCTTCCTACAACAATCATTGGGGCGTGCCGCTCACTTTGGCGCGCATGCGCGAGGACGCAAAGTTTGGCGTGTTCGAAATTGGCATGAACCATTCGGGCGAAATCACTCCGCTGGTTGATATGGTGCGCCCGCATGTGGCGATCGTAACGACGATTGCGCCTGTGCATCTGGAACATCTTGGCTCGATGGAGGCCATCGCCGACGCCAAGGCTGAAATTTTTACCGGCCTCACGCCGGGAGGGACGGCGATCATCAATCATGATGCGCCGCAGTTTGAGCGCGTGCGCGCTGGCGCAATCGCCGCAGGCATCGACCGAATTCTCACGTTCGGTGCGCACAAGAACGCGGACGCGCATCTGAACTTCGCACGGCGTCGCGACAACATGAGCCATGTTGAAGCTCTGATCATGGGCAAGACATACCAATACCAGATCGGCGCGCCCGGCGTTCATGTGGCGATGAATTCGCTCGCCGTCTTGCTGAGCGCGCACGCCATCGGGCTCGACGTGGACTTTGCCGCAGATACGCTGGCCGGGTTTATGGCGCCGGACGGGCGCGGGGCGCAATTACGTTTGCCGCTGGCGGACGGGAACTTTCTCCTGATCGACGAAGCCTATAACGCCAATCCCGTCTCGATGCGCGCAGCCCTTGACGTGCTCGCTGCAAGTCCTGTGGGCAAAGGCGGGCGACGGATCGCGGTGCTTGGCGACATGCTGGAGCTTGGACCGCGAGAAGCTGATTTGCATCGCGAACTGGCCGACGCCGTGATTGAATCGGGCGCCGACGTCGTGCATGCCTCCGGGCCGCTCATGAAGCACATGTATGACGCGCTGCCTGCAAAACGTCGCGGCGCATGGGCGCCAAATTCCACTGGGCTGCAATCACATTTGCCAAACGCCATTCGCTCCGGCGACGTTGTTATGGTGAAAGGCTCCAACGGAGCCAGAATGGCGCCTGTCGTTGCAGCCATTCGTAAACACGCCGATCAATTCAAGGCCGAGGCGCCATCATGCTGACATTTCTGGCTGATTTTTCGCAGACTTTCGGCGGCCTGAACGTCTTTCGCTATATTACGTTTCGCACCGGCGGCGCGACGGTCACGGCTTTGCTGTTCGTGTTCCTGTTTGGGCCCGCTATTATAAACGCGCTGCGTCTGAAACAGGGCAAGGGACAGCCGATCCGGCTTGATGGACCAGAAAGCCATTTGCTGACGAAAAAAGGCACGCCGACGATGGGCGGCCTGATGATCCTGTTTGGCGCCGTCGTCTCAATTTTGCTGTGGGCTAATCCCAAAAGCCCGTTCGTCTGGATCGTGCTGATGGTGACTTTGGGCTTTGGCGCGATTGGTTTCTACGACGATTACCTGAAAGTAACGCGCCAGACGCATGATGGTTTTTCAGGCCGCGCGCGCCTCGCCATTGAAGCGCTGATCGCTGGAATCGCCTGCGCCGCAATGACATATTTTGGCCCCGCGAACATCACTGGTCTGGCGCTGCCGCTCGTCAACGGCTTCGTGCTCGACATGGGTTTGTTCTTTATTTTGTTCGGCGTGTTCGTGATCGTTGGCGCAGGCAATGCGGTCAACCTGACCGACGGTCTCGACGGTCTGGCAATCGTGCCGGTGATGATCGCAGCTGGCACGTTCGGCGTCATCGCGTGGGTCGTCGGCAATGCGATTTTCTCAACGCATCTGGGCGTTAATTTTATCCCCGGCACCGGCGAACTCGCCGTGGTCTGCGGCGCAGTTATCGGTGCGGGGCTAGGGTTTTTATGGTTCAACGCGCCGCCGGCCTCGATCTTTATGGGCGATACGGGATCGCTGGCGCTGGGCGGCATGCTGGGCACGATTGCGGTCGCCACCAAGCATGAAATCGTGCTCGCGATCGTTGGCGGTCTGTTCGTACTGGAGGCGGTGTCGGTCATCATGCAGGTGGGTTATTTCAAAATGACCGGGCGCCGCATTTTCCTTATGGCGCCGTTCCACCATCATCTTGAAAAGATGGGTTGGGCCGAGCCGCAAATCGTCATCCGCATGTGGATCTTCTCATTCGTGCTCGCCATGGCGGGGCTTGCGACCCTCAAGGTTCGCTAAGGAGACGGCAATGGTTTCTCGCGTCGAAAGATCGCCGTTCTCAGGCTGGTGGTGGACGGTGGACCGCTGGCTGCTGTCGAGCCTTGGCGCTTTGATGGTGATGGGCGTCGTCTTCACGATGGCGGGCTCGCCGCCCGTGGCCGAGCGGCTGGGGCTTTCGACGTTTTATTTCGTCAACCGGCACCTGATGTTTTTGGGACCGGCCATCCTCCTTATGACGATCATATCCTTCCTGTCGCCGCGTCAGGTGCGGCGTGCAGCCTTGCTGTTATTTATAGCTGGCATGATTGGCGTTTTCGCGGCCCTGCAATATGGCGTTGAGGTGAAGGGCGCGCGGCGCTGGATCATGGGTTTGCAACCTTCCGAATTCGTCAAGCCGGCGTTTGTTATCCTTGCTGCATGGGCGTTTTCGGAAGGTGCGCGCCGGTCTGACGTGCCAGGTACGACGTTCGCGGTTCTGCTGCTGCCAGCGACCATCATCCCCTTCATGCTGCAGCCCGACTTTGGCCAGACCGTGCTGATTTGCGCGGTGTGGGCGGGGCTGTTTTTCATGGCTGGATTACATTGGCTGTGGGTGGCGGGCATCGGCGGCATCGGCGCAATTGGCGCTATCGGCGCCTATAAGTTTTTGCCGCACGTGCGTGTGCGTATTGATAAATTTCTGAACGCTGGCGACGGGGTGGCGACCAATCCGGGCAATTCGTTTCAGAGCGATATTGCGGTTGAAAGTTTTGTGCAGGGCGGCTGGCTTGGCAAGGGTCCGGGCGAGGGCACGTTGAAGCGCATTCTGCCGGACTCGCACACCGATTTCGTATTCGCGGTGGCAGGCGAAGAATTTGGCTTGGTGGCCTGCCTTTTTCTGCTGTCGGTGTTTGCGTTCATCGTACTGCGTGGATTCTTGATTGCGGCGCGCAACGAAGATCCGTTTTGCCGCTTTGCGACTGCTGGCCTCGTCATGTTGTTTGGCTTGCAAAGCGCCATCAATATGGCGGTGAACCTGCATCTCGTGCCTGCCAAAGGCATGACGCTGCCGTTCATTTCCTACGGCGGATCGTCGTTGTTGTCGCTTGCAATAGCGATGGGCTTTTTGATTGCCGTGACGCGTCGGCGGCCGCGCTCTGAAATCTTTGAGCGCGTCGAATGATGAGTGCGACACGCCCGATTTTGCTGTGCGCCGGGGGCACCGGCGGACATTTGTTTCCAGCGCAGGCGCTGGCTGATGAATTGCTGAAACGCGGCTGCGTTGTGGAGCTGGCGACGGATGAGCGCGCGTTGAAATACGCAGCACATTTTCCGGCGCGCGCTATTCATTCAGTGCAGGCGGGAACGCCGACGGGCGGTTCGCCGATAAGTAAGGGGCGCGCGGTGCTAGCGCTGATAATGGGCGCAGCGCAGGCCTTTTTCTTATTACGGGCGATAAAGCCCGCGTGCGTGGTCGGCTTTGGCGGTTATCCAACCGTACCCCCGCTGCTGGCCGCATCGCTCTTGCGCGCGCCTTCTATCTTGCACGAGCAGAACGCGGTGATGGGGCGGGCAAACCGCTTTCTTGCGGGGCGCGTCAATCGCGTGGCGACCGGGTTTGCGATGCTTAAAGGCGTTAGTGAAAACGTGCGCGCAATCAGCGTGCATGTCGGCAATCCGGTTCGCCCAAGCGTGATCGAGGCAAGCAGCACGCCATATCCTGATTTTAGCGACGGACGCTTGCGCCTTCTCGTCACGGGGGGCTCGCAGGGCGCGCGCGTCATGTCCGACATTGTGCCAGCAGCGCTTGAGCTTTTGGCGCCTGAGTTGCGCAGCCGCATCGTTCTCGTGCAACAGGCGCGCGGCGAGGATGAGGCGCGGGTGCGCGGCGCTTGTCAACGTCTTGAGATCAAGGCGGAGGTCGCTGCGTTCTTTGCCGATTTGCCGCAAAAAATCGCGGATGCGCATCTTGTTATCGCGCGTGCAGGCGCCTCCACTGTCTCCGAGCTGGCCGTGATCGGGCGGCCCAGCATTCTCGTTCCGTTTCCTTTTGCGCTCGATCAGGATCAGGCGGCCAATGCTGAACAGCTTGCGCAAAGCGGCGCGGCGATGGTTATTCCACAAGATGATTTCACCCCGCAGCGTTTGGCTTTTGAAATTGAAGCCGCGTTCGCAGATCCTGCGCGCCTTGGTGCGCGTGCGGCTGCGGCAAGAAGCGCTGGAATACCTGATGCAGCCGCGCACCTTGCCGATCTGGTGATGGCGACGATGCGTCAGGCCTGAATTTTTAAGGAGCTGTCATGAAACTTCCGCGCGAACTTGGCCCCATTCATTTTGTCGGCATCGGCGGCATTGGCATGTCGGGCATTGCAGAAGTGCTGCTGAACCAGGGCTATGCGGTGCAGGGCTCCGATGCTTCGGAAAACCCCAACGTGCTGCGGCTGCGCGAGCGCGGCGCAAAAATCTTTATCGGTCATGACGCAAGCAATCTTGGCGAGGCCGAAGTGCTGGTGGTCTCCACCGCCATTCGCCGCGATAATCCCGAGCTGGCGGCAGCACGCGAAAAGCGCCTTCCGGTGGTGCGCCGCGCTGAAATGCTGGCCGAACTCATGCGCCTCAAGCGCTCGATTGCGGTGGCGGGCACGCATGGCAAAACGACCACAACCTCAATCGTGGCGGCGCTTCTGGACGCTGGCGGGTTTGATCCCACCGTCATCAATGGCGGCATCATCAATTCCTACGGCACCAATGCGCGATTGGGCGCGGGCGAATGGATGGTGGTTGAAGCTGACGAGAGCGACGGTACGTTTTTGAAACTGCCTGCTGATGTGGCCATCGTCACCAATATCGATCCCGAACATCTCGATCATTTCAAAACCTTTGATGCGATCAAGGAAGCGTTCCGCGCGCTTGTTGAAAACCTCCCCTTCTATGGCTTCTCCGTCATGTGCCTCGATCATCCTGTGGTGCAGGAGCTTGTGGGCCGCATCGAGGATCGGCGCGTCATCACTTATGGCGAGAACCCGCAGGCGGACGTGCGTTTGCTCGACGTTGACCTCACCGGAGGCTCGTCGCGGTTCAACGTCATCATTCGCGATCGCGCGACCTCAAAAGCCACATATCTTGAAGATCTCGTGATGCCGATGCCGGGCCATCACAATGCGCTGAACGCAACGGCGGCGATTGCGGTGGCGCATGAACTGGGCGTCAGCGTCGAGCAAATACGCAAGGCGCTTGCCGCGTTCGGCGGCGTCAAGCGGCGTTTCACGAAGACGGGCGACTGGCGCGGCGCCTTGATCTTCGACGATTACGGACATCATCCGGTCGAGATCGCAGCCGTGTTGCGGGCGGCGCGCGCGTCAACGAAAGCAAAAGTTGTGGCTGTGGTGCAGCCGCATCGTTATTCGCGTCTGCAAGCCTTGTTCAACGATTTCGCCACCTGTTTCAATGACGCGGACAGCGTGATCGTCGCCGATGTTTATGCGGCGGGAGAAAAGCCGATTGAAGGCTTTGACAAGGCGAGCCTTGTGGCGGCGATCAAGGCGCATGGCCATCGCAACGTAATTGCGCTCGACGACTCCAAGGCGCTGGCGAGCGTCGTCGCAGGCCTTGCGGGGCCGGGCGATTACGTCGTCTGCCTTGGCGCGGGCAATATCACGCAATGGGCGCAGAGCCTGCCGGGCGAGCTTGCGGAGCTGGGCGCGTGAGCTTTCCCGACATCAGCGACGATCTGCGCGCGCTCATGCCGGAGCTGCGCGGGCGCCTTGTCGTCAACGGCGCGCTTGCGCCCTACACATGGTTTCGCGTCGGCGGACCTGCGCAAATTTTGTTTGCGCCAGCTGACGAAGATGATCTGGCTTATTTCCTCAAGCGCCTGCCGCAAGACTTCCCCATTACGATCATCGGGCTTGGCTCCAACATGATCGTGCGCGACGGCGGCGTGCCGGGTGTCGTGATCCGCCTGAGCGGCAAGGCTTTTGGCGAAATCTCCGTCGAGGCGGATTTACGGATTCGCGCAGGCTCCGCCGTGCCGGACATGAAACTGGCGCGCGCTGCGGCCGAGGCTGGCATAGACGGGCTGGCGTTTTATCGTGGCATACCGGGCTGCGTCGGCGGCGCCTTGCGCATGAACGCGGGCGCTCATGGCGGCGAGACGACGGACGTTCTGATTGAGGCGCGCGGCGTTGATCGCGCAGGCAATGTACGCGTTTTCTCCCACGCGGACATGGGTTTTTCCTATCGCCACAGTCAGGCGCCGGACGATGTGATCTTCACGAGCGCGCTGTTTCAGGGTCGCGCCGGAAAGCCTGAAGAGATCGTCGCCGAGATGGATCGCATCACCGCCGCGCGCGAGGCGACGCAGCCTATCCGCGATAAGACTGGCGGCTCAACCTTCAAGAACCCCAAGCCGGAGAGCGCCTGGAAGCTCGTTGACGCAGCCGGTTGCCGAGGGCTTGCAAGAGGCGACGCGCAGGTGAGCGAGATGCATTGTAATTTCCTCATCAATCGCGGAAACGCCACTGCCGCAGACATTGAAGGCCTTGGCGAAGAGGTGCGCCGCCGCGTGAAGGAGACCGGCGGCGTCGAGCTGCAATGGGAGATCAGGCGCATCGGGGTTCCCTAAGTCGCCAACAGGAGCGCGGCATGAACGAGTCAGACTCACGCTGGAAGCACGACGGCGTCCGCGTCATCCCCGCAGGCTCGCTTGATCCCAACACGGCGCAGACGCCGGGAATGGACCGGAAGGCGGCGGTGGATTTCGCCCGTGCGGGCGCGCAAAAATTATGGGCGGGCACGGTGTCGATCCATGCCGGGGCCAAAACCGGCGCGCATCATCATGGGCCGCTGGAGAGCGTGATCTTCATCGTGCGCGGACAGGCGCGGATGCGCTGGGGCGAGCGGCTTGAATTTACCGCGCAGGCCGGGCCGGGCGATTTCATTTTCGTGCCGCCTTTTGTGCCCCATCAGGAGATCAACGCCAGCGACAATGAGACGCTGGAATGCGTGCTGGTGCGCAGCGACGGGCAGGCGATTGCGGTCAATCTCGACATCGAGCCGGTGGAGAAGCCCGAGAGCGTAAAATGGATTGATCCCGTACACCCGGACTAGTCGATTCATGATCCGGTAACGCTTTTTGCGCTAAAATCTTTATGACAAAACCCCGAAAGGCCGAAGTCATGAGCAAACACGTCGCGGTCCTGATGGGCGGCTGGTCTTCGGAGCGCGAGGTTTCGCTGCGCTCGGGCGAGGCTTGCGCCAAAGCGCTGGAGGGCGAGGGCTATCGCGTCACGCGCATCGACGTGGGCCGGGACGTGGCCAACGTGCTTGCCGCGCTGAAGCCCGACGTGGCGTTCAACGCGCTGCATGGACCAGCCGGCGAAGACGGGACCATCCAGGGCGTGCTGGAGCTTTTGCGCATTCCCTACACGCATTCAGGCGTGCTGGCCTCAGCTCTGGCCATGAACAAGCCAATAGCCAAGATCGTGATGGCGGCCGCCGGCGTGCCGGTGCCCATGGGCAAAATCGTCAGCCGGGCGGAGGCCGCCAAAGCGCATGTTCTGCCGCGTCCCTATGTTTTGAAGCCGGTGGCGGAAGGCTCGTCCTACGGCGTGTTCATCGTGGGTGCGGGCAATGAAAATCCCCCTGCCGAGCTTTCCGACCCGGGCTGGAAATACGGCGAATCTCTTCTTGCTGAGAAATTCATCGCCGGGCGCGAATTAACCTGCGCTGTGATGGGCGACCGGGCGCTGGACGTCATCGATATCCGGTCGGCGGACGGCGGCTGGTACGATTACACAGCTAAATACGCAAAAGGTGGATCAATTCACATCCTTCCGGCCAAACTTAAAGGAAATATTTACCAAGACATCCAACAGTTAGCCCTAACGGCGCATAGAGCGCTCGGGTGTCGCGGCGTGAGTCGCAGCGACTTTCGGTACGACGATTCCCCCAACGGTTCGGGGGAGCTTGTGGTGCTGGAGGTGAATACCCAACCGGGTATGACCGAGACGTCCCTTGTGCCGGAGCTCGCGGCGTATGCCGGTTTAAGTTTCGGTGAGTTGGTCCGATGGATGGTGGAAGACGCCTCCTGCGACAGATGACAGGGTCCTTGTCTCCGCTTGCGACGACGCAGACAGCGTTCGCAGGGTTCGCGGACATGCGTCCTGACGCCGATCACCGGGCGAACTTGGGCCGGGTTGATTTGCAAACGCCGGGGCGCCGTCGCCGCCGTCGCAGCAATCGGCTGGTCGAGGGCTTGCGCTCTATCATTCTTGGGCGGGGCTTTGGCGCTCTGCTCGTTGTTGTTTTTCTCGGTTCGGTCGGCGCGTATGGCGTGATGATCGGAGGCGGATACGACCGCTTTGTGGCCGCCCATGGCGAGCCCGCCGACGTATTCGCCAAGGCGATGGGATTCGGCGTGAATGTGATTACGATTTCGGGACAACGCAGCCTCAGCGCCGATGAAGCGCTGGCGGCAGCCGCCGTCACCGACAGGCATTCGCTGCTGTTCCTTGACGCGCTGGCGGTGCGCGAGCGCTTGATGGCGACGCCGCTCATCAAGGACGCCCGCGTGCGCAAGCTCTATCCTGGCCAGCTTGTGATCGAGCTGACCGAGCGCGACGAATTTGCGCTGTGGCAGAGCGAGGGCCAGATTTTCGTTGTGGCGCAGGACGGCAAGGCGATTGACGTGTTGCGCGACGAGCGCTTCATTCATCTGCCTTTCGTGGTGGGCGAGGGCGCCAATGAGCGCGTCGCCGAATTCCAGCGCATTGTGGACGCCGCGGGAGATTTCAAATCGAAAATACGCGCTGGCGTTCTCGTCACCAACCGGCGCTGGAACGTGAAGCTCGTCAACGGCGTCGACGTGAAACTGCCCGAGCTGAACCCGGAAGGCGCCATCGCATCGCTGGCGAAGCTCGCTCGCACGCAGCAGATTCTCGACAAGGACATCATCTCGATAGACATGCGCGTGGCCGGTCGCATCGCCGCCCGCCTTGGCGAAGAAGCGGCAGGCGTGCGCGCCGA
>CAMCMI010000103.1 GCA_945875875.1 Rhizobium sp. Q54
CGTTCTCCTGGCCGCCAAGTTCGGCCACGACTTCGGAGAATTCGCCGATGGCGTGGTTCTTCGTGCCCTTGAACATCAGGTGCTCAAGAAAATGCGCGATGCCCGATTTGCCCAATGGATCGTCAGCCGAACCGTTGCGATACCAGACCATGTGCGTGACCACGGGGGCGCGATGGTCGGGGATGACGACAATCTCCATGCCGTTCTCAAGCCGGAAATTGCCGATCTTGGGACCCGCAGACGGGGCCGCAGCGCCGCTCATGGCGGATGGAGTCAGCGAGGCGACGGCGGGAGACGAAAAAACCGGGCTATGCATCAGGGGCGAACCTCCGAACCTGGACGCGCCCTGCGGCGCGCCTCGCCCCTATATAGACACGAAGTGCGTCCACGTCAGGCGCCGCTTTTGCACCTGACGCTATTAAAATCAAAAACGCTAATCGATATTCTCGCCGCGCTGGGCGGCGTCGCGACGGCGGGCCTCTTCGCGCTGCTGGGCGCGCGGGTCCATCGGATCGACTTCGCGGCGGGCTTCAAAGGTATATTTGACGGCGGTGGTCGGCTTGCGCATTCCGGCCGGCGGGTCAGTCAAATTGCGACGCGTAGGCTCCTGTCCGGGAACAAGATCCTTCGACGTGTCGGCGCTCGCACGCACGCTCTTCAGCTTGCCCCAGAAATCGCCGGGGTTGCAGAGGCGGTCGAGGCCGCCCTCCTCGCACTGTTCGGAGCCGGGATTGCGCGGCGCGCCGCCAGCGATGCGGCCCTTGCGCAATTCTTCAACCGACAACGGCTTGTCGCTGTCCTCGCGCGGACGGCGTGAGCGCTCTTCCGCCTGCCTCTGGCGGCTGGTCTTGTCAAAATCCTGCGGCCACGCCTGATTGCGCTCGCCCACGTTTGCGGCGGGCGGCGGCAATTGCGACAGATTGGGCGGTAGAACCAGAGGCGGGCGCTCGCGGTAGCGGATGACCGGCTTGGCATCAGGCTTGTCGACTGAGAACAGGCCGAGGCCAATGATGTTGGTGAGGGTGTTGAAAATGTTCTCGTCGCCATCGTCCAGCGCGCTGGCGCTCTGGCTGGGTCCAAAGCCGATCAACAAAACTGCGCCTGCCGCCGCCAGAGCGGAGCGGCGAAATTGCGGGCTCAAGAGGGAAGAACGAAGCGCCATGTAAACATCCCCTGACTCGCGGCCTAAGTTTGAGGCTCCAGCCTGTCCGCACTTCGCGGCAATTTGGAGGCGCTCAGGTTTCAGCCTTGTTCCGCCCGGAACTCTTGGGCGGAAAGAAGCTCTCATACAGGAGAAGAGCCACACCGGCAACGATGGCCACGTCCGCGATGTTGAAAACATACCAGGACAGGCGCCCAAACCTTTCCGTATCAAGGAAGAGGTAGAAGAAATCGGCGACCGCGCCATAAGCGTAGCGATCATAGGCATTGCCCAGCGCCCCGCCCACAATCAGCCCAAGCCCGCTGGCGATCAGCCTGTCCGGCTCCCGCCACAGCCAGACGCAAAGCCCGGCCGTGACCAGCAGCGTCACGCCAAGCAGCGTCCAGCGCCCGGCTTCCGTCTCCGCCGCAAACAGCGAATAGGAAATGCCCGGGTTCCACGCCATTACGAGATCGAGAAACGGCGCCACATGCACTGGCTGGCGTGCGGCGATGTCGTAGACAAAAAGCATCCAGAGCTTGTGCGCCTGATCGGCGATCAGGCACACAGCGGCGATAGAGAGCCCGAGAACACGGGCGCTCACGCCGGGTGAGCCTTGATCTCACGCAGGGTCTGCAACTCACGCAAGGTCTGCAACTCACGTAAGGCTTGCGCATCGCGCGGGCTGACGTCGGGGAATTCCGGGTCGGCGGACGCGGGATCGAAATAGCGCCACGAGCGGGCGCATTTGACGCCGCTTGCGCGCACGGGGACGACGCTGAAGCCGGGCGAATCTGCATCCCGGAAGGCGCCCTCGGGGCCGTCGCCAGCCTCTAACGTGAGGCCGGACGTGATGCAGACTTCCGCAAAATCGACGCTGGCGAGAATGGCGCGCGTGGCCTCGTCCGCCACGTACAACACCGGCGCGGCCTCAAGCGAGGAGCCGATGCGCTTGCTGGCGCGCTCGATCTCCAGCGCCCCGGTGACGATGCGGCGCGCATTGCGGATGACGCGCCATTTGGCCGCCAGCTCGTCATCGCGCCATTGCGCGGGCGTTTGCTGAAAAGTTTGCAGATGGATGGACGAATCCGCGCTGCCGGTGCGGGCGATAAACGCCTCCTCGCAGGTGAAGGCGAGGATCGGTGCAAACCATGTCGAGACGCGCTGGAAAATCTCGTCGATTACGGTCAGCGCAGCCTGCCGCGTAACGCTTGAGGGCGCATCGCAATAGAGCGAGTCCTTGCGCACGTCGAAGTAAAACGCCGACAGATCGCTTGTCATGAACGCCGACAGCGCCGCGATCACGCGCTTGTAGTCAAAGCTCAGATAAGCCTCGCGCACAATGCTATCCAGCTCCACAAGGCGATGCAGCATCAGGCGTTCAAGTTCGGGCATGTCGTTGAAGGCGACGCGCTCGCTTTCATTGAAATGCGCCAGCGAGCCCAGCATCCAGCGCATGGTGTTGCGCAATTTGCGATAGGTCTCGATGAAGGTCTTCAAGATTTCGCGCCCGATGCGCAGATCGTCGGAATAATCGGACGCGGCCACCCACAGGCGCAAAATATCGGCGCCCGAATCCTTGATGACGGTCTGCGGCGCAACGACATTGCCGACCGATTTGGACATCTTCTGCCCCTTCTCGTCGAGCACGAAGCCATGCGTCAAAACCACGTCGTAGGGCGCACGCCCGCGCGTGCCGCAGCTCTCCAGCAAGGATGAATGGAACCAGCCGCGATGCTGGTCCGAGCCTTCCAGATACATGATCTCATCCGCGCCGCCGTCGCGCACGCGCTTGATGCCCGCTAATCCGGGGAAATGCTCGTCGTCCTCCAGCGTGAAGGCGTGCGTGCAGCCGGAATCAAACCAGACGTCGAGCACGTCGTCGATTTTCTCGTAATCATTGGAATTATATTCAGGCGCCAGAAAACGCTGTGCCGCGCCGTCTGCAAACCAGGCGTCGGCGCCTTCTTTTTCGAACGCCTGCGCAATGCGCGCGTTGACGATCTCGTCGATCAGAATCTCATGGCCGCCCTTCTTCACGAAGACGGCGATCGGCACGCCCCACGCGCGCTGGCGCGAGACGACCCAATCGGGGCGATTGGCGATCATGCCGTTGATGCGGTTCTCGCCAAACGCCGGCGCCCAGCGCGTTTCCTTGATCGCCTTCAACGCCAGATCGCGCAGCGATGCGTTTGGCGTCTGCGGCAGCGACTTGTCCATCGCGATGAACCATTGCGGCGTATTGCGGAAAATGACCGGCTTTTTCGAGCGCCACGAATGGGGATATTGATGCTTCAACTTGCCGCGCGCGATCAGGTTTCCCGCCGCCAGCAATTCCGCGATCACGGCGTCGTTGGCGTCGCCCTTTTTGCCCTTGTCGTCGATGACGCGCTTGCCCGTAAAGCCTGGCGCCTCAACGGTGTAATAGCCGTCGGCGTCCACGGTGTAGGGAATTTTCGTATCGATGCGGCGCGCGATGAGGTCGCGCTGGTTGCTCATCCACACTTCAAAGTCGTCGCGGCCATGGCTGGGGGCGGTGTGAACAAAGCCTGTGCCCGTGTCGTCGGTGACATGGTCGCCGTCAAACAACGGCACGTCGAATTCATAGCCCGCCACGCGATGGTTGAGCGGATGCGAGCAGGCCAGAATATCGCGTGGATCGACGCTGCACACGCGCTCGAAATTCTCCACGCGCGCTGATTTGAACACGTCGGAGGCCAGACGATCAGCCAGAACATAAAGCCCGCCGACCCTCGCCCAATTGTCGGGCGCGGCTTCCGTTACGCGATACAGGCTGTAGGCGATCTTGCGCGAGAACGAGATTGCGCGATTGGCTGGAATGGTCCACGGCGTCGTCGTCCAGATGACCACGGACGCCGCGTTGATCTCTGAAAACAATTCGTCGACGCCTTCAATGTCGAGGATCGCTTCTCCGCTTTGCACCATCGCCGCGCGGGTGGCTTCCATGCTGCGCTCGCGCAATGTGCGCACGGGGAAGGCGGTCCAGATCGTGTCGCTGACATGGTCTTCGTATTCAACTTCCGCCTCGGCCAGAGCGGTTTTTTCAACCACGCTCCACATCACGGGCTTGGAGCCGCGATAGAGCAGGCCGTTGGCGGCGAATTTCATGATCTCGCGCGCGATCTGCGCTTCGGCGGCAAACGCCATTGTGGCGTAGGGATTGGCCCAATCGCCGGTGACGCCAAGGCGCACGAATTCCTCGCGCTGCACGCCAAGCCAATGGGCCGCATAGGCGCGGCATTCCTGCCGGAACGCGATCATCGCGGCGGGATCGCTGAAATCAGGCTTTGGCTTGCCCTTCGAGCGGTAATTGTCCTCCTCGATCTTCCATTCAATCGGCAGGCCGTGACAATCCCAGCCCGGAACGTAATTGGAATCCTTGCCCAGCATTTGCTGGCTGCGCGTCACGATGTCCTTGAGGATCTTGTTGAGCGCATGCCCGATGTGAATGTTGCCGTTGGCGTAGGGGGGGCCGTCGTGCAGCACGAATTTGGGCCGCCCGGCGGACGTCGCACGCAGCTTGCCGTAAAGGTCGATCTCTTTCCAGCGCGCCAGAAGCTCCGGCTCCTTCTGCGGCAAGCCGCCGCGCATCGGGAAATCCGTCACCGGCAGATAGAGGGTGGGAGCGTAATCGGGGCCTTTGGCGGGCGAATCTGGGGCGGGCGTGTCAGTCATGGCGTGCCAATTTCCAGTCAAGGGGCGGCGCAGCGCGCAGCATGTAGCGTCAGTGATTACGGGATTTAGGTGCCAGCGCCAACATGGGCGATGGGGGAGGTGTGCGATTTGGTTGACGGAAGTCCGGGATTCCCGCACTTTTCAGGATATGGCGCACACCCGCACGTCGTCATGGCCGGGCTTGTCCAGGCCATCCACGCCGAGCTGAGCTTCTATCTTTGTGGGTTTGAGTCACCGAGGCCGGACCCGCGCGATCTGCTGAACACGCCGGCGTGGGTGGCCGGGACAAGCCCGGCCATGACGGCGAGAAATGGAGACAGCTTTCAGGCATCGTACCTTGCATAAAAACTGCGGGCTGGAAGCCCGCGGTTCAAAGCCCCCTATTTTGCAACCCGCGCGCCGCGCACCACCAGATAGGCGCCGGCGTGCGAGCCGTCTGCGCCTTTGGCCAGTTCGCGGTCCAGCCGGTCGATTGAAGCGCGCACTTTGTCGTCGCCCAGCACTTCGTCGGGCATGATGGCTGCGATCTGCGGGAAGCTTGTGACGTTTTCAACAACCAATGCTTCAGGCATCAAAGCGCGCGCCTGAGCTTCTGAATAGAGCTGCGCATGCACCGGCATCGGCGCGCCGCCGATCTTCACGTCGAGGCAATTGGTGTACGGATTGACCACGGCTTCAAGGCTGGCCACCCATGGCAGGAAGCCCATTTTATAAAGCAGCGCGTCGGCATTGTAGAAGGTGAGCAGGAAACGCCCACCCGGCGCCAGCACGCGGGCGATCTCGGCCAAAACCCTCGGCAGATTGCTGACGTCGCTGGCCGTGCCCAGATTCATCACGACAAACGAGGCGCTGGAATCGGCATGGGGCAGATCCTGCGCATCAAGATCAAGCTGCGCGAAGGCCACATTAGTCGCCCCAAGCGCGCGGGCGTTGGCGCGCGCCGCCTCCACCATGTGCGGGCTGAGATCATAGCCCGCCGCCTGCGCGAACGAGGCTCCAAGCTCCAGTGCGATTCGCCCGGTCGCGCAGCCCAGATCGAGGCCAAGCCCGAGCATGGGGAGCGCTGCGACCTCATGGCGAATCAGATCAAGCTCGTAGGCGGCGAAGGCCTGACTGGCGAATTTCGACTGCCCGTCGCGGGCGTCGTAGCCCGGCGCCACCATCTCGGTCAGGCGTGAGAGATTGTCCTTCAGCCGCTCGGCCTCGGGCGCCTTGGCGGCGCCGGCCTGCGATTCGAGCAGGATTGTCTGCTCCTTGCAGGATTCGGCGATGAGAAAATACAAAAGCGCGCGCGCCATATGCGGGTTGAGGCCGATAGCCTGCGCGTGCTCGCCGATCTGGGCGATGCGCTGGTCCTCGATGTCGGGGCGATACATCACACCCCCGGTGCGCTGCTTTTCCTGCGCGACCAGATGCGCGACGTCCATGCGCCGCTTGACCAGATCCATGATCAGTCGGTCAATTTTGCGCAGGTCTTCGCCCAGCTGAACCAGATCAGGCATTTTACGCTCCGCCTTTGGCGCCGGCTCAAGGGCTGGCCTGCGCAACCGCACTCGCTGTATAGCTGGATCAGGCCCGGCGCGCGACTGGCGAGGACCAAAACTTGAGATCGGACGCGATGATGAGCGAGCCCACACCAGACTCACGCAAGAACGCGCTCGCCTATTCGGCTTTGCCCGCGATCTTCGTGTTCTTCTGGTCGACTGGCTTTATCGCCGGCAAGCAGGGTTTGCAGGACGCGGCGCCGTTCACGTTTTTATTTTACCGGTTTCTGATTGTGGCTGCGGTGCTGACGCTTCTGGCGTTCGCGGCGCGTGCGCCATGGCCGCCGCTGCGCGCGCTGGTTCCGCTCGCCATCGGCGGCGTGCTGGTTCATGCGGGCTATCTCAGCGCCACCTTCGGCGCGATGTATGTCGGCGTCGAGGCGGGCGTGTCGTCTTTAATGGCTGGCATGCAGCCGGTTCTGACGGCTGTCTTCGCTGCGCCGTTTCTGGGCGAGCGCGTGAGCGGGCGCCAATGGGCGGGGCTGGCGCTTGGCTTTTTCGGCGTGGTGCTCGTCGTGTGGAACAAGATCGGGCTGGGTTTAGGCACGCCTTTGGGCATGTTCTATGCGTTCCTCTCGGTCGTGTGCATGACTGCCGGGACGCTGTGGCAGAAGCGCTTTGGCGGCGCGATGGATTTGCGCACCGGCTCGGTGGTGCAGTTCATGGCCTCGGCGCTCGTCGTGCTGCCGCTGGCGTATTGGGAGGGCTTTCGCGCCGACTGGACGCCCTCTTTTATCGCCTCGATGGCGTGGCTGTGCCTCGTTTTGTCGGTGGGCACGATCTCGGTTCTGTTCGTGCTGATCCGGCGCGGGGCGGCGGCTGAAGTGGCCAGCCTGTTCTTTCTCGTGCCGCCGACAACGGCTGTGCTGGCCTGGTTCATGTTCGGCGAAACGCTGGCGCCCGTCTCCATATTCGGCATGGCGCTGGTGGCGATGGTGACGTGGAAGACGCGCCCGGCTTGAGGCCTATTCAGCGCGGGGCGAACGCAGGCGCCGCCATGCAAACACGGCGAAAACGCCAAGCAGCGTCAGCGCAAGGCCATACCATGTTAGGGCGTAGGAGAAATGATTGTTCGCGATCCTGAAATTCGTGGCGCCGCCTTTGGGCAGGCCCCCGGGAAGGTCCGCATCGTCAGCGTCGATCAGGAAAGGCGCTGCGTTCTTCAACTCGAAATGGGCGGCGATGCTGATGGGGTCGCGCACATGCCATTCGCGCTTTTGCGGCTGATCGGCGGGCGTGAACGGATTGCGCGGCTCAGGCGCGCGCATCAGGCCGCTGACCTGAACCTCACCCGCAAGCTGGCCCTGCGGGCGCGTAAGTGGATCGGCCTTCGCCAGCGGCACGAAGCCGCGATTGACGATGACCTGCGCGCCCGTGGGCGAGCCAGAAGACAAAGCCAGCGGGGTGAGCACCAGCCAGCCGGGTTCGCGCATTATCCCGCCCGCCGCATGGAACACGCGCACTTCGCGCGCATAATCGAACACGCCATTGGCGGTGACGCGGCGATATTCGTAATCGAGGGGCTGAAGCGCCGCCCAGTCTTGCGGCGCCGGGAGTGGCTGGGGCGCTGCGTGAATGCGCGCGCCCATTCGCCCAATGATTCCGTCTTTCCAGGCCAGCCGCTGCATCTGCCAATTGCCCAGCGAGACGAGCGCAGCCAGCGCAAGGGCGGTGGCCAGGCCCGGCGCGATCAGGCCTTTGAGCGCGGCGCGCTGAGGGGCCATGAGCGCTTTCTTGAGCGCTTTCATTGCCGTCGTCCCTGTTCGGCCTTGTTGACGTAGAGCAGCGCGATCAGCAGCCCCTTCAGCAATCGCAGGGCGCCCACGCAAATGAGCGGGGTCAAGGGCGCAAAGACCAGCACATAGACCCAGACCGAAGGTTTCCATGTCAGCTCCATCCAGAGCGCGAGGCCGAGAACGAAGAAACCTGCAAACAGCGTGACGAACACAGCCGGGCCGTCGCCAGTCTCGTTGGCAAATTTCATATCAAGCCCGCAGACCTCGCAAGTCGGCGCTATCTGGAGCAGGCCCTTGAACATGCGCCCTTTGCCGCAACGCGGACAGCGCCCGGCAAGCCCTGTCGCATAGGGCGATTTGTGAGGGTAATCGGGCTTGCTCATGCTGCATTCCTCATCGGGCTGCCCTCTTAACGCAAAAGGGCGACCCGAAGGCCGCCCGAATGTTGGCGCGTCTGGCGATCAGTGCGCCGCGACCGGCGCGCCCCAATTGCCCCAGACGTAGATGGCCACAAACAGGAACAGCCACACCACGTCCACAAAATGCCAGTACCAGGCGGCGAACTCGAAGCCCAGATGCTGCTTGGGCGTGAAGTGCCCCTTGTAGACGCGCAGAAGGCATACGGCCAAAAAGATGGTGCCCACAAAAACGTGGAAGCCATGGAAGCCGGTCGCCATGAAGAACGTCGCGCCATAGATCGAATTTTTGAACGCAAACGGCGCGACCGCGTACTCGTAGACCTGCACGAACGAGAACAGCAGGCCGAGGATGATCGTCAGGATCAGCGCCTTTTTCACGCCCTCGCGATCATCGTGCAGCATTGCGTGATGCGCCCACGTCACGGTCGTGCCCGAGGTGAGCAAAATGAGCGTGTTGAGCAGCGGCAGATGCCAGGCATCGAACACTTCGAGACCCTTGGGCGGCCACATGCCGCCGGTGGCCTCAACGCGGGCATATTGTCCCGCCTCGTTGTAGAACAGGCTGGCGTCAAAGAACGCCCAGAACCACGCCACGAAGAACATCACTTCCGAGGCGATGAACAGGATCATGCCGTAGCGATGATGGATTTGCACGACGCGGGTATGGAAGCCGCTTTCGGCCTCGCGCACAACGTCGATCCACCAGCCGGCCATCGTGTAGAGGATGCCGATCATGCCCGCGCCAAACACGTAAGCGCCCATCTGAATTCCAAAGAGCGGCATGGACTTCATCCAGGCGACGGCGCCCACGGCCGACACGAACGCAGACACCGAACCAATCAGCGGCCATGGGCTGGGATCGACAAGGTGGTAATCGTGGTTTGGTTTCGCGTGGCCGTCAGCCATGATGCTTTCCTCGTCGTCGTCTGGCCGCCTCCGGCAGCGGCCGCTCGTTAGATGCCCGATATGGGCGTTTGG
>CAMCMI010000104.1 GCA_945875875.1 Rhizobium sp. Q54
GAAGCAGACGATGCGACGGGCGATGAGACCCGCGATCTGAACCACGCCGTATTGTCCGCGCGGGGTTTCAATCACGAGGCCGTTGCGCTCGTTGTCTTCGCTGGCTTTGTCGAGGTCCGCGTTGACGAACAGGCCGGGCTTGTAGGCGATTCGGGTGATTTTGCCGTTCACCGGGGTGCGGTTCACATGGCAATCAAACACCGACATGAAGACCGAGACGCGCGACATCGGCGCATCGCCAAGCCCCAGCTCCGGCGGCGGCGTGTACTGGCCGACAGAGCAAACGATACCGTCTGCGGGCGAGACGACGATGTTTTCGTCAACCGGGGTCACACGTACCGGATCGCGGAAAAAATAGGCGCACCAGAGGGTAAGCAACCCTCCGATCCAGCCCAAAGGATCCCAGACCCAGTGCAGGATCAGGGACGCGACCGCAAAAGCCACGATGAAAACATAGCCCTCAGGATGAATGGGCGTGAGCTGGCGACGGATGGAGTCAAAAACGTTCATGATCGTTCGGCCTCTGGACGAATAATAATTGGCGACCGATAAACTCGCCCGCTTAAAGCTGGTGGGTGTTCTGCCATGTTGCGTCGCCGGAGTCACGGCGCTGCATCACCCGGGTACAAATACTTCCCGATAAAAAGGGCGCGATCACCCGCGCCCCTTGTTGACCCGCAGCCTTAACCTCTGGCGCGCTGGCGGATCATGAAGTTGTCGTAATTATACTCGGCCACCTGCCACCACAGATACTGGTCGTTGCGGAAGGCCATATAATGGTCGTGCATCTTCTTGAATTTGGGGTTCTTTGCCGATTGCTCGGCATAGACCTCAAGCGCAGCCTTGTGGCAGGCCTCCATCACGTCTTGGCTGAATGGGCGCAATTGCGTGCCTGCGGCCACCAGTCGCTTGAGAGCGGCCGGGTTTTGCGCATCGTATTTAGCCTGCGCGTCAACATTGGCGCTGGCTGCGGCTGCGCGCACGATAGCCTGATAATGCTTGGGCAATTCAGCGAACTTCTGCTTCGAGATCAGCAGATGAAGCGCCGCGCCGCCTTCCCACCAGCCGGGGAAATGGTAAATGGGCGCCACTTTGTTGAAGCCGAGCTTTTCGTCATCGTAGGGGCCGACCCATTCAGCAGCGTCGATCGTGCCCTTCTCAAGCGAGGGATAGATGTCTCCGCCCGCGATCAGCTGCGGCACGACGCCGAGCTTTTGCAGTACGAGCCCGGCGAAGCCGCCGATGCGCATCTTCAGGCCCTTGAAATCAGCCGCCGTCTTGATTTCGCGACGGAACCAGCCACCCATTTGCGTGCCGGTGTTGCCAGCGGGAAAGCCGACGGTACCATAATCAGCCAGAAATTCGTCGATCATCTGGTTGCCGCCGCCATGGTAGAACCAGGCGTTCATCTGGCGGGCGTTGAGGCCAAACGGCACTGCGGTGCCAAAGGCGAACGTGGGGTCCTTACCCCAATAATAATACATGCAGGTGTGGCACACTTCGACAGTGCCGTTTTGTACCGCGTCCAGCGCCTGCAGAGGCGGCACAATTTCCCCGCCAGCGAAGACCTGCACCTGAAACTTGCCGTCAGTCGCCTCGTTGACGGCCTTCGAGAACACTTCCGCTGCGCCAAAAATTGTATCTAGCGATTTCGGGAAGCTCGACGTCAGGCGCCAGCGTACTTCCGGCGAGCTTTGCGCAATCGCCGGGGCGGCGATAACCGCTGCGCCCGCTGTAGCCGCTGCGCCGACCGTCGCAGTCTTGATGAATTCACGACGTTTGATCGTCATTATAGCTTCCCTCTCGACATGACTTACCTCTCGACGCGCCCCTCCGGCGCCGATCTGCGAACAGGACCATTCACGTCGCCGCTTGGCAATCCCGTTTAGGATCATGAACGCTGCTTGAGACTAGGCCTTTCGTCGCATCACGACAAAAGTCAAGTCCAAGAAACAAGGGGTAGCGCCCATCCGTCTTGCGAGCCGATGCGTTTCGTGAAACGGCTGGCGCTATCGAACAGGAGAACAGATCATGGCGAACGTCGCTTTCCTCGGACTTGGCGTTATGGGCGGCCCGATGGCCGGGCATCTCGCGCGTCACGGCAATCTTGTCACGGTGTATAATCGCACCGCCGACAAAGCCCTGAAATGGGTTGTGCAGCATGGCGGCGCGGCGGCCCCTACCCCGCGCGAGGCCGCTCAGGACAAGGACATCGTGTTCGCCTGCGTTGGCGACGACAACGATGTACGCTCCGTGGCGTTTGGCCCCGACGGCGCCTTTGCGGGCATGAAGCCGGGCGCAATCTTTGTGGATCACACGACGGCCTCCGCCGATGTGGCGCGCGAACTGGCGCAAGCGGCTGCCGCGCTGGGGTTGCACTTCATCGACGCACCGGTTTCCGGCGGTCAGGCGGGCGCGGAGAACGGCGCGCTGACGGTGATGTGCGGCGGCGAGGATGAGCCCTATTCACGGGCTGAAATCATCATCGCGGCTTACGCAAAATCATGCCGCCTGATGGGGCCGCCCGGCGCCGGGCAACTGACCAAAATGGTCAACCAGATTTGTATCGCCGGTCTCGTGCAGGGTCTGGCGGAAGGGATCGCCTTCGCCAAAGCGGCGGGGCTCGATCCGCATGCGGTCGTTGACGTGATCTCGAAAGGCGCCGCGCAATCCTGGCAGATGGAAAACCGCCACAAAACGATGGCGGCGGGCCAGTTCGAGTTCGGCTTTGCGGTCGACTGGATGCGCAAGGATCTGTCGATCTGCCTCAGCGAGGCGCGCCGCAACGGAGCAAAGCTCCCCGTCACGGCGCTCGTCGATCAATTTTACGCGCAAGTGCAGGCGCGCGGCGGCGGACGCTGGGACACGTCAAGCCTCATCGCTTTGCTGGACGAGGCCCGATAGCGCCTGCTTAACGACACGGCGGCTGACCCGGCGCGCCGCATGCGGGGTTCCCGCGTGAGCGATCCGGCTGACGTTGCTCCTGCTGCGGGCGTTGCTGCTGTTGCTGACGCTGCTGCTGCATCTGCTGCTGGCGCTGCTCTTGCTGCTGTTGCTGGCGCTGTTGCTGCATTTGCTGCTGACGTTGCTCCTGCATCTGCTGCTGGCGTTGCTCTTGCTGCTGTTGCTGACGCTGCTGCTGCATTTGCTGCTGGCGCTGCTCTTGCTGCTGCTGCTGGCGCTGCTGCTGCATCTGCTGCTGGCGTTGCTCCTGCTGTTGCTGCTGCTGCTGTTGCTGGCGAGGATCGGGCGCCGCTTGCTGACGCTGGGCCGGCGTGCTCTCGCGCAAACGCTGCGGCGTCTGCTCTTGCGGCTGACGTTGTTGCTGTTGCTGACGGATCGTATCGCGACGGCCCTCCTCCTGCGTGCGGCGCCGCTGCATTTCTTCCATGCGGCGTTGTTCTGCGCTCGCCGCTGGCGGAACGGCAGGTTTCATCGCGGGCGCAGAAGAAGGTGGGATGGCGGGCGGAGCAATCGCTGGCGCTGTTGAAGGCGAAGGCGGAACCCCTTGCGCAGGCGGACCGCCTTGCGCAGGCTTGCTCCCCGGCGCGCCCTGTCGCGGCGGCAGATCAGGCAATGGCTGCGCACGCTGCATCCCGCGCTGACCGGGTTGTGGAACCGGTTGAGCGCCCGGCTGCGCACCCGGCAGAACGTCAGGTTTGGCGCCTGTACGAGGCAGCGGCGGCAAAGCCCCCGGAGCCGGGGTCCGGGCAGCCGGGGCGATTGCGGGCGCAGTTGCGGCAGGCGCAGTTGCAGCCCCTATTGCAGGCGCAGTTGCAGGTCCGCTTGCAGGTCCGCTTGCAGGCGCTGAGCGCTGCAACGCTGGCGGCTGAACCACTGGCGCCGCGGGCTGCATGGCGGGCAATGCGCGCTGAAGCGCTGGAGCCGTTACAGGCGCCGCAGGCTGCATGGCAGGTGCGACGGACTGGCGCGGCGCAATCGCTTCGCTATTGGTCACAGGCAAATTGGCGACCGGGCGCACGGGGCGCGCCACCGGCGGCATGAATTGCGGGTTGAACTGACGCGGCGCTACAGCGGCGTCGCGCCGACTATCACGCCCGTCGCGCCCATCGCGCGCAGCTGCATCCTGCCTGCGTTCATCGCGCCGGTTCTGGATGATTTTGCCCGCAACAATGCCTGCCGCCAGTGCGGCTGGAATCGCGACATAGGGCACGATCGAACGGCGCTCGTCGATCCAGACCGGCGGCGGCGGCGGCGCGACATAGCGCGGCGGCGCCAGCCAGACCGGCTGCTCGACTATGCTCACCGGCGCGGGCAGGAAGAAATAGTTCTCCTCGACATAAACCGGCGGCGGCGGCGGGCGCCACCAGCGCGGCGGCGGCGCGTAGATAACGACCGGCGCCTCATGCACGACAAAATAGCGCGGGCGCGGATCTTCAAGAAAGATGATCTCCTCGCGCGGCGGCGGCGCAAACGGGTAGTCAATCACAACGAACGAGGCGGGCGGCTCCTGCGCTGCCGAAAAACGCGCCAGCCTTCGGCGCGCCTCGTTGGCATGAGGACCTTTGGGATAGCGCGAAAGATAGGACCAATACGCATTTGGCGTGTTGACGTTGAGCGTGCTGCGCCATGTGCGCGCCTCGCGCCGCGTCGCCAGCATGTTGCGCACGTTATTGGCGTAGGGGCTGTCGCCATAGGCTGCGAGAAACTCCTCGTAGGCGGCGATATTATCGCGATCCAGCGCGGCTGCGTAGGCGTCCTGCGCCGACATTTGCGCAATCGGCAACGCGCGACGGGCTTCCATACGCTGCGCGGTGACGACCGGCGGCGGCGCATCGGGTCCGCGCTCCAGCATCAAGATATCCTGTGACAGGCGGCTCTCGCTCCACGGCGCCTGCGCGCCCTTGGTGAGTTCGGCCACGCGGGCGCGAACGCTTGCAAAAACTTCGTCAATCGGCAGGCCCGGCTCGCGCAGCATTTCAGCCAATGCCTGCGCATAGGGGCCGTAAGGCGGCTGGGCCACAGGCGCAATCGCGCCCGGCGCCGCATTGAACGCGATCAGGGTATCTGGCTCTGGCTCAATCATCGCCAGCCCGGGCGCCAACGACGGCCAGCTTTCCGCGAACGGCGGCGCATAGGCGATGTCGAGCGCAATAATGCGCCCGCGAGACGGCAGCCCCGACAAGGCGCGCGTGAGATCGGAAATGCGCACGGCGTTCAGCGCCAGATCGGATTCACGCTGCACGCGGGCGCCGGGCGGGATGAAATAATTCTCGCCCTGCGATTGCACGCCATAGCCCGACACATAAACGGCGGCTACGGAATTGGGCCCGGCAGCCGCTACTTTCTCCAGAAATTCACGATAGGCCGAGCGCAGCGTCTCCTGATCGAGATTGCGGGCGCCGGTCACTTCAAACCCGGCGGTCTTGTAGGCGTCGGCCACAAGGCTTGCGTCGTTGGCGGCGGTGGGAAGCTCGCCGTCGTCATAATCGTCGTTGCCGATGACGAACGCGAACCGCGCCTGCCCGGCTGGCGCCGGCGCCTGTGCTTGAGCTGGCTGGAAGCCTGCTGAAAAAGCCGCAATGAGCGCAAGAGCGCGCCACAGGTTGTTCATATCCGACTCCGTAACTTCCAGCGCATGTACAGCAACGGGTAATCATATGCCCATGAACCACGGCTGAACAAAGGCTTTAAATCAACCGCGCCACTTCCGCCCGCAGCATAGGCAAAGCCTGCGCCTCAAACCATGGATTGCGCTTCAACCAGCCGGAATTGCGCCATGAGGGATGAGGCAAGGGCATCAACGCTGGCTTGAAAGACAACAGCGCACGCCAATCGCGCACGATATCAGAGACTTTCGTTCCTCGATCGACGGGCGCACCCAGCCTTTGGAAGTGATAGCGCTGCGAATGGGCGCCAACCAGCAAGATAGTTTCAATCTGCGGCATCGCGGCGAACAGGTCATCATGCCAGCGGGCGCGACATTCCCGACGCGGCGGAATGTCGCCGCCGTTGGAAACATAGCCGGGAAAGCAAAACCCCATGGGCACGATGGCGATGCGGCGCTCATCATAGAACGTGTTGCGGTCAATCCCCATCCACTCGCGCAGGCGGTCGCCGGAGGGATCGTCGAACGTCACGCCAGATTTATGCGCGCGCATGCCCGGCGCCTGGCTGGCGATCAGCAGCCGCGCGGTGGACGACACCCGCAACAACGGTCGCGGCTCATGCGGCAATGGCGCACCGCCGGGCGCCTCAACGCAAAGGCGGCAGGCGCGGATCTCGGCGGCAATGTCTTGGGGCGATTGCGGCAAATTATGCTCCGTTGGGGGGGCGAGTAGGGAGTAGCGAATAGCAAGTGGGCAGTGGGCAGTGGGAGAACCCCTCATCCGTCACGCTGCGCGCGACATCTTCTCCCGCCTGCGGGAGAAGGGAAGGAAGAGCGCTTCTTATCCTTCTTCCGCAGGCGGGAGAAGGTGGCGTTTGCGTCAGCAAACGTCGGATGAGGGGCTCTTTTTCTACTACTCCCTGCCCCCTGCCCCCTGCCCCCTACTCCCTACTGCCTACTGCCTACTCGCCATTAAAAGCTCAGCTCCAGTTATCTTTAATACTTTTCCGCCATGCTTCAACCTGCGAGGCGCGCGTACGAGTACCAGTCGACATGAGCGAAGTTACGGCGGAAATGATTGAGCGCGGACGCGGGCCAGACCGGCGTCAAATCGCGCATCGTCGTCGCCTCGCGGAGCAAGTGCGCTCGACGCGTGAAAAGCTCACGTCCACGGGCGCGGGCTCGCGCACTTTCGATATCGAGCTGCTGTTGCAATTCGCCCGCGCCCGCATGGATGCAACGCTCCCGATGCTGGCGTTGACGACGGGGGTCGCGCTCGTCATCTCCCTGTGGGCGACGCCCGTCACGGCGCTGTGCTGGTGGGGCGCAGTCAATTTCGCCATCCTGACGATTTATTTGATGGCGCGGCGCATTCTCAAAACGCCCGAGCCAAAACTGAACCTGCAACGCTGGCAGGCGCGCTTTCTGCTTGGCGAATGCATGCAGGGCGCCGCATGGGCTGCGCTGGTGGCGCTGGCGCTGCAAGCGGGCGAGTTCAACGCGCATGCGTTTCTGTTCGTCGTGCTGCTGTTGGTGGGCGCGCTCAATGCGCTGACGGCGACGACAATTCCCGTCGTCGCCTATATCGGACTGGCCCCCATCGCAGCCTCTATTGTGGGCTTTATGGTTGCGGCGCCATTGCAATCGCTGCCGCTGTCGCTGGCGGCTTTCGTGGCGCCGATCTATTTCGTCTACGTCACGCGCATGCTCTACGATGCGCGCCTCGCCTCGCTGCAATTGCGGCTGGAGAAAGACTCGCTCATCGGCGAGCTTGAAGAGGCGACCACCAATTCAGACGAAGCGCGTCGGCGCGCCGAAGAAGCAAGCCTTGCGAAATCGAAGTTTCTGGCCACCATGAGCCATGAACTCCGCACGCCGCTCAACGCAATTCTAGGCTTTTCCGAAGTCATGAAGGAAGAGCTGTTCGGCGCCCACATCGTGCCCGCCTACAAGGATTATTCGGCCGACATCCACAACAGCGGCAAGCATCTTCTGGGCCTCATCAACGAGATCCTCGATCTCTCGCGCGTCGAGGCGGGCCGCTATGAATTGCGCGAGGATGCGATCTCGCTGGCTCATGTGGTGGAGGATTGCCGGCACCTCGTGAGCCTGCGCGCGGAAAAGCGCGGCGTCTCCATTCGCCAGGCCATCGAGACCCAATTGCCGCGCCTTTGGGCGGACGAGCGCGCGGTGCGGCAGGTAACGTTGAACCTGCTCACAAACGCGATCAAATTTACGCCCTCTGGCGGAACCATCACCATCAAAGTCGGCTGGACGGCGGCGGGCGGGCAATATCTCTCCATCCGCGACACCGGCGCAGGCATTCCCGCCGAAGAGATCCCCATCGTCCTGTCATCGTTTGGACGCGGCAGCACCGCGCTGAAAAATGCCGAAGAAGGCACAGGGCTGGGCCTGCCCATCGTGAAAGGCCTCGTAGAACTGCACGGTGGCAGTTTCACGCTGCGCAGCGAAGTGCGCGTGGGCACGGAAGTCATCGTGATCTTCCCACCCGAACGCGTGATGGACGCTTTGCCGCAGATGGAGGGCGATCAGCGCGCGGCGTGAGGGCTTTACTTCGTTACCCGCGCGCCCGATCCTCAAGTCCTATGCGAGGAAACAACATGCGCCTTTTGCACGCCGCCGCGCTTTCGATATGCCTGCTGAACGGGGCCGCGCTTGCCCAACCCGCGCAACAACAAAACCAGCAGCAGCGCGGTGCGCCTGCTCCCTCGCCCGCGTTGAAGGCCCTGCCCGCCGACAGCGTGACCCAGCACACGCTTACCCTGCCCGATGGCGGCGTGCTTGCCTTCACCGCAACAGCAGGCTCCATTCGCCTGAGCAATCGCGACAGCGGCGCGCCTGTCGCCGACATCACCTATATCGCGTTTGAGATGAAGACGGACGATCCGACGCGCCGCCCCGTCACCTTCGCAATGAACGGCGGTCCGGGCTATGCCTCCGCATGGTTGAACCTTGGCGCGCTGGGGCCGTGGCGCCTGCCGATGGACGAAGCGGGCGCCCGCCCCTCCGCCTCGCCAGCATTGAGCGCCAATCCTGAAAGCTGGCTGCCCTTCACGGACCTCGTGTTCCTCGATCCCGCAGGCACCGGCTACAGCCAGATTCACGGCGGCGACGACGTTCGCAAATGGCTCTGGAGCGTCAACGGCGACATCGACTCGCTGGCGACGACGATCCGTCGCTGGGTGGAGGCGCGAGGTCGTGGCGCCTCGCCAAAGTATATCGCCGGGGAGAGCTATGGCGGCTTTCGCGCGCCCAAAATCGCCCACCGCTTGCAGATAGATCAGGGCGTGGGTGTCGATGGGCTGGTGCTGGTGTCGCCGGTGCTGGATTTCAGCCGCACTCAATCGCGTCGCTCATTGTTCGATCATGTCGCTCGCCTGCCCTCCTATGCCGCCGCCCATCGCGGGCTCGGGCGCACGCTCTCGCGCGCCGATATGGCGGATGCGGAAAGCTATGCGCGCGGCGCTTTTCTGACAGATCTGATGGCGGGCCTGAAGGACGAGGCCGCGCTGGGCCGCCTCAATGCGCGCGTATCAGACCTCACCGGCCTGCCCCGCGATCTTGTGGCGCGCCATGCCGGGCGCGTACCGATGGATGTGTTCGTCGATGAGCTCCGCCGCGCCGACAAGCGCGTGGTCAGCATCTACGACGCGCTTGTGACGGGGCTTGATCCCTCCCCGTATGGACAGGGACCGGGCGCGCAAGACCAGATGCGGCTGGGGCTTCATGCGCCCATCGTACAGACCATGGTCGGACTGTATCGCGACAAGCTGGACTGGTTTCCCAAGGATGG
>CAMCMI010000105.1 GCA_945875875.1 Rhizobium sp. Q54
GATCCGCGCGTGACCTATTGGGAGCCTGCAAAATGGGTCGCGAAATTGCGCGCCAACATGACGGGCGGCGGCCCGATCATGCTGCGCACGAACATGGACGCAGGCCACGGCGGCGCCTCGGGACGGTTTGACAGATTGCGCGAACTGGCTGTCGAATACGCCTTCGCGTTATGGGCGGTTCAGCGCAAGCCGGTAAAAACTAAAAAGGCCAAACCATGAGCGCACTTTTGAGCGCAAGCCGCTCGCAGATGTTGCTGATCGACGTGCAGGAAAAGCTGCTGCCTGCGATGGCCGAGCCTGATTTGAGGCTCGCCAATTGCGCAAAGCTTGCGCAGGCCGCCAACCGCCTTGGCGTGCCGCTCACGGTCTCGGAGCAATATCCAAAGGGCATTGGCGCCAGCGTCGAAGCGCTGCGAGCACATATCGCAGGCGCTTGCGTGATGGAGAAGATGAGCTTCTCCTGTCTGGGTGACGAGGGGATCGCCGCGCGGCTGAACGATATGAAACAAGCTGGCCGCGATCAGCTGTTGATTTGCGGCATCGAGGCGCATGTTTGCTTGCTGCAAAGCGCGCTTGGCGCAAAGGCTGCGGGCTTTGACGTGTTCGTCGCAGCAGATGCTTCAAGCTCGCGCGCGCCCGCTTCAAAAGCGTTGGCGCTTAGCCGGATGTCGCAATCAGGCGTGCAAATCGTTTCGACGGAAATGGCGATCTTCGAATGGCTGGCGATTGCCGGAACCGCCGATTTCAAAGCGCTCATGCCGCTGGTGAAATAATCAGTCCTCGCGCTTGTCGAGGAAAGCGCGCAGTTCCGTCAGCGACCCGAAACGATATGTCCCGGTATCCGTTTCCGCATCAATCGAGCCGTCCTCGTAGAGCGAATAGCGTACGCCTTGCGATTCATATCGGCGTGCGATCTGTCCTTCGCTGTCGCCTCCGGAGCGCTGGGCGGGAGTGTCAGGCGCGCGATCTTGTTGAGCGACAGGCGACAGGACGGCGGGGGCGGCGCCAGATTCACTATCGCGCTCCGAAGCCCTGGCCTTCGCAAACAGCGATTTCCAGTGCGCAGAAGCGGACGCATTGCCCGCCGGAGTCGGCTGGCGATCAGCATCTTCTTCCCGAGAATCTTGACGCGAAGCATACAGCCTGGGCGCTTCCCGCCGTGCCTCCGGCGCCCGCGCTTCAGACGTGTCGGTTTCAGCGCTCTCCGCCGGTTGACGATCCGCCTCAGAAACGGATGGGGTCCCCAAGGCAAAGTCTGGAACGCTCGCTCTGGGAAGGCTGGGCGCGGGCCGCAGCGCAGGCGGGATCATTTGCTGGGAACGCAGATCTTGCGGGTTCTCGACAGGCTCGCCCGCCTCGGGACGATCCGGAACGTCACGCTCCTGTGCGTCCAAAGCCTGCCCGGATTGCGGCAATACGGGCGCTATCGGCGGCGTCGCCGTCGCCGTCGCTTTGTCCAGCAGATCGCTTTCGCGTTCAAGCTGCCCTGTGGATGCAGGCGCGCGCATGGCGGAGGCGAGCGATTCAACCTGCCGGATCAGCGCCGACAGCCCCATCAGCACCGCCCCGGCGGAGAAGATCACGGCGCCCGCAATGACCGCGCTCCAGCCGCGCTCGACCTGGACAATGCCGAGGCCATCCCAGAGCCACCAGAGCCCTGAAACGCTCATGAGCGCTCCTGCGGCGAGTACAATCCATTTCGACAATGCGCAGCCTTTCGATTGGAACATGCCGCCCTCGAGCGGCATTCTCTCCATGCGCAATAAACCACGAACGCGCCGCGCGCAAAACAGCCAGCAGCGCTCGTGTCGGAAAATCCCGGCCACGTAAAAGCTTCCCAAGGTCGTCCGAAGGATTGATTCGTGCGGGCAAGGCCTTTATGCCGGAAGGCCTAGTCGTCGCGCAGCCGCCGTCTGCGGGCCATCGCGCACGTCGTCGCCCAATTGAAAGGCTTTTCAGATGAGCTTCTCGCTTCCCGATCTTCCCTACGCCTATGACGCGCTCCAGCCCTATATGTCGAAGGAAACTCTGGAATATCACCACGACAAGCATCATCAGGCCTATGTGACCAACGGCAACAATTTGCTGAAAGGTTCTGAATGGGAAGGCAAGTCGCTGGAAGACGTCGTGCAGGGCTCTTTCGGCAAGAACGCCGGCCTGTTCAACAACGCCGGCCAGCACTTCAACCATCTGCATTTCTGGAACTGGATGAAGCCCAATGGCGGCGGTTCCATTCCCGGCGAGCTTGAAAAGGCGCTGCTGGATTCGTTCGGCTCGCTCGACAAGATGAAGGAAGACTTCATCCAGGGCGGCGTGACGCAGTTTGGTTCCGGCTGGTGCTGGCTCACCGTGCAGAACGGCAAGATCGTCGTCACCAAAACCGCCAACGGCGAAAGCCCGCTGGTGCATGGCGGCAAGCCGATTCTGGGCTGCGACGTGTGGGAGCATTCCTATTACATCGACTACCGCAACCGTCGTCCCGATTACGTGAAGGCTTTCATTGAAAACCTCGTGAACTGGGAATACGTGGCGCAGATGTATTCGGCGGCCATCAAGTAAGTTTGGTATTTTCAAAATAGAAAACGCGGGCCTGCGAAAGCGGCCCGCGTTTTTGTTTTACGGAATGTTCTTAAAAGTGGCGGTTTACACCAAAAGAAAACTTGGTTTCAATTTCTTGCAACCGAACGCTCATAACGTCGCCCACTCTTACGTGACGCTGAACCCCGGTTGAATCGTTATTGGGGATATCGCCCGTCAACTTGATCTTTTTTGTCGTCAATTTTGAACCAGCTTCAGCCGAAAGCATACCAGCCATTTCGCCGCGCACAGTCCATGCATGATCCAGCGCGTATTCAAAGCCGAACCCGAGCATCGGGGAAATGAAGGATTTGGTTCCCGTCATGTCGAAGACGTTACCCCACACCGGCTGATATGTATTGGTAGGCCCGGGGGATTGTGTTTGCTCCGTGCGATAAGAGACCTGATTGAAGTTCGCTTTGATATCCGTGCGCGTGTAGCCAGCCCCAAGTCGCGTATACAGCAACAGCGCCCCGGCGCCGCCACAATCGCACCGCGAGAAACCATCGAACGTTTTGCCGATACGGCCGCTCAGGAAGAATTCACGATCCTTTTCATACTCGATGCAATAGGCGAGCGGATCAATGCGAGTGGCGCAATTCCTCCCAGCTTTTGGTCCGTAAACACCCTCAATTTCAAAGCCTATTACGAGTCCGTTTCCAAGCATCTTGTTGCAGCCGGCTTGCAAGCCTGCGTGAGCGCCAAAGAGATTGGTCTTTTGTTCATCGACATATTCAACAGTCACAAACTCGGTAGTACTGAGCTTCAAATCGCTGCGCACTGCCTTTGTGCCAATCTGTGCGCCCGCAAAGCAGCGATTCCAGTCAAATGGCTGTGCTGCAGGCTTTACCTGCGCCATCACAGGCGCCGGATGGAAAACCTGTCGATGCGGAGCCGGCTCGGCGGCGTTAGCAGTGGCGCTTACCAAGAGCGAAAATATCAGTGGGATAATTATTCTCTGCATGATTTCACCTTCAACACAAAAAATCTGACGCGTTATTAGAAAAGCCGGTTCACGCCAAAAGTCAGTTTGGTTTCGACCTCGCGAATCTTGATCGGCAGCTTGTCGCCCAAACTAGGGTTACGCTTCACGCCAGAGGGGTCATTGGGCAAATTGGCCCCGGCAGAGTATTCTGGATTGAGGTAATTCAACTTGCTTACATTAAGACTTGTCTTGCCAGTCATTGAGAACATTGTGCTGAAATCAGCGCGGATGCTCCAGTCAGGCGCAATTGCGCGCTCAATTCCAATGCCAAACAAGGGCGAGATGAAAGATTTGGAGCCTTTCAAATCGTAGTTTTGCGCCCATTGCGGGAGGTGCGCATCATCGCCATAGCCAATGCCTGGTTTTGGAATTGAGACATAGGATATTGCGTTCACGTTCATCGCTATATCGGTCTTGGTGTAGCCAGCGCCGATGCGGCCATAAACAAGAAGTCCGCCGCTGGTGCATCCGCAGAGAAATGAATCATCGACCACATAGCCGAAGCGTGCGCTGAGAAAGGCTTCCCGTTCCTTGAACAGGTCTACGCAATAGCTAACCGGATCAGTTTGAGAGCTGCAATCTACCTGGTTTTTCTTCCCATAGGCGCCTTCAAGTTCGAAGCCGATCAGAAAGCCGTGATCCAGCATCATATTGCAACCGAGCTGAAGACCGCCGATAGGCCCGGTCAGCGTATCGGAGGTTTTGCTGATGCTTTCAGCCCGGTAGAAATCAGTGCCGGTGATCTCGCTGCTATTATCAACTGTCTTTGTGCCCACATGCACGCCAGCATAGCATCGACCCCAGTCAAACGCGCGTGGCGGGGGAGCGGGCGCCAGTTGAGGAACTGCTGCAGGCGCAGGATAATACGGAAACGGCGCTAGCTGATCTGCAGCTAGGGCGCCGCTCGCAGTGATTGCGGCCACAAGAAATCCCGCCGTAAGTCTGAACATGCTTATCTCCGGAAAAACTTAATTTCAAATCGAAGATAATTTTGTACAATTATGGTTAACAAACTCTATCGCAGAATTTTATTACGTTCGTTTGCCAATAAAAAAACCGGGCGTTGCGGCGCCCGGCGATAATTTATATTATATATTTTATAATACTACGCGCTGGCGACAGATCTCAAGAAGCGGTCGATCGTCACGTTCACATGCTCTGTCTGGCGCGCGACGTCGGTGGCGGAACGATGTACTTGGGATGCCGCCAGATCGGTTTCGCTGACTGCCGATTTCAGGCCATCCATGCTTCTGGCCGCGCTTTGCGTTTCTTCTGCGGCCTCTGCGGCGCTGCGTGAAATTTCCTTGGTGGCGGAGGATTGTTCTTCCACAGCCACAGCGATTCCGGCGGTAAAGCCTTCGGCTTCCTGCATCGTGGTGGAGATTGAGGCGATCGCATGCACTGCGCCTTCGGTTGCGCTTTGAATGGCCGCGACATGTTCGGCGATGCGGTCGGTGGCATGGGCGGTCTGACTCGCCAGCGACTTAACTTCCTGCGCCACGACGGCAAAGCCGCGTCCGGCTTCGCCCGCGCGCGCGGCCTCGATGGCGGCGTTCAGGGCGAGCAGATTTGTTTGCGCGGCGATCGCCTGAATGAGGCCGATGATCTCGCCAATCTTGTGCGCCTTGTCGGCCAGCCCGTCGATGGTCTGCGTGGTGGCGACCGTGGTGCGCGAGGCCTCGTTCACAGTGTTGCGGGTGCGCAAGACCTGCGCTTCGATTTCGCGGATAGAGGCGGACAATTCTTCCGATGCGCGAGCGACGGTCAGAACGTAATTTGACGCTTGCGCGGTGGATATGGAGGCGCTGCTGGCCTGACGCGCGCTCTCGGTCGATGAGGTAGCGAGCGAATCGGCGGCTTTCAGCATTTGCGAACTGTGTCCTGCAACGTCGGTGAGGGCGCCGCCGACGATGGCGCGAAACTCTGCGATAAGCGCGTCGATGCGTTGCTGGCGGGCGAGCGCGGCAGCCTCGGACGCGCCCACGCGCTCCAGCAGCGACACGCGTTCTCCAAGCCGGCCTTTCAGCCGCTCAATGGCCGCGCCGATTTGCGCAAGCTCGGTGGTTGTTCCAAGGTTTGGCACCTCAACGGAAAGGTCGCCGTCGGACAGGCTGATGAGCGTCTTGCTGAGGGCTGCGACGTTTTCAGCCAGACGCGCCATCATCGAATTCAAAAGCATGACGACGCTTCCCACAATCACCAAAGCGCCTGTTACGGGAATGATGAAGCTGAAGCTCTCTTCTTCGCCGCCTGTTTGCGACCAGGAGATCATCAAAACGACGAGCAGAGCCACCGCCCCGATGACCAGACCGCCCTTTCTGGTAATATGCGAGCTAATGGCCGCTCTCCTAAAACTGCGCCTGCGCCAACACGCCTGAAGCGGAACAATGCGCCGCCTTGCTTAAGACCAAGTAAAATTCCTGGCTCAGGCCGACATCTTGGAAAAGTCCAGGCTGGCTCCAGCTCTCGCCAGCAGATCGGGGAAGGCGTCCCCCAGCAGAAAATCAAGCTCCTGCTCGCGGGTAATCGTCACCGGATCAAGCGCTGCCAGCGCGTCGTCGACCCGCCCCGGATGGCACATCACCAGATGCCGGGGGCCGGGGGCGCGCAGATAAGTCTCAAAATCGGACGCATAATCGCGCGCCGGATCGAACGCCGAGAAGCCCGCGAAGCCCTCGTTCACCGCAAAGCCCCGGCTGCGTGCGGCCTTGGCGAACCCGTGGGCGAACCACGCCAGCAGCAGCGCCTTCTTCGTCTCCACACCCCGTGCAAGGATGCGGGAGGGCTTGTCGGCGCTGTCGCGCAGCCACACCCGGCCCTCCCAGCCCCGCCGCTCCATTTCCGCCAGCAACAGGCCCCGGACAGGGCGCAGGGCGTGAACATGCTGGTGGCCATCGACGAAATCGGGCGTGCGGCCCATCGCGGACTCAAATGAATCAAACTGGCGCGCGATCTCGGCGGCGACCTCGTCAGCCATTGCTTGCGGGAGGTTCCGCTGGCGCAGATAAAAGCCAATCCCGGGCAATTTGCCTTGCGGCGCCAGATTTGGAGCACTGGCCAGCGAGGCGCCTACAGTCAGGTTCAGGTGAACGCCGATCTGGGCATGGCCGAGGTAAGGCACCAGCAAAGGCGCAGCATTTGGCCAGTCAGGCAGGTTGGTCATGGCGCCGGTGGCGTTGATGCGCCGAGCCGCCAAAGCCTGCCGGATGCCGGCGCTCACGGCTGGGGAGAGCCCGTAATCGTCCGCACAGAGAACAAACGAGAAGTCCGACATGCTGCCTCATGCTCGAAAGCGCCTCGTCCCGCATAGCACGCACGCGGGGGATTGCGCGAGGCCTCCCCTTTGCGCATAGCTCTTGTGCAACACTTCCGAGTCTTGTGACCCATGCCGGGCGAAAACGGACGCTTCCATGAACTCTCTCTCCGAAACCGCCGCTCCTGAACTGACCGTGATCGTGCCGATGTATAACGAGGCCGAAAACCTGTCTCCTTTGGTGGCGCGGCTGGCGCCTGTCCTGGAGCGCTGCGTCGCCTCTTATGAGATCGTCTTCGTCGATGACGGCTCAAGCGACGAAACGCTGCTGGCCCTGCGTCAGGCCAACCTGTCCGATCCGCGTTTGCGGGCGATTTCGTTCAGCCGCAATTTTGGCAAGGAGATCGCGATTGCAGCGGGCCTCGACCACGCGCGCGGCGAGGCTGTCGTCATTATGGATGCAGACCTTCAGCACCCTCCGGAAATGATTGAGACGTTCGTGGAGCGTTGGCGCGAGGGCTATCAAAACGTCTACGGACAGCGCGTGGACCGCACCGCCGACAGCGCGCTGCGGCGTTTGCTGACGCTGCGTTTCTACAAACTGTTCGCTTCTTTTGGCGAAACCGCTCTGCCGCCAGGCGCCGGCGATTTCCGCCTGCTGGACGCCCAGGCCGTCGAGGCCTTGCGCGCCATGCCCGAGCGCGCGCGCTTCTCAAAGGGGCTTTACGCCTGGATCGGCTTTCGCTCCATCGGCGTGCCGTTTGAAGTGGCCGAGCGCGCGTTTGGCGAATCCAAATTCAGCTATCGCAAGCTCACGCGCTTTGCGCTCGACGGCCTGATGTCGTTCTCGACCCTGCCGCTGATGGTGTGGACCTATGTCGGCACGCTGATTTCCATCGGCGCTTTGGCGATGGCGGTCTATTTCATCATGCAGACGATCACTGTGGGCGCCGACGTGCCGGGCTACGCCTCGCTGATTGTGTCGATCATGTTCTTCTCCGGCGTGCAATTGATGTCGCTGGGCATACTTGGCGAATATGTGGGCCGCATATTTGCGGAGGTGAAGCGCAGGCCGTTGTATCTTGTGGCTGAGCGCGTGGGCGTCGAGGCTGATTCCTCGCCCATTGGCCGCACCCGGAAATCGTCTCCGTGAGCATGCTGCGCAGTCTCGCTTCAGTCAGCGGATTCACTTTGCTCTCGCGCGCAACAGGCTTTGCGCGCGACGTGATGATGGGCGCGGCTTTGGGTGCGGGCGCGCTGGCGGACGCTTTCACTATTGCCTTCCGGCTGCCCAATCATTTCCGCGCTATTTTCGGCGAGGGCGCGTTTAACGCTGCCTATGTGCCAACCTATGCGCGGGCGCTGGAAGGCGCGGGCGCGGAGCAGGCCAAACAATTCTCGGCGCAGATTTTCACGCTCCTGCTGGGCTCGCAAATCGTTCTGCTGGCGCTGGCTTTGCTTTTCACCCGCGAGCTTCTGGGCCTGCTGGCGCCCGGACTTGAGCCAGGATCGGCGACCTATCAGCACGCGCTTTTGATGACGCGGATCACGTTCCCCTATCTGCTCTGCGTGACGCTGGTCACGCTGCTGTCGGGCACGATGAACGCGCATGGACGCTTTGCGGCGGCGGCTTTTGCGCCTGTGCTGCTGAACCTTTCGATCATCGCCTGCCTTGCGCTTGTGGCAATGTTTCCCGATGCAGGCATCGCCGCCAGCGTCGGCGTGCTGATTGCGGGCGTGCTGGAGCTGGCTTTGATGATCGTCGTGGCCCGGCGGGCGGGCGTGCTGCAAATGTTTGCGCGTCCGCGATGGGGCGAGCATGTGCGGCGCTTTTTCAAGACGTTTCTGCCCGCAATCATTGGCTCGGCTGGCGTGCAGATTGCGCTGTTCGCCGACACGATCATCGGCTCGATGTTGCCGACGGGCGGCATGGCGTCGATCTATTACGCAGACCGCATTTATCAGCTTCCCATCGGCGTGATTGGCATTGCGGCGGGCGCCGTGCTGTTGCCGGAGATGAGCCGCCGCTTTGCCGGCAATGACGCGTCCGGCGCGCTGGAGGCGCAGAACCGCACGATGGCGTTGACGATTGCGCTGTCCGCCCCGTTCTTCGTGGCGTTTCTCACCATTCCCGATCTCATCATGGCGGGCGTGTTCCAGCGCGGCGCGTTCAGCGCGGAGGCCGCGCAGGCGTCCGCCCGCGTGCTCGCAGCTTATGGAACAGGCTTGCTGGCCGTCGTGCTGATCCGCTCTGCGATTGCGAGCTTTCAGGCGCGCGGCGACACCATGACGCCGATGAAAATTGCGCTTGCCGCAGTGGCGTTGAACGTGGTGCTCAAGATCGTTTTGTTTGAGCCGCTGGGCGCCTCCGGCCTTGCTCTGGCGACCGCAATCGGGGCCTGGCTGAACTTCGCGCTGCTTATGATCTTCGCGATCCGGCGCGGCGACATGAAGATTGATAAAATCACCACACGCGTCGCCATCGCCGCAACATGCGCGAGCGT
>CAMCMI010000106.1 GCA_945875875.1 Rhizobium sp. Q54
CCGCTGGAATCGCGCAGGACAAGTCGCCCGTTGGACGTCGCCTCGTAGCGGACGGCTTTGCCCAATGCCGCGAGAAACTTGCCCTCCTGATCCATGATCGCGGGCGGGCACGCCATGCGGGTGGTCGCAAGCATGCCGATCTTCACGGCGCCGTCTCTCAATTGGCCTGCGCCCGTGAAGGCATTGCAGCCGCTATTGCCTGAAATTCGACCCTCAGCCAGCACTTCGACACGAGAGTGTGCGCTCTCGGTCAAGACTACGCCTGTTATGGCTTCCGCCAGCCAGCGCGAGCCCGCCAGAGAATCCTGCGCAAAGGCGGGCGAGGCGAGGCAGGCAAATAGAGCTGCGAAGATGTGACGCAAAAGATGGTGATCCATGAGATCGCTCCTGATGCGTCAAATCTTGCGTTGTCCGTCTGAATGGAGCCTGAACGTCAACCCCAGACGTCGCGCGCGGTCTCAACCACAAGCCGCAATTTGGCTTCCTGATCGGCGGGAGAGACAGGATTGCCGGTGTCCACGCTCGCAAAGCCGCATTGCGGGCTGATCGCCAGATGATCGAGCGGCGCAAAACGCGAAGCCTCATCAATGCGGCGCTTCAATTCGTCTTTGTTCTCGAGCGCGGGCGATTTCGTGGAAACGAGCCCCAGAACGACCGCGCGTCCCTTGGGCACAAAGCGCAGCGGCGAGAAATCGCCAGCGCGCGGGGAATCGTATTCGAGGAAAAACAGATCAATAGCGAGTTCGTTAAACAGCTTCTCCGAGACCTCTTCATAGCCGCCTTCAGCGTGAAACTGTCCGCCGCGATTGCCCCGGCACAAATGGATGCCGATGCGCATGCCGGGAATGTCGCGCACGACTCGATTGGTCATCTCCACGTAAAGGTCGATGATCTTGCGCCAGTCGTCGCCGCGCGCGGCCAGCATCGCCTGCACTTCCGGGTCGCCGAATTTGGCAAACGCCGTCTCGTCCATCTGCACATAAGTGCAGCCAGCTGCCGCAAGCTCCAGCAGCTCCGCGCGAAACGCTTGCACCACATCGCCCCAGAATTGATCGACATCTGAGTAGGCGCTCTTCAAAGCGGCTGCATCGCCGCCGCGAAAGTGCAGCGCGCAGGGGCCGGGAATGGTGATTTTGGGCGTGGATTTCGTGCGCGCCGCAAGCGCGTGGTAGTCGTCAAGGTGGATCGGCTTTGTGCGCAGGACGCGGCTGCCGATGCGCGCCACCGGCTGCACCCCGCGCCGGGGCGATTGCACCGTAAAATCCTCCGGCGGCACGTAATCGGGCACGATGTCGCCGAGCTGGCCGAAGAAATAGCTGTGGTAGGAGCGCCGCCGCAATTCGCCGTCGGTGACAAGTCCAAAGCCCAGCCGCTCTTGCAGCGCCACCGCGTCGGCAATCGCCTCGTCTTCGGCGACGCGCAGGTCGTCGTCGCTCAAACGCCCTGCGGAATTGAGGCGACGCTTTTCAAGCAAGGATGCGGGACGCAGCAGGCTGCCAATATGATCAGCGCGAAAAGGGGGAGGGGACACGAGCGTTTTCTCCGGAGTTTTTTTGTAACTCCTTTGATCTTAGCCTGATCCCCTCCCAATGCCAAAGAGGACTAGAACTTCACGTTCACAAACGCGCGCACGCCGCGACCCGGCTGAAGCACCTCGTCCTTGCGGAAGGAGGTGTGCAGACGCACGTCGGCATTGAGCAGGTTCGTGCCGGTGAGCCCGACGATGAGCTTGCGCTTGTCTGCGGGCGCGCCGATGGACGTGGCGTAGCTGAGTTCGGCGCGCAGCAAATTATAGCCGCTGGTGGACGTTTCTTCTTCGTCCGCAATGCGCTTTTGCGCGAAAGCGTGAAGCAGTCCAAGGCGTGCGGATATGCCGGCTCCGGTCCAGAACATGCCGGCGCCAACCCGCATCGGCGGTATGCGCGGAACGTTTGCGCCGTCGGAAAAGCGTGCGCGCACGATGTCGAACTGGCCGTCGAAGCCAAACATGCCCGGACCAACCGGCATGATCTCATAGCGGGCCGCAAATTCCGCGCCGGTGAAGCGTGCGTCGCGCTGATCGTAGGCGATCTGCTTTAGCTCTTCGCCATCGCCCGCGACGCATGTGTCAAAGTCTTCGCCGCAGGTGTTGCCGGTGATGCGCTTGTAGATGTAGCCCTGATAGCGGGTATGAAACAGCGCAGCGTCGATGCGCAGCGGCCCAAAATCGCGCGACAGGCCGATCTCTGCGCCGATTGCATTTTCCTTGCGTAAGTTTGGATCGCCGATCTCGAACGTGCCGGTGGCCTCGTGCGGGCCTTTGGCGAACAGCTCCAGCGCATCGGGCGCGCGTTCCGTGCGTTGCAGGTTCAGTCTGCCTTTCCAGTCGCCGGGCATGTCAAACCGCAAGCCGGCGCTGACGCTGACGGGAACTTGCCGCACATGAGCGCGAGCCTCGTCGAGCGGGGCGGCCGGGAAGGGTGGCAGGTAATTGGCAGGGAGGGCCACGGAATCGCCGCGCAGTGAGGCGCCTTCGACGCGCATGCCCGCAACGAACGTGAGGCGCTGCGAGAGCGCGAGTTCGCTGATAGCGTAGGCCGCGTTGCGGCGCGCGCTTGCGGGGCCAAGCAGGCCGCCCGCTTCTCCGGCGGTGTTGAGTTGCTGCCCGCCAACTTGCGCGCCGACGATTGTTTTCAGTTCGCCCCACGGCGTGGCGACGGGGCGCAGCAGCGCCTCCATCCGGCCCTCGGCTTCATCGTTATGATAGACGCCCATGACCTTGCGGGCGCCCGCATCGATAATGTCCTCGTTATGGCCGTAACGGCTGGCGCCAAACCAGAAGCGCAGCGATTCGACGGCGCTTCCATCAAGCTTTTGTTCGCCGCGCGCCAATATTTTTGTTTGCTGCATGTCGATGCGCGTGCGGTTTTGCGCTGATTCAAGTCCCGGGATTCCATAAGCGCTTTCAAAGCGGCTGATGGAGAGGCCAAAGAAGCCGCTCTGGTGAATGTAGGAGCCGCCAAACGCCATGCCCGTCATGTCGAGAGCGGAATTGGCCTGCGTTCCATGCGGCGTTTTGTAATCGCCAGCGCGCCGACGATAGAAATCGGCATGAACCGCATAGGCGCCTTTGCGCACCTGCGCGATCGCAGAGCCCTCGCGCCCGGAATCGACCGAGCTGACAGCGGTCGTGGTCTCCCCCCTCGCCCCCTCGGGCGTGTCGGGCAGGGGGATGCGATTGTTCTGGGCGTCGATCACGCCGCCAATTCCAAATGAGCCATAACGCAAGGCGAAGGGCCCGCGCAGAATCGAAATCCGCTGCGCCGCCAGCGGATCAATTGGGACGCCATGGTCTTCGCCGACCGAAGAGACGTCCATCGAGCCGATTCCGTTCTCCTGAAGCCGCACGCGCTGGTTGTCGAGGCCGCGCAGGATCGGGCGATTGGCGCCCGGTCCAAAGGCCGAGCCCGAGACGCCAGGCTTCTCGCTCAACGCCGCGCCAAGCGTCGCGCCGCCAGTTTGCGTCAGCTCCGACTGGTCGAGCCCGTAGACGCCGGCGCCCGGTCCAAGATTTTCCTGAAGCCACGGCGCGAGAAGCGGCGACGCTCCACGCACCACGATTTCGGGCAGCTCTTGCTGCGCATGGGCTTGGCCGCCAGCGAGCGTCGAGGCCGCCAACGCGCTGGAGATAATCATGAAACGCTGAATCGACATTGGCACGCCCTGAGTCTTAATGTTATAGTATTACACATGCTTGTTAGCGTAGGCTGCGCGGGAATGCAACGGCAAGCTGGGCCGTTCGTTCATAAAGTTTTCACAGGATCGACGAAGGCCGCTCTTGCCAGCGACGGCGAGGTGTCGGACGAAGCGCGGACTTGCAGGCAAGGTTTGGCTGCCCGCTGAAGCGGCGGAATCGGGGCGATTGATTTGGGTCACGGGCAGGGGCAAAGGGAGGCTGCGCCTTTTGCGCGGATCGACTTGACGGTCGATGCGGGCGCGCTTGCGTCTGCCCCGCCGGTCAACGCCCCGCCTGTCGCCTGGTCTGTCGCGGGGACTTGCGCGGGGACTTGCGCGCCCTGCGTGAGCTTTTCGACGCAGCCGGATTCGGGGCGCGCGCCCTTGCTGCCCGGGCTTGCCGAGGCATCGCAGGCGCCTTTGCAAACAAAATCGCGTCGTCGTGCGCGCATCCTCGTCGGCGCGGCTGCGTCCCTGCTCGCGCATGCAGCTTTGGCCGCGCTCGTGTGGCGCACGCCAACGCCTGCGCCCCAGCCGGGCCTCGTCGAATTGACCATCGTTTACGCCGGGGACACGCTGCAGCAGCCCGCAGGGCAAACGTCCCTGGAACTGGAGACGGAGCCGCCTGCAGCGCTCGCGCAAGAACTGGAAGTTCAAGAACTGGAAGTTAAGAAAACGCCTGCGCCGCAGCAGGAATCGGCGGTCTTGCAGCCGCCTGCCACGGCGCTGGTGCAAAAAGCGGAACCTGCAGCCGAACCTGCAGCCGGGCCTGCCGTCATGGCGTCGGTTTCTCAAATGCAAACGGAAGACAAACCCATTCTCGACAAGCCGACCCCCAGCGCACCCGCCCTGAAAAAGCCTTCGCCCCCGCCGCGCGCCGCTGCACAGCAGCTTGGAGAAAAATCGCGTGCGGAGAAATCGCGCACAGAAGGCCGGGCCGCAGCGGAATCGCGCGGCGCCCAAACCTCGGCTTTGGCTCCGCCGCACTATTTGACGGCGGTGTTTGCGCGCGTTCAGCAGGCCAAACGCTACCCGGCCAAAGCGCAGGCGCGCGGCGATCAGGGGCGGGCGGTCGTCAGCATCTCGATAAGGCGCAACGGCGCGCTGGCGGAGGCGCGTCTGGTGCGCTCGTCGGGCTCAAGCCTTTTGGACGAGGCGACGCTGGAGGCCATGCGCCGGGCGGCGCCCTTTCCCCCTCTGCCGCCGGACGTAGCCGGGTCCGTGCTCGTTCTCAGCGTCCCCATGAATTTTACGATTGAGTGAAAGTCGCCCTCGACAGACGGACAGGGCTGGCGGAAACTGAAGGCTGGCCTATGTTGTTGGAACAGGACCAGAGCGGTTCGGATTGGCGAGAAAGATCGGGACAGCATGAAAGCGATCAGGATAGCGATTTCGGCGCAGCGCCTGGCCGCAGGTTTGGGATTTGTTTGCTCCGCTCTGCTCGCCCAGCCCGCGCTCGCCGGGATCGAGGGGCTTTACTCGGTGGAGGGGCAGAACCCCGGCCAGCCGGGCAGTTACAAGGGCGAGGCCCAGATCAAGCAGACCGGGCGCACTTATACCGTGGTCTGGCGCATCGGCCAGACGCAGCAGATCGGCACAGGTATCGTGATCGACAACGTGCTCTCCATTGTCTTCACGCCGGTCGGCCCCGCCAGGCCGGGCGTGGCGGTCTATTCCATTTCCGGCGACAAGGTGACGGGCGGCGTCTGGACCTCGCTGGGCTCGCAGGTGGTGGCCGAAGAAGTCTGGTCGGCGGCTGATCGGCCCTAGCTCTATATTTTCGCTTGGCGAGGGGCCGGGCTATGGGTATAAGCTCCATCAGTGGCGCGCGACCGACCGGTCCCGCGCCGCGATCATTTTCGGCAGTCGCCTTCTGGCGGCCGATCGAAGGGCGCAAAAGCCATCTGGCGAAACCTGCGCGCTTTCAGCCGTCTAGAATTTTCCGGGACAGGTTTCATGGCCAATCCGTTCGAGTTTTTGCAGCAGGTGCGCTCCGAGGCGACCAAGGTCACTTGGCCCACGCGTCGTGAAACGCTTATCACCACGGCTCTTGTCGTGCTGATGGTGATCGTGGCGAGCATCTTCTTCATAGCGGTGGATCAAACGATCCGCATCGTGCTCGGCTTCATACTGTCGCTTGGGCGCTGACGAGGAATATGATGAGCAAGCGCTGGTACATCGTCCACGCCTATTCGAACTTCGAAAAGAAGGTCGCTGATTCGATCCGCGAGCAGGCCGCCCAGCGCGGCCTCGTGGAGAAATTCGAAGAGATTCTCGTGCCGACCGAGAACGTCGTCGAGGTTCGCCGCGGTCGCAAGATCAACGCCGAACGCAAGTTCTTCCCCGGCTACGTGCTGGTGAAGTGCGACCTTTCGGACGACGTCTTCCACCTCATCAAGAACACCCCGAAAGTCACCGGCTTTCTGGGCGCCGACAACAAGCCGATGCCGATTTCGGATGCGGAAGCAGATCGGATCAAGGGCCAGGTCGCCGAGGGCGTCGACCATCCCAAGCCCTCGATGTCGTTTGAGATTGGCGAAACGGTGCGCGTGGCCGATGGTCCGTTCGCCTCGTTCAACGGTTCGGTGGAAGAGGTCGACGAAGGGCGTTCGCGCGTCAAGGTCGCTGTCTCGATCTTTGGCCGCGCAACGCCGGTCGAACTGGAATTTGCTCAGGTCGAGAAAGTTTGAGCACAGGTGTTTTCTGCGCCGCATGAGGCGTGCGCAGGGAAAGAGCGGGCCGGTTTCCGGTCCGTATGAGCGTGGAAGACGCGCCGGGACAGCCATTCCGGAGCCCGCGTCGCACCACGGACTTCAAACCGCCGCCTCGCCCCTGGCGCTGTGCGGCATGTGGAGAGAGTAATGGCAAAGAAGATCGCGGGTTACGTGAAGCTTCAGGTGCCGGCCGGCGCGGCGAACCCGTCGCCGCCGATCGGCCCCGCGCTGGGTCAGCGCGGCCTGAACATCATGGAGTTCTGCAAGGCCTTCAACGCGAAGACTGCGCAGATTGAAAAGGGGACGCCCATCCCCGTCATCATTACCGCTTACCAGGATCGCTCCTTCACTTTCGAGATGAAGCGTCCTCCGGTGACCTTCTTCCTGAAGAAGGCAGCTGGCCTGAAGATCGGCAAGAAGCCGGCTTCCGGTCACAAGACGCCCGGTCGCGGATTTATTGGGAAGGTGACGAGCGCGCAGATTCGCGAGATCGCCACGGAGAAAATGCCTGACCTCAATTGTCACACGGTCGAAGCGGCCATGACGATGATCGAGGGTTCGGCGCGGGCCATGGGCCTGCAGGTTGTGGAGTAAGGCGGATGGGAAAGCGCATTACCGCTGCTCGTAACCAGGTCGAGCGCACGAAACTCTACAAGATCGATGACGCCATCAAGCTCTTAAAGGGCTCGGCCAGCGCGAAGTTCGACGAATCCGTCGAAATCGCGATGAACCTCGGCGTTGATCCCAAGCATGCGGACCAGATGGTGCGCGGCGTGGTCAACCTGCCCAACGGCACGGGCCGCACGGTCCGCGTCGCGGTGTTCGCACGCGGCCCAAAGGCTGATGAAGCCAAGGCCGCTGGCGCTGACGTCGTCGGCGCCGAAGAGCTGGTCACGCTGGTTCAGGGCGGCACGATCGACTTTGATCGCTGCATCGCCACGCCGGACATGATGGGTCTCGTCGGACGTTTGGGCAAGGTTCTCGGGCCGCGCGGCCTGATGCCGAACCCGCGCGTCGGCACCGTGACCATGGACGTCGCTGCGGCCGTGAAGGCTTCCAAGGGCGGCGCCGTCGAGTTCCGCGTCGAGAAGGCTGGCATCGTCCAGGGCCTCGTCGGCAAGGCTTCGTTTGGCGAAGACAAGCTGATCGAGAACATCAAGGCGTTCGTTGACGCCGTCGCCAAGGCCAAGCCCACGGGCGCCAAGGGTACCTACATCCAGCGCATCGCCGTCTCCTCGACGATGGGTCCGGGCGTGAAGGTGGATCTGGCGTCGGTCGGCACCAGCCAGTCGGCGTAAAACAGCCTTGTGCGGGTCGCCGATAGGTCGGCGTCCTTGACAAAGTTGGAAATTCCGATCCGAAGCCTCTTGGCATTGGATCGGAACCCGGCTAAAGAAACAAACCGGGGTCGGTTTAGTGCGACCCCATTCCAATTCAAATTCCGCGCGCGAGGCGTTTTCTTGCGAGGATAATTGCGTGCGGTGGATCGGTCGATGTACCCGGGGCGGAAGCCTTGTGTGCGTCGGCCATGTCCTGTCCGAGACTGCAGGCGCCGAGGTTTTTGCCTTGGCTTAATCGTCAGAGAGCCGGATCGTTCCGGCAGCCCGGTTCAATCCGGCCTGATAGCCAGCATAGACGGGGAGAGCGGATTTCGCGGACCGATTCGTCGGCCCGCAGGAGTTTGGTTCGAACCTTCTGTCCGGTGGCGATTCCATCGCTCCGGGGACAGGCATTCGATGCCGCGCTTGTCTGGGTCGCAAGACCTGGCCTCAATGCGTGGTTCATGCAGCCGGCGGGGCTTTTTTGCCTCGTCAACCGGAGAGAGCACGTGGACAGAGCGGAAAAAAGAGAGCTCGTCTCGGAACTGAACGGCGTCTTCACCAAGACGTCGGTCGTTGTCGTGGCGCACTACTCCGGCCTGACCGTCGCCCAGCTTGAGAAACTGCGTACGCAGATTCGTGGAGCTGGCGCATCGGTTCAAGTCGCAAAAAACCGCCTCGCCAAGATCGCTCTTGATGGCACGGACGTAGCGTCCATCGGCGCCCTGATGAAGGGGCCGACCCTGATCGCCTATTCGGATGATCCGGTCGCTGCGCCGAAGGTCTGCGCCGCGTTCGCCAAGGAACACGACAAGCTCGTGATTCTGGGCGGCGCAATGGGCGCGACCCCCCTGAACGCGGACGGTGTACGGGCGCTTGCCACTTTGCCGTCCCTCGACGAACTGCGCGCCAAGATCGTGGGGCTTGTCAACGCTCCTGCGACCAAGATCGCCCAGCTCTCGACTGCGCCCGCCGCCAAGCTGGCCCGGGTGTTCGGGGCTTACGCCAATCAAGACGCGGCCTGAACGAGGCCTGCAATTCAGTTCGAACCAACAACCTAAGGATAAATCACCATGGCTAACCTCGAAAAGATCGTCGACGACCTGTCGGCTCTGACTGTTCTCGAAGCCGCTGAGCTCGCCAAGATGCTCGAAGAAAAGTGGGGCGTCTCCGCCGCCGCCGCCGTGGCCGTTGCGGCCGCTCCGGCCGGCGCCGCCGCCGCTGTTGAAGAGCAGACTGAATTCACGGTCATGCTGACCGCAGCCGGCGACAAGAAGATCGAAGTCATTAAGGAAGTGCGCGCGATCACCGGTCTTGGCCTCAAGGAAGCCAAGGATCTGGTGGAAGCCGCTCCGAAGGCCGTCAAGGAAGGCGTGTCCAAGGACGACGCAAAGAAGTTCAAGGAACAGCTTGAGAAGGCTGGCGCCAAGGTTGAACTCAAGTAAGACCGCCGATATGACGTCATTTCGGCGCAGCTG
>CAMCMI010000107.1 GCA_945875875.1 Rhizobium sp. Q54
GACGGTGGAGCGGATCGAAGCTCGACCGCGACCCGGACCTGCGCGGCTGCTTGCTGTAGGCGCTGGGCAGGGGCTGCCCGCCCGAACAGGTTGCAGGGCGGCTTACCCGCGAGGCCGGGCGCAAGATCGTCAGCCACGAGACCAATTACCGCTTCGTGTACGCAGCGATCGCGCGTCACAACGATTTTTCGTGGCGCCGGCACCTGCCCCGCGCCAAGTTCAGGCGCGGCTTCAGAGGCCGCAAGAGCGGCAGTCCCGCCAGCTTCATCCGCAACCGCGCGCCCCTCGCCCGGCGTCCCCAAAACAAAACCGCAGCGCTCGTCGCCGACATGCTCTGCGACCTTATGCGCCCGCTGCCCGCCTGCTTGCGCAAAACCGTCACCTTCGACAACGGAACCGAGTTTGCCCATCATGACAAACTGAACAGCGTTGTCGCCGTAACTTTTTTCTGCGACACGCGCAGCCCGTGGAAGAAGGGCGGCGTCGAAAACGCAATCGGCCGGATGCGGCGCTTCCTGCCCCGAAAGACCGATCTGACGCAGATCACCGACGAACAGTTCGACGCGCTCATCGCAATCTACAACAACACGCCGCGAAAATGCCTTGGCTATAAAACGCCTGCAGAAGTCTTCTTAAGCCAGCTGTTGCGCTTCAAATGTGAATCCACCTCCCGGCCTTCGCCGGGATGACTGCGAGGCACCGCTCTCTTAAGGCTAAAACAAACGCGCAAACTCCGCCGCCGCCGCGCGCGGATCGTCCGCCGACACGATGCCCGAGACCACTGCCAGTCCGTCCGCGCCAGCGGCCAGAACGGGCGCGGAGTTGTCAGCCTTCAGGCCGCCAATCGCCATCACGGGGCGCTCCGTCATCGCGCGTAGCGCGGCGAAGCCTTCTACGCCAAGCGGGGTTGATGCGTTGGTTTTCGTGCTTTGCAGATACAATGGACCTACGCCCAGATAATCGGTTTTGCGCGCGTCTGCGTGCGACATTTGCGCGGCGTTCGTAATCGAGAGCCCGAGAATTTTATCCGGTTCCAGCATCGCGCGGGCCATTTCCACGGGCATATCTGTTTGGCCCACATGCACGCCGTCGGCGTCCACGGCCAGCGCAATGTCGATGCGGTCGTTGATGACAAGCGGTACGCCAAGCGGCGCCAGCAGCGCTTTCAACGCGCGGGCTTGCTCCAGAAATTCGCGCGTGGTGCAATCCTTCTCGCGCAATTGCACCATGGTGACGCCGCCGGAAACCGCCTGCGCCACAACATCCACAAGCGGGCGGCCAAGTGAAAGACCGCGATCGGTGACGAGACAGAGGCGCCAGATTTTGGGATCAAACATTATTCACTCACGCGCAAATGGGTGGCGACGTCTTTGGGCCGAATAGCGTAAAGCGCGTCGATGAAGGCGACCCGGAACGAGCCGGGGCCGGTGGATTTTGCCGCCGCGATCTCGCCCGCCACGCCATAAAGCGCGGTGGCCGAAAATGCGGCCTCGAACGGATCGAGACAGACGGCCAGATAGGCGCCCATGACGGCAGACATTGAGCAACCAAGGGCCGTCACGCGCGGCATCAGCGGCGAGCCGTTGGCGATGCGCACCATGCGCTCGCCGTCCGTCACAACGTCCACGGCGCCGGTGGCGACCACGGTGCAAAAGCAATGACGCGCCAGCTTGTGAGCGAGCGCGGCGGCCTCGTCGCTCGTGTGCGCGCTGTCAACGCCTCGCTGCACGGTTTGCACCGGATCCACCGCCAGCCCGGCGGCGCGGGCGACCGCCATGATCTCCGACGCGTTGCCGCGAATGATGCCTGGGCGATGGCGCAGCAGGCGCTTGATGAGATCGTCGCGAAACGTGAGCACGCCAGCAGCCACCGGATCGAGCAGCCACGGCCGGGCGTGCACGCGCGCAATGCTGACGGCGTGCTCCATGCTGCGCGCCGCCTCCGCCGACAGCGTGCCGACATTGATGACCAGCGCATCGACGCGCGGCGTGAACTCGCCCGTCTCTTCAGGCGCATGCACCATGGCGGGCGATGCGCCCACGGCCAGCAGCGCATTGGCGGCGATGTCCATCGACACCAGATTGGTGATGCTCTGCACCAAAGGCCGCGCCGCCCGCATGTCGGTAAGTCGCTGGCCGGCCAGTTTGGCAAGATCGCTGATTGGTTTGCTCACGTGCTGTCCCCGTTGCAGCCTTTATCTAGAATGAAACGGGGCGGGGGAACAGGGCGGGAAATGGAAGGACGGAGCTTCTTCCTTCTCCCGCAAGGGGAGAAGGAAGGTCGGGAGCTCTAGCTTCTCCTGTCATCCAATAGCCCGATTGCCGGAGCGTTAAGATTCTGGCAAGAGACGTTGGAACGTTGCGGCCACGAATCCGTCACAATTCGTTGCGGCGCGCCAGAACGCTGAACACAAGAATGCTGAACACTGGAAAGGGCGGACTTAATGAGCGCTTTGACTTGGATTATTTTGGGCGGGCTGCTTGCGCTCGTCTACGGCGCCGTCACTATCGCAGCGGTGCTGCGGGCGGATGCGGGCAATCAGCGGATGCAGGAAATTGCAGCCGCTATCGCTGAAGGCGCGCAGGCTTATCTCAAGCGTCAGTATCTCACCATCGCCATCGTCGGCGTGGTCATTCTGTTCGGCCTTGCTTATTTGCTGGGCTGGCTGGTCGCCATCGGCTTTCTGATAGGCGCGGTGCTTTCGGGCGCGGCCGGCTTCATCGGCATGAACGTTTCAGTGCGAGCCAACGTGCGCACGGCGCAGGCGGCGACGCAATCGCTGGCCGGCGGCCTCGACATCGCCTTCAAGGCTGGCGCTGTCACGGGCATGCTGGTCGCGGGCCTGGCGCTGCTCGGGGTGGCGGGCTATTTCTGGTACCTCACCGGCTCGCTCGGCCTTGCAGTGAACAACCGCACGGTTATCGACTCGCTGGTGGCTCTGGGCTTTGGCGCCTCGCTGATCTCGATCTTCGCGCGCCTTGGCGGCGGCATCTTCACCAAGGGCGCTGACGTCGGCGCTGACCTTGTGGGCAAGGTGGAAGCTGGCATCCCCGAGGATGATCCGCGCAATCCGGCCACCATCGCCGACAATGTGGGCGATAACGTCGGCGATTGCGCCGGCATGGCGGCGGATTTGTTCGAGACCTATGCGGTGACGGTTGTCGCCACCATGGTGCTCGGCGCGATCTTCTTCGCCACGCAGGGCTCGGCTCTCGTGAACTCCATGATTTATCCGCTGGCCATCTGCGCAGCCTGCATCGTGACCTCGATTGCGGGCACCTACGCCGTGAAGCTGGGCGCCAACAATTCGATCATGGGCGCCCTCTACAAAGGCCTCATCGTCACCGGCGTGCTGACCATCGGCGGCCTTGCCATCGTCACCAACCAGACCATCGGCTGGGGCGAAATGGGCGTGGTTGCGGGCATGTCGATCACCGGCACGAACCTGTTCATCTGCGGCCTCATCGGCCTCGTGGTGACGGGCGCCATCGTCTGGATCACGGAATACTACACCGGCACAGGCATGCGCCCGGTGGTGTCGATCGCGCAGGCCTCGGTGACGGGGCATGGCACGAACGTCATTCAGGGCCTTGCGGTGTCGCTCGAATCCACCGCGCTTCCCGCGATGGTCATCGTGGGCGGCATCATCTCGACCTTCCAGCTTGCGGGCCTTTACGGCACCGCCATCGCCGTCACCACCATGCTGGGTCTGGCGGGCATGATCGTGGCGCTCGACGCGTTCGGTCCGGTCACGGACAACGCGGGCGGCATTGCGGAAATGGCTGGCCTGCCGAAGGAAGTGCGTCATTCGACCGACGCTCTCGATGCGGTTGGCAACACCACGAAGGCTGTCACCAAGGGCTACGCGATCGGCTCGGCGGGCCTTGGCGCGCTGGTGCTGTTTGCGGCCTACACCAACGACCTTCAGGCGTTCATTGCCGAAGGGCGGCCCTATTTCAAGGACGTCGGCGTGGTCTCGTTCGACCTGTCAAACCCTTACGTGGTGGCCGGTCTGATCTTCGGCGGCCTGATCCCCTACCTGTTTGGCGGCATCGCCATGACGGCGGTGGGCCGGGCGGCTGGTTCCGTGGTTGAGGAAGTGCGTCGCCAGTTCAAGGAAATGCCCGGCATTATGCTGGGCACGCAGCGTCCCGATTATGGACGCGCCGTGGACATGCTCACCAAATCCGCGATCAAGGAAATGATCATCCCCTCGCTGCTGCCGGTGCTCGCGCCGCTGGTGGCGTACTTTGGCGTGCTGGCGATCTCGGGCTCGAAGGCAAACGCTTTTGCTGCTTTGGGCGCCTCGCTGCTGGGCGTGATCGTTAACGGCCTCTTCGTCGCCATCTCGATGACGTCTGGCGGCGGCGCCTGGGACAACGCCAAGAAGTCGTTTGAGGACGGCTTTGTGGACAAGGACGGCGTGAAGCACCTGAAGGGATCAGACGCGCACAAGGCGTCCGTCACCGGCGACACCGTCGGCGACCCCTACAAGGACACAGCAGGCCCCGCCGTGAACCCGGCGATCAAGATCACGAATATCGTGGCCTTGCTGCTGCTGGCCGTGCTGGCGCATTAGAAGCTGGATGCAAGAAACCCTCTCCCGCATCGCGGGAGAGGGTGGCCTTCGCGTCAGCGAAGGTCGGGTGAGGGGAGTGCCGAAAAGACCCCTCATCCGACGCGCTCCGCGCGCCACCTTCTCCCGCAAGGGGAGAAGGTGGCGGTTGCGTCAGCAAACGACGGATGAGGGGTCGCTCGGGCAGTGACGCGCTTAACCCGAAATCTAGGCTAGAACCGCATCAAGTTCGTGAACATGTTGCGCACGAACGAGGATTCGGCGCCCGCTGTTGGTGTGGTGCGGGTCACGAAGTCGAACACCTGGCCGTCCTGAACGCCGTAATTGGCGATGCGCTGGACCTTTTTGTTCTTGTCAAAATACACCGCATAGACGCGCTGGTCTGTGACTGAGGGCTGCATGAAGGCGAGCGGGCGCTCAACCTTCTGGCTAATGTAATACCAGGCGTCGCCGCCTACAGTGGATGTGGTCGAGGGCGTGCCCAGCACGACGAGAACCTGTTCTGCCGAGGCGCCGGTGCGCACCTGTTCGGCGGCTTTCTCATCCAGCACATGGCCGCGGAAATGAGTGCCCTCATAACCAAGGCACCCGCCAAGCGCCAGAGACCCTGCGAGCGCCGCCGCCAAGCCAATCTTATGGCCAATTCCGCTTCGCATTTCGCCCACTCCGGATTTTAAATGCCGCCGCGCATCAGACGCGGAACATGATTTCGCTTGCATCCGCGCCTCCCGATGCCTAACCCCCGAGCGGGTGAAAAGCAAGATCAGCGCTTAATGGAGCAATTCCATAAGCTTTGACGCGAACGTCGCCCGCAGACAGAGAGAGCCCTTGTTCATGCAGATGTTCAACCTGTTCATGAAGCCCTTAAACCTTTTTCGCAAGGCGCGTAACCGTCCCTTGATCGACAAGATTCACGGCGAGATCATGGCGGGCGCCCGCCAGCCGGTGTTCTTTGTCGATTATGGCGTGGCCGATACGGTGGCGGGCCGCTTTGAGATTCTGAGCCTTGTGGCGACGATTGCGTTGCGGCGCATGAGCGCGCTGCCCGAGCCGGGGCCAGCGGTCGCGCAGGAGGTCACGGATTCGCTGTTTCAGCACTTCGACATAGCGCTGCGCGAGATTGGCGTGGGCGACGTCACCGTGCCCAAGCGCATGAAGAAAATGGCGTCCGGCTATATGGGCCGGTCGGCGGCCTATCTGGCGGCGCTGTCGGACCACGAGGCGGGCAAGCCTGACGCTCTGCCGCTGGCGATTGCGCGTAATGTTTATGGCGGCGAGGGCGGGGCGGGCGACGCGCGCGCGCAACGACTTGCGCGCTATGCGTTATCATATGCCGCCTTGCTCGACGGCTTGAGCGTGGAGGCTCTGCTTGCCGGGCAGCTGCCCGTGCTGGATGCGCAAACGGTTTCATAGGGGTCGATCATGTCCAGGCAAACGCCACAAACGCCAGCCGCCGGCGCCGCCATCGAGCCGCCGCCGTTCTCACGCTCGATGACGGTGGATGAATTGTTGCGCCGTCCCGATGAGCCTTTCGTCGTCGAGCCGACGCCCGAAGAGCGCGCGGGGTTGGCGCAATTGCTGCGCATTCCAGCCGTACTGTTGCTCAGGGGCGCTTTTCGGGTCGCCCGGCAGGGGCCGTTTGTTCACGTCACCGGACAGGTGCGCGGGCGCGTCAGCCAGACCTGCGTCGTGACGCTGGAAGATTTCGAGAGCGACATCGTTGAGGATGTGGACGTGCGCTTTGTGCCTGAGCCTCGCAAGGCGCCCGAGCCGCGCCCCGGAGCCCGCATGTCGCGCAAGCGCGCAGAAGCGATGGAGGCCGCCAAAGCTGCGCCGCCGTCGACCTTCGACGAGGAGGGCGACGAAGACCCGCCGGATATGATCGTCGACGGGCGCATCGACCTTGGCGGGCTTGCAGGCGAGTTTCTGGCGCTGGGGCTCGATCCCTATCCGCGCAAACCGGACGCCAGCTTTGATCTGGGCGAGCCCGAGCCGGAGCGCGACTCGCCGTTCGCCGCGTTGAGCGGGTTGGCCAGACCCAAAGGCGGCACCGCTTAAGCGGTAGCTGAGGGGCTCTCTGCGGCAGTGGGATTGCGTTCCCACCGCAAATGGCTATTTTCCGCCCGTGCGCCCGGGGGGAATGGGCCGTACTGGTCGCGCCAAGACTTGGCGTCAGGATTTGCGCGCAGGAGCCATTTATCTTTATGCCTAATTCCGTGCGGATCGCCCTTGACGCCATGGGGGGCGACCATGGCCCACAGGTCATAGCGGCCGGCGCCGCTCTCGCCCTTGCGAAGCGCCCCGACCTCGAATTTTTGATGTTCGGCGACGAGGCTCTTGTAGCCCCGGTGCTTGCGGCGCACCCGCGTCTGGCGGCGCGCACGAAGCTGATTCATTCAGCCGTGTCGATCCGCATGGACGATCAGCCAAGCCAGGCGATCCGCAAGGGGCGGCGCACCTCCTCGATGTGGATGGCGATTGACGCCGTGAAGCGCGGCGAGGCCGACGCCGCCGTTTCGGCAGGCAATACCGGCGCGCTGATGGCGATGTCGAAGATCTGCCTGCACACCATGAAGGGTGTTGAGCGCCCGGCGCTGGCCGCCCGCTGGCCGACTGCGCGGGGCCAGTCCGTTGTGCTCGATCTTGGCGCCTCGATTGGCGCAGACGCGGAGCATCTTGTGGCGCTGTCGGTGATGGGCGCTGCGATGGCGCGCATTCTTCTTGGCATTGATCGTCCCAGCGTCGGCCTGCTGAACGTCGGCGTCGAGGAGATCAAGGGCATCGAGGAAGTGAAGGCCGCCGGGCGTATGTTGCGCGAGGCGGATTTCGCGGCGCTCGATTATCGCGGCTTCGTGGAGGGCGACGATATTGGCGCCGGCACGGTGGACGTGGTGGTGACGGAAGGCTTCACCGGCAATATCGCGCTGAAGACGGCGGAGGGTACGGCGAAACAGATCGGCGCCTATCTGAAGAGCGCAATGGGCTCCAGCCTCATGTCGCGGATCGGCTATCTGTTTGCGCGCGGCGCGTTCGCGCAGCTGAAGGAAAAGATGGACCCCCGCCGATCCAACGGCGCGGTGTTTCTTGGCCTCGAGGGCATCGTGGTCAAAAGTCACGGCGGCGCAGATGCGCTTTCCTTCTCCGTCGCCATTGATGTCGGCTATGAGGTTGTGCGTCAGCAGCTATTGTCGCAGATCGGCGAGTTGATCGCACAGGCGCACGCGACGCTCGCACAGAATTTGGCAGATGCGGCCGCCGCCGCTGCCAATCCCACTATTGAATTACAAGCGCGGGGAGCATCGTGACCGATTTGCGAAAGAACTGGCGTTCGGTTGTCGAGGGGATCGGCTCCTGCCTGCCCGAAAAGCGCGTGACGAATTCCGATCTCGAAAAGACGGTGGACACCACCGACGAATGGATCGTGCAGCGCACCGGCATTCGCGAGCGCCGGATCGCGGGACCGGGCGAGACGACATCTACGCTGGCCACCCGCGCCGCCATGGAAGCGCTGGCGAACGCTGGACGCGTGGCCGCCGACGTCGATCTGATCGTGCTGGCGACATCCACGCCCGATTACACGTTTCCCTCCACGGCGACGCAGGTTCAGGCGGCGCTTGGGATCACGCATGGCGCGGCGTTCGACGTGCAGGCGGTGTGCTCGGGCTTTGTGTACGCCATGACCATCGCCGACAAGTTTCTGGCCTCTGGCTCGCACAAATGCGCTTTGGTGATCGGCGCCGAGACGTTCTCGCGCCTGCTCGACTGGAGCGACCGCACCACCTGCGTGCTGTTTGGCGACGGCGCCGGCGCTGTCGTGCTTGTGGCGCAGGAATCTGAGGGCAGGGTGAGCGATCGCGGCGTGCTGACCTCACATCTGCGCTCGGACGGGCGTCATCGCGAAAAGCTGTTCGTGGATGGCGGCCCCTCCACCACGGGCACGGTGGGCCATCTGCGCATGTCCGGCAAGGAAGTGTTTCGCCATGCGGTGGGCATGGTGACTGACGTGATGCGCGACGCGTTCGCGGCCACCGGCACGACCGCCGACGACCTCGATTGGTTCGTGCCCCATCAGGCCAACGAGCGCATCATCGACGCCTCGGCAGAGAAGCTCGGGATCGCTCCCGCTAAAATTGTGAAGACCGTGCAAATGCATGGCAATACGTCGGCTGCCTCAATTCCGCTGGCTCTGTCGGTCGCCTGCGCCGACGGGCGCATCAAGCGCGGCGATCTGGTGATGCTGGAAGCGATGGGCGGCGGCTTCACCTGGGGTTCCGTGATGGTGCGCTGGTAGTTCCCCGATATTTGATCTGAAATGTTCATTTGTACGCAAAAGCCATGGTCTGCGTTGACATTTCGCAAGCGTAAGCTTAGATGAAATGGCTTTGTATTTATTGAATTTCCTTCTAATCGAATCATTGGTGCCAGGATGAAGGCTGATAATTTAGAGGCCCAGGAAAGTCGCACGGTGACGCGCGCAGACCTTGCCGATGCGGTCTATCGCCGGGTAGGTTTGTCGAGATCTGAATCAGCGGATCTGGTGGAAGTGGTTCTGCAAGAGATCAGCGACACGGTCGAAGCGGGCGAGACGGTGAAGCTGTCCTCG
>CAMCMI010000108.1 GCA_945875875.1 Rhizobium sp. Q54
TGGAGCGTGCGGCAGAAGGGCGAACTTGGCCCCTATGCGCCAAAGCATTTTCAGGTCGCGTTCGATGAATTTGAATACGGCTTTACCTATCGGCGCCGCCGCGAGGGGCAGGAGGAAACCGATCCGATGTGGACCACGGGCCGCGTAGCACTGTGGCCCAATGGTTTTTATCTTGGCGGCCATTTCGAATGGCGCGTGCCGGTGGACGACGAGAACACGTTGAGCGTCGCATGGTTCTTCACGCGTCTGCCGATTGAGAGTGAGCCGATTGCGCCGCAAAAATCGTTCTGGTGGCAGGCGCCGATCAAGGATGCGCATGGGCAATGGATCGCGAGCCACGTGATGAATCAGGACATCGTCGCATGGGTTGGGCAGGGGCGCATCGCTGATCGCAGCAAAGAAAACCTTGGCGCCAGCGACCGCGGCATCGCCATGATCCGCAATCGCTTCTTTGAAGAGATTGAAGCGGTCGCTTCAGGCTCTGAGGCGAAGGGCGTGATCCGTGACGAGCAAACCGCTCAATGCCCGAAGCTGCCCATCGCCACAGTCGAATTGTTCCGCGACGGCCTGCCGCGCAGGGATTACCTCGCCAGCAAATGGTTTGGCCCACGCATTCATGATTTCCGCTGGCATGCCGGACAGCCAGAACATGTGCGCGACGCCTTCCGTCGCGCTGTGCTTGGCGAGGAATACGAGGGCCGTATCGAAGCGCTCAAAGCTGAGGACAAAGCGCGCGGCGATTAGCTGTTTGCGATCTGCCGCGCGATCTCCGGCGCAGGCTGGCTTGCATCCAGCTTGCGCCATTGCAATTGTGCGGGCGCAGCTTGCCTGAGTTTTTCGGCCTGCGCCGCCAGGACGGCAAGGTCGGCGTCTGAGGGGTCGTTGACGCGCGCGGCCACGCGCTCCTGCAAAATATCCATCGGCGCTTGCAGCCAGAAACCGCTGAAGCGCAGGCCTCTTTCATCTGCAACAGCCTGAATGGCGGCGCGGTCTTCGCGCCTGTCAAACACGGCGTCGACGATCACGGGCCAGCCTGCATCAAGACAGGCGCCCGCATACCCGCGCATTAACGCATAGACGCGCGCGGAGATGTCGCTGCTATAGGCGTCATGTGGCAAGCGCATTGTTGCGGGCAATCCAAACAACGCTTTGCGGATACGGTCGCTGGATAGAATGCGTGCGCCGGGCATGGGGCGGATGAGCGGAGCAAGCGCCGCCGCGCAGGTGGATTTGCCCGATCCGCTCAAGCCGCCAATTGCATAGAGCGCTGGAGCGCAGGGCTCTATTGCGCGTTGCGCCAGTTGGAAATAGCTGCGCGCTTCCTCTTTTGATTTCGGCTTGTCGTCCGCCATGCTGGCCGCCACGTGGGCGCGAATGAGGGCGCGCATGGCGATGAACAGCGGTATCAGCGACAAGCCCTCAGATTCATCCCGGCGATCAAGATAGCGGTTTAACAAAGCATTGCTGAGCGCGGGAAGGCCTGCGCGCCAGAGGTCCATGATGGGAAAGCTCAAATCATAGAGCACGTCTATGGTCGCCAGATCTTCGTCAAATTCAAGACAGTCGAACGGCGTTGGCACCCCGCTCAGCATCACGATATTGCGCAGGGTGAGATCGCCATGGCAGCGGCGCACTTTGCCTGCGTTTGCGCGCGCATCAAGACACGGAGCGTTGTGCGCGCACAAATCTTTCATGCTTCTCAGCAGTATATCGCAGTCTGGATCGTTAGAAAGAAAGCTCTGCTGCACGGCGGTTTCATTCATCCCAAGCACGCGCGCCAAAGCCTGCGCGCCGCCAGCGTGCGCCTCGGCTTTTGCGTGCATGGCGGAGATCGATTGCGCCAACGCGTCCATGTGCGCGAGCGTCAAGGCACCGCGTTCCGCCATGTGATCGAGCAGGCAGTCTTCATCAAAGCGCTGCATTTCAACGACGCAATCGACAAGCTCTCCCGGCCCGTCAAACGCCAGTCCATCCGCCTGGCGCGTGATGCGCCGCACGGCGATGTAAAGCTCTGGCGCCGTCGCACGATTAAGTTGCAGCTCGCGCGCGCACGCATTGCAGCGCAGTTCTGCGGTGCTGAAATCGAGGTAGGGCTTGATGACTGCGCGCTTGAGCTTGAAGACGCGCTCGCCTGCAAAAAACACCCGTGAAATATGGGTCAAAGCTGACGGCGCGCCATCGCCATCGCCAGCTTCAGCGCACACGCGCATCAGAAACGCAATCGCAACGCTCTGGCTGGCCTCAATCATGGCGCGTCTCCACACGCCATCAAGGCGCGTCAGCTAATGCCCGCCCTCAACCTGCACGAACAGATCGTCCACGTCCATGCGGCGATCGACGAGATGCTGGTCGTGCAGATAGGTGACGAGCGCGTTGAGCGTAGCGCGGTTGGGCTCAACGCCATATGGCCACGGATCGCCGCCGAAGACGTCGTCGATCTCGTCAAGCTGTTCGGCCATCCACGGCAGCATATAGCGCAGCGCCGCAAGGTTTTTCATCTTGGCGAGCGAGACGTTCTTGCCCTCGTTGAAGGCGTGATAGAGGCTTGTGGCGACAAACGGATAGCGCTCGTGCACGCTCTTCTTGATCGCGATCAGGTGCATGACGGGGAAGATGCCGGTGCGCTTGTAATAATCAGCCTCTACCTCATGAAAGTTTGGGAACAGACGGCGCACATGTTTTGCGCGCTTCAGGGACGCTGGCAAAGTCGTGCCGATGATAGCGTCGAGTTCGCCCGCTTCCAAGAGATCGCCAAGCGTTCTGCCGCTGGTGTTTTGCTCAATCGCAACCGGCTTGACCAGCGGCATGATCGTTGGCGTTCCGTGCCCGCCAGTGAGGTTGATCGCGCCCTGCACCCATTTCAGCTTCGTGATGTCGACGCCGTAATCGTGTTGCAAAAAGCCCTTGATATAAATCGCCGCCGTCATCGTATAGAGCGGCACGCCGATGCGTTTGCCCTCCAGATCCCTGGGCGTCTCGATGCCTGAATTCATGTTGATCGCGACAAGGCCGTGGCGGAACTGGCGCGAGGGAAAAACCGGAATGGCGACGTAATCGCATTGTCCCGCAGCGGTTCGCGAAACAAATTCCGAGCACGACATTTCTGCCACGTCGAACTCCTGTCGCGCTGCGAGCCGGTCAAAAATTTCACGCGGAGCGTCGATGGGTAAAAAGTTGAGGTCGATGCCGTTTGGGCGCACGTCGCCAGTGTAGATTGGCAACATGCGATCATAAAGCCCGCAGGCGAAGCTCAATTGCAATCTGGCCATGACGTGTCCCTCAGCTTTTCTTGTAGTGCAAATAGTGGCTGCAGCCTGCCCGCATCGCCCAATAATCCATGGCGCGCGCAAGCTCGCGGCCTCCCGGGCCAAAGGAATCGCGGATAGCCATCTCGCCGGGCGTTACGCACTTAATGGTTCCGCCAAGGCGCAAGGCATCGAGATAGACTTGCGCGTTCTGCGGTAGATAGATCGAGATCTTCAACACCTCGCCAAGCGAATGTGCAGCGGCCGTAAATCCATGCCCGCGCATCAGCGCTACTTTGCTGGTCCCAAGCGCTTGCGCCAGATCTCGGCCCTGTTCGATTGTTGAGACCAGCAGTCCGGTGTCGCCGAATTTGTCTTGGCTGTCCCACACCGGAATGTGTTCGCCCATATGGCTTGCGGTGTGGATGACGGTGCGCATCGGCGTCGAGCTGATGCTGAAGGGCAGCACAGCGAGCGCGTGGCTGTGAACGACGGCCATCACCTTGTCGTCATGCTCATAGGCGCCGCAATGGATGAAGCGCTCCACATATGGATTGTCCTTGCGCCCGTCGGCGGGGGAACCGTCCATACGGAACGTCATGATGTCTTCGGGTTCAACAAGCTCGGGGCTGCGCGAGCATGAGAGCAGGAACAGGTTCTTGTCGTGCGGGTGGCGCACGCTCACATGGCCATAGGCGTCAACGACGCCCTGATTAGCGAGTATGCGGTTGGCGGCGACGAGCTCGTGGATGACCTGATTAAGGTCTGGCGCCTCCTGGCCCATCGTTCTCTCCCATATTTGTTTTTATTTATAATGCTGAATAAGGCGAAGCCGCCCCCTCATCCGTCGCGCGTTGCGCGCCACCTTCTCCCGCTTGCGGGAGAAGGATAAAGCACTGCGGCTCAGGCTTCTGCGACTGCGCGGCGCGCGAGCACGCCCACAAGATGCGCGCGATATTCGTTGGTGCTGTGGATGTCGCTGAGCAAATCGTCCGCATTCCCCTTCAAATCCTTGATGGCGTCCGCCGTGAAGGATTTGGCTAATGCGGCTTCCATCTCGCTCATGCGGAACGCGCACGGGCCGGCGCCGGTGACGCCAACGCGCACATCTGCGCCGGTTTTCGACACCATCACGCCAACGACGGCGTAGCCGGACGCAGGGTGGCGGAACTTCTGGTAAGCGGCGCGCTCGGGGATCGGGAAGCGCACGGAGGTGATGATTTCATCGCGTTCAAGCGCGGTCTCGAACAGGCCGAGAAAGTAATCGTCAGCCTTGATGCTGCGCTTGTTTGTGACGATTGTCCCGTTCAGCCCTATCACGGCGCCGGGATAATCGGCGGCGGGATCGGAGTTTGCGAGTGAGCCGCCGATCGTGCCGCGATGGCGCACGGCGGGATCGCCGATGATGCTGGCAAGTTTTGCGAGCGCCGGAATATTAGCCTTCACGATGTCGGACGTGGCGACGTCGTTATGGCAGGTCATCGCGCCGATCACGATTTCGTTTCCGTCTTTCTTCACGCCGCGCAGATCGGCGATTCCAGCAAGGTCGATGAGATCGGAGGGGGCTGCGAGGCGCTGCTTCAGCGTCGGCAGGAGCGTCATGCCGCCAGCGATGATCTTGGCGTCTTCGCGATCGGAGATCATCGTCAACGCAGTGTCGAGCAATTTGGGTGCGTGGTAATCAAAATTATGCATGGTGATGATCCTTCACGGCGCCCGGGTTGACCACGGAAAGAATGGCCTCAACGATGCCCTGATAGCCGGTGCAGCGGCACAAATTGCCTTCGAGCTGCTCACGCACGGTCTTTTCGTCCGCGCCGGGCATGCGGTTGGCGATGTCGATGCCCATCATCACCATGCCGGGCGTGCAGAAGCCGCATTGCAGGCCGTGGTGTTCGCGGAAAGCCTCTTGCATCGGGTGCAGCGTGCCGTCGGCGGCGGCCAGGCCCTCGATGGTCGTGACCTGCTTGCCGCTCGCCTGCACGGCCAGCATGGTGCAGGACTTCACTGCCTTGCCGTCAACATGGACGACGCAGCAGCCGCATTGGGTGGTGTCGCAGCCGACATGCGTGCCGGTGAGGCCCAGCTGGTCGCGCAGGAGTTCGGCGAGCAGGGTGCGCGCCTCCACGTCTGCGGAGCGCTCCTTGCCGTTCACGGTTAACGTTACTTTGCTTGTCAAGAAAACCTCCTGCGGGAACCCGATCTGGTTCGTTTGTTTCTCAATAACTTATTTTACGGATCAAGTCGTGCGCCAGATTTTTTCGCGTGCCTGATTGTCGCTTCGGACCGGCGATGTCGGCGTTCTGGGCAAAATCTTTGTCTTGACCATGGTATCCCTCGCGCCTCGCCCCTCGATCTGCGCCGCCGACCGGTCCAGCCTGCAACGTATTTTACATCGTTTTATATGCGCGCGCTCGCCCCCCTTGCAAGCGCTGTCGTCATGGCCGAATAGTCGCACAACGCCCGGATGAATCCGGGGAGGGCAAACGCCGCTTACGGGAGATGCGCTGTGACTGGGACATCGTTAAGGCTTCAGGACAAAATCGTCATCATCACCGGCGGAGCGCGCGGCATAGGCGCGGCTTTCGCCAGGGCTGTCGCGGGCCAGGGCGCGATTGTGGCCATTGCCGATTTGCTGGACGGCGCGCCGGTCGTCGGCGAAATCGAGGCCGCTGGCGGACGTGCGATCTATTTCCGCGTGGACGTGGCCAGCGAACAATCTGTGAACGCCTGCGTGATCGATCTCGTTGCGCGCTATGGCCGCATCGATGGACTGGTGAACAACGCGGCTCTGTTTGCGAATTTGAAGCCCAAGCCTTTCTTCGAGATAGAGCAGGACGAGTTCGACAAGGTGATGGCCGTCAACGTGCGCGGGCCGTTCCTGCTCGCCAAGGCTGTTGCGCCGATCATGATGGCGCAGAAGGCGGGCAAGATCGTCAACATTGCGTCCGGCACCGTGTTCAAAGGCCATGTCGGCATCATGCATTACGTGACGTCCAAGGGTGCCATCGTCGCGCTGACGCGCTGCCTTGCGCGCGAACTTGGGCCCTACAGCATCAACGTCAACGCGATTGCTCCGGGCCTGACTATGAGCGAAGGCGTGCTCGCAAATCCCGATATGGTGGGCGCTCCTGCGCAAGCCACGCTGGGTTCGCGAGCCTTCAAGCGTGAGCAAACGCCGGAAGATCTCACTGGTTCGCTGATTTACTTGTTATCAAGCGATAGCGATTTCGTCACCGGGCATACGGTGGTTTGCGACGGCGGGTCGGTGATGCGCTGAGGCGCAGCGCTTTCTGGCTTGCACTGCAAAGACGGTATTGAGATCGAGAAAAATTTCGGGGAACAAAATGATCGACATCTATACGCATATTATGCCCGGTCGCTTCCTTGAGGAATTGACCAAGGCTTCGTCGAAACTTGGAAACATCGGCGCGCGCATGCGCAACGTAAAGCCGCTGCACGATCTCGATATTCGCTTCAGGCTTATGGACGGTGCCGGCCCGGGCTACCAGCATGTGATTTCGCTGCCCAATCCGCCCCTGGAGGATGTGTGCACGCCAGACGTTGGGCGCCATCTTGCGCGCGTCGGCAATGACGGCATGGCGGAGCTTTGCGCCAAACATCCTGATCGCTTTCCTGCATTCGCAGCCACCATCTCCATGCTGGATATTGAAAGCGCGCTTGAGGAGATTGATCGCGCCATCAACCAATTGGGCGCGCGCGGTATTCAGATTTTCACGAATGTGGCTGGCAAGCCGCTTGATCTGCCCGAATACGAGCCGGTTTTTGCAGCTATGGCGCGTCATGATCTGCCGATCTGGATGCATCCGGCGCGCACCTCCGACATGGCTGATTATAGTAGCGAAGAGAAGTCGCGGTTTGAAATGTGGTGGTGCTTTGGCTGGCCCTACGAGACGTCGGTCGCGATGACGCGCATCGTCTTCAGCGGCCTGCTGGACCGTTACCCGAAACTCAACATCATCACCCATCATTGCGGCGGCATGATCCCCTATTTCGACGGGCGCGTGGGGCCGGGGCTCGACGTGCTTGGCAGCCGCACGCTGGATGAAGATTATTCCGGCGTGCTAAAAGGCTTGCAACATCCGCATATGGATTATTTCCACCGCTTCTACGGCGACACTGCAATGTTTGGCGGATCGACCGGCTTGCACAGCGGCCTGAAATTCTTTGGCGCCGATCACGTTGTGTTCTCGACCGACTCGCCGTTCGCGCCTATCAAGGAAACCATTGCGGCGCTGGACGCACTTGAACTAAGCGCGGAAGACCGCGAAAAGATTACCAATGGCAACGCCCGTCGGCTGCTCAAACTCTGAGCCCATATTAACGTTTGAAAGGAGCCTTTATGAGCAAGCTTAAACTCTCTATCGCCACCACCGATTACGATCACTTCCGCGATTTTCGCACCGGCGATGTGCGCGCCGAGGGCATAGATCACAATTGGCTGACTCTGGGCCATCACGAATGTTTTGCACGCTTCACCGCCAATCGCGAATTTGACATCTCGGAGCTGAGCTTCGCCAAGTTCACCACGCAGGTCTCGCGCGAAGATTGCGACGTCGTCGGCCTGCCGGTGGTGTGCTCGCGCCTGTTCCGGTTCTCATCCTTTTACGTGAACAAAAACTCCGGCATCAAGACAGTGCAGGACTTGAAGGGCAAGCGCGTGGGCTCGCCCGAATGGGCGCATTCGGCGGCTGTTTATATGCGCGGCTGGATGCACAACGATTGCGGCGTGAAGCTGGCGGATGTGCATTGGTATCAGGCTGGCGCCAATGCGCCGGGCCGCGTCGAGAAGGTTGAACTCAACCTTCCCGAAGGCATGCAGCTTACGCGCGTCGGCGACAAGTCGCTGTCGGAAATGCTGGCCTCAGGCGAGATTGATTGCGCGATCATCGCGCGCCCGCCCACGTGTTTTTTGGAAGATCATCCCGATATCGTGCGTCTCTTCCCCGATTACATGGACATGGAGATGGATTATTTCGAGCGCACGAAAGTGTGGCCGATCATGCACATCATCGCGGTGCAAAAGCATATCATCGACGCCAATCCGTGGGTGGCGCGCAATCTCTACAACGCGTTCCTTGAGTCCAAGCGCCGCAGCATCGAGCGCCTGTTCGATCCGGCGGTCTCGCGTTATCCGCTGCCGTGGCTGCCGACCTATGCGCGCAAAATGCGCGACATGATGGGCGGCGACACTTTCCCCTACGGCATCGACGAGAACCGCAAGACGTGGGAGCAAATGCTGCTCTACACCTATCAGCAGGGCATCGCGCACAGGCACATGACGCCGGACGAGATTTTTCCCAAGGGCATGATGACGAAGGTCATCGTCTAGCGTTTATAAGATGATGACGAAGGTCATCGTCTGGAGTTCAAGAATAAAGCGCGGGGTTTGGCCCCGCGCTTTTTGATGCAACCGGACGACCGGCGCTTTGTGGCGCCGGCCTTTTTGTCGCTTACTTTTCCTTCAGAATATCAGCGGTCTTCTTGATGATGTCGGCGGGCATGGCGTAGGCTTCGGCCACAACCTGCTGCACGGCATCGCCGCTCACGGGCGTGATTTCGAGCTGGGCCTTGTCGGCTTCGGCCAAAAATTCCTTGTCCTTCATCGTGTCCATGAAGGCTTTGCGCAGCACTGCGACTTGCGCCGCCGGCACGCCGGGAGGCGCCAGGAACGGACGACCCATGACCTGACGCGCGAACACCAGCTTGAAGATGGCGGCTTCCTCGGGAGTCTTGGCCTGCTCCATGATGAGCGGCACGTTCGGCATGTCCTCATGCTTGTTCAGCGACAGCTGCACGAGCACGGAGATTTTCTTTTCCTCAAGCCATTTGGCCTGCGTGGACTTCACGCTTGACCATGACCAGCCGCAACGGCCCTGCACTTCGCCGCGCTCCATGGC
>CAMCMI010000109.1 GCA_945875875.1 Rhizobium sp. Q54
ATCGCGCACGAGAAGGGCTATTTTGAGCAGGAGGGTCTCGATTACGAGCTGACCCAGCACCACCTGCTCACCAAGGCGGCGCCCGAGACGTTTTCAACCGGCGCAAACACGGTCGCCGACAATCTGCATGGCGCCTACCAGACCTATGAACAGGGCCGCGACGCGTCAATTTCTTGCGCATGCCATTGGACCGTCAACATGGCGGCGTCCGCCAGCCACGGACGTTTGTGGGGCGCGGCCTACACCGTGTCTCCGTGCGCGATCTTCGTGCCTGAAAACTCCTCGATCCGCCGCCCCGAAGACCTCGCCGACGTCGAGGTGCATGTCGGCTATCAATCGGGCAGCCATTACACCACCATTCAGGCGCTGGAGGCTTTCATGCCGACGGACCGCATCAAGCTGAAGTTTGGCGGCAGCCCGGCTGATCGCGTTGACCAGATGCTGAACGGACTTGCGCCAGCGGCCACCGTGTTTGGCATGCAATATTATATTCTCGAACAATTGGGCTTCCGCAAACTCGTCGATTGCACCTTCATGATCGCGGCGATGATTCCGCCCGGCGTCGATCTTCAGGACGTGAAGAAATACTTTGCCGGATTACGCAAGGCCCAGGCCGACATCGACCGGATGCATCAGGCCTATACGCATTTCTATCTCAACGAACTGCCTGAGCGGCATGCCAAACTGGTTGACGTGCGGCGCTTTGGACCGGGCGAGCGGATCGTGTTCGAGCCCTATTCGCAGGAGATGTACGCAGCCACGAAAGACTGGATCGAGGAGCGCCACATCTTCCCGCCGGAGAAGGCGGGTGACGGTGATTACGCGCAGGCCGTGGCTTTCGCCGCTGAATAATGCACGTCATGGTCGCGAAGGCGGCCAGATAGACTCACGGTTGAAGTGCAACGTTTGAGATGAGGATTGAGAATGCCTCGGCTGGGGTCTTGAAGTCGAGGCATTTTCGCGGGGTGTCGTTGTACGCTTTGACGATTCTGGCGATCTGGCAAGGCGACAGTTCGTCGAGGTTGGTTTTGCGCGGCAAAACTCGCCTCAGTCGGCCAATGGCGTTTTTGACGCCTCCCTTTTGCCACGGGCTATGAGCCTCGCAGAAGAAGGTATCGACGGCGAGCCGTTCGGTCAGGCGGTAGTGAAGCGCGAACTCCGTGCCGTTGTCGAGCGTCACCGTCTTGCGAAGGGCGGGCGGAACCGGCTCCAGCAGTTTGGCGAGGCGTTCGGCTGTCCGCTCGGCTTTGCGGTCGGGCGGATGGTCGAGCATGACGAACCGCGATTGCCTTTCGTGCGCGACCAGCAAACCCTGCCCGTATTTGGAAAACAGCATGAAGTCGGCCTCCCAGTGACCCGGCGTCGCGCGATCGGCGGCTTCGGGCGCCCGTTCGCTGATCGGTCGGCGATGCTTGATATAGCTGGCTGCGCTGCCGGTGCGTCTTCCGGTGCGCCCGCGCCTGAACTTGTGGCGCGGCAGCAGGCGCGGCCAATAATCGCGCTGCTCGGAGCGATGATAGGCGAACCGGTAGATTGACTCGTGGCTGATGACGGTGCGACCGTGTTCGAGCGCCAGTCGGCCTGCGATTTGTTCGGGAGAATGTCCCATCGCAAGGCGCTCCCGGACATATTCGGCCAGGTCCGGCTGGCGCGCCAGTTTGAACCTCGCGTCCCATCGCCTGCGCCGGGCCGTCAGAACGTGAGCGCGCTCACCGTCGTAGGGTCCGGACCATTGTTTTGTGGGTCGGGCGTTTCGCCTCAATTCCCGGCTGACCGTGGACGCTGAACGGCCCAGCCGGAACGCAATCGCGCGCACCGTCAGACCCTCACGCCGCCATAAATCGATTTCCATACGCTCGCGCAGTGCGAGCTGATCGTATTGTGTTCCCATCGCAGCAACACCTTAGCAGGTGTTGCACTTGTCTCGTGAACCCAAGCCATCCACGGCAGGCCACACGCTCGCAGCCTGTCGTGGGTCCCGGCCTTCGCCGGGATGACGCTTAAGGAGACGCTGTTTATTTTCAGTTTTCAGACATTCAGGCCATAGGCTTTGGCGAAGGCGCGGGCTGGCGCACCGGTCTTTTCAATCGCGTTCACCTGCGAAGCTGTGAGTGCTTTGAACGCTGCGCTCCAGCGTTTTTGTTCATCGGCCGAAAGCGCGATCACTTCCTTGTCCTTGCGTGCAATGGCGAGCGCCGCGTCGCTTTGATCCTGAATGACGCGCGCGGCCTTCAGGCTTATTTCAAGGCCGGTCGTGTCGTCGATGATCTTGCGCAGATCGGCGGGCAACTTTTCGTAGCGCGCCTTGTTCATGGATACGATGAACGGCGAGCGGCCAATCGGCGCGTCGATTGTGTAATAACGGCAGACTTCGAGCAGTTTGAAATCAATCGCGCCAGCCATCGAGATCATCGCGCCATCGACCACGCCGCGCTCGATTGCGTTATAGATTTGCCCCGCAGGCATATCTATCGGCGTGGCGCCAAGCGCGATCAATTGCTCGGACTGGGCGGCCGACGGCGTGCGGATTTTAAGCCCGCGCATATCTTCGAGCGTGCGGACCGCTTTGCTGCGCGTCATGATGGCGGCGGAATCGCCGGTCCACATCACCAGAGGCTTGCCCTCTTTCATCTCGCCGTCTGTGAAAAAGCGCGAATGGGTCCAGAGCTTACGCGTGCCGTCAAAGGAATCTTTCGCCATTTCGGGCAATTCGGACAAAGCCATCAGCGGAAATTCCGCCGAGGTGTAGCCGGGCAAAGTGAAGGCGATATCGGACAGGCCGCGCGCCATTTGCTTGTAGAGTTCCGGCGGTTTGCCGCCCAATTGCATCGACGGAAACATGCGAACGCTGATGCGGTCGCCGCTGAGTTTGGCGACCTCTTGCGCCCAGGGGGTGAGAATTTGCGCCATGCCGTAGTGGGTCAGCGGAACGAAGGTCGCGAGCTTCAGCTCTTCTTTTTGTTGCGCCCGCAGCGGGACGATTGCGTAACCCGAAGCCGCCATCGCGGCGGCGCCTGCGGTGAACATTCTGCGTGTCGTAAACATTGCTTCCCTCCCTTTGAACGCCCTTAAGGCTGTTTGGAATCAGTTTAGCGCGAGACTTTGGCCGGCGCCAAGCGGCAGGGCTTGCTGTCAGGCAAGCGGCTGAACCTGCTGTCAGGAAAGGCCCTCATCGCATCATCGTATCTGGGATGATGAGCGCGATCTGCGGGAATGCGATCAACAGCCCGGTCGCCACGATCATCGCCAGCCAGAACGGCACGATGCCCTTGAATACGCACCCCAGCGTCACGTCAGGCACGAGGCCCTTGACGACGAAAACGTTGATGCCCACCGGCGGGCTGATGAGCCCCATTTCCAGCACGATGACCACCAGCACGCCAAACCAGATCAGATCGTAGCCGAGCGCCTTCACCACCGGAACGACGATGGGCAAGGTCAGCACCAGCATCGAAAACCCTTCGAGGAACATGCCGAGCACGAGATAGCCCGACAGGATCACCAGCAAGATCGCCAGCGCGCTAACGTCCAGTCCGGTGAGGAATTCCGCCGCGCGCATCGGCAGGCCGCTCAAAGCCAGGAACGGACCAAACACCAGCGCGCCGATAAGGATCAGGAATACCATGGACGTGGTCTTCACCGTATCCAGCAGCACGCCTTCAAGGCTCGCCCACGTCAACGTGCGGTTCCACAACGCATAGACCATCGCCAGAAACGCGCCCACGGCCGCAGCTTCCGCTGGCGTGAACATGCCAACGTAAATGCCGCCGATGGAGGCCGTCACCACCGACAGCATTGGCGTGGCGCGCCAGAGCGTGGCCCAGCGCTCGCTCATGGAGGCGCGCTCCGCGGCTGGGCCGATCTCGGGCCGAAGCCGCGTCCAGATGGCGATGGTGATGACGAACAGCAGCGTCAGCATCAACCCCGGCAGAAACCCCGCAAGCAGCAGCCGCCCGATGGATTGCTCGGTGAGGATGCCATAGACGATGAACGCCGTGCTGGGCGGACTCAAAATTCCAAGCGTACCGCCGGCGGCGATGGTGCCGGTGGCAAGGCCGTCGTCATAGCGATAGCGCTTCATCTCCGGCAGGCACACCTTGCCCATGGTGAGGGCTGAGGCGACGCTGGAGCCCGAGACCGCAGCAAAGCCCGCGCACGAGACGATGGAGGCGGACGCCAGCCCGCCGCGCCAATGGCCAACCCACGCATAAGCGGCGGCAAATAAATCGCGCCCCATGCCCGAGAGCGCCGCCAGATTGCCCATCAGCACGAACAGCGGGATCACCGCGAGGTCATAATAGGCAGCATAGGAATAAGGGTATGTGCCCAGCGCCATCAGCGCGGGCCCGGGTCCGTTGAGAATGGCGAAGCCCACCGCGCCGACCAGCAGCATGGCGATGCCGATGGGCATGCGCAGCGCCAGCAGAACCAGCATGGCGAGGACGCCGATGAGGCCTATCGTTTCCGGCGACATCAATGCGCCTTTTCATGTTTGAGAACGCCTCTGGCTGCGTCAACGCCCTGAAGCAGCAGGACCAGAGCAAACAACGCCGAGCCGAAAGCGGCCACCAGCTTGAACGGCCAGTGCGCCACGCGCAGCATGTTGCTGACCTGCGACCAGGAATGGCTGGTCTCAACGACCAATTGCCACGCGATCAAAGCAAACAGGCCCGCACCGATAAAAGCGATTGTGGTGGGGAGCAGGCGCAGGGCGGGCGCGCGCAAATAGCCCTCTAACAGATCGACCGCGATATGGCCGCCCCGCCAGCCGCAATATGAAAGGCTGAGGAACACGATTAGCGCCATAGCAAATTCGGTTGCTTCCAGCGAACCCCGGAAGGGCGCGTTAAAGAAGTAACGCATCACAACATCCAGCACTGTGAACAGCATCAGAGCCAGCAACACCAGTCCGGCGAGCAGCGCCATAGCGCGCAGGAACTTGTCCAGAAACCGCATAAACCCTCCCCTCCCTGCCTTGAGCCGGCACCCTTCAGATGGGCGCTCTGCAAAACCCGGCGTGGCAATGTCCTGCGCGACGCTGATTCAGGCTCTCTGACTGAGAGATTGGTTCATTCTGAACAAAGGAGCAAGGCTGAAGCGGCGCCCGGCTCAAAATACTGGCGGCTTGCTGACAGGCGTCTACGCATTCGCCGCGCGCGGCTCTGCGGCGGCGACTGCCTCCGCGATCATCCGGCGCGCGATCTCCTCGTCCGAAAAGATAATGTCCTGCGCGCCCAGACCTTGCAGGTACTCGACCGCCTCCTGGCTATGCGCCCGCGCGATGATGCGGATGTGCGGATTGGCGGCTTTAGCCTTGCCGATAATGCCGCCCGCCTCGAAAGCGTCGGAGATTGCCGACACCAGGCAGCGGGCGCCTTTCAGGTTGATTTTGTCCAGAAGCGACTTTTCGCCCGCAACCCCCGTGAACGTCTCGATCCCCTGCGCCGCAAGTTCGCGGATGGCGGCAGGCTCGTCCTCGACGACGAGGAAGGCAATCCCCTGCTCGCGCAAAGCAGCGCTGATGCGCGATCCTATCCGGCCATGGCCAACGACGATGAAATGATCATGCAATTTTGTCGGCTCTTCTTCGCGCTCCTGCGGCCCCGCAACAGGCGCCAGCTCCGCCTCCCCGGACGCAGCCAGTTCGGGAGCGCTCGACACGCGGAGCGCCTCTTGCGCATGCAAATATCTGTCGAGCGCAAGAAAGAGGAAGGGATTGACGAGGATCGACAGGATCGCGCCCGCCACCACAAGATCGCGCGCAATGGCGGGGATGATCTGCAATTGCGCCCCGAGCACCATGAGAATGAACGAGAACTCGCCGATCTGCGCAAGGCTCGCCGAGATCGTCAGGGCCACGGAGCGCGGGTAGCGAAAAGCGCGCACGATCAGATAGGCCGCCGCCGACTTGCCGACGACGATGATGAGAAAGACCGCGATCACCGCAACCGGATGATCTGCAAGCACAACCGGATTGAAGAGCATGCCGACGGAGACGAAGAACAATACCGCGAAAGCGTCGCGCAGCGGCAAGGTCTCGCGCGTAGCTTGCGAAGACAGCGGCGATTCCGCCATCACCATGCCCGCAAAGAAAGCCCCCAGCGCAAACGACACGCCAAACAGGCTCGATGCGCCAAAGGCTATGCCCAGCGCAATCGCAAGCACGGACAGGCGGAACAATTCGCGCGAACCCGAATGCGCGACGTGATGCAGCAACCACGGGACAAGCTTTCGCCCCACGACCAGCATTAGCGTGAGAAAAGCGATCAGCTTCACGCCGATGATCGTCAGCGTGCCCCAGATTTGGCCGAGTCCAAGCCACATGACGAGGCTTCTATCCTCGGCATTGATTGGCGAGACGCCGCCCAGCAAGCCCGCCAGCGGCGGCAGCAGAACCAGCGTGAGGACCATGACGATGTCCTCGACGATGAGCCAGCCGACCGCTATGCGGCCGCGCTCGCTCTCCACAAGGCGACGCTCCTGCAAGGCTTTCAACAAAACCACGGTGCTGGCCACAGACAGCGCAAGGCCAAACACAATTCCCGCGCCTAGTGTCCAGCCCATAGCCCACGCCAGCGCCATGCCCAGCAACGTGGCGCTGGCGATCTGGCCGATAGCGCCGGGGACGGCGACCGCCCGCACGGAGAGCAAATCCTTCAGCGAGAAGTGAAGCCCTACGCCAAACATCAGCAAAATAACGCCAAGCTCCGCCAGCTCGTTGGCGAGCTTCTGATCGGCGACATAGCCAGGCGTGAACGGGCCAATAATCACGCCTGCCAGCAGATAGCCCGCAATCGTCGGCAGCCGAAGCTTCTGCGCCAGAAAGCCGAACACGAAGGCGAGGCCAATGCCCGCAACGATGGTGGAAATGAGGGGCGTATCGTGCGGCAGCGGCCTGTCTCCTCGTTAAGGGCTCGATTTGAAGGGATATTCTAATGATATGGCGCCGCAAAGGCTCAGTTCAACCGCGTGGCTTGAAGGCCGCTCCATAAAATCTCCACCCAACGGCTGTCATCCCGAAGATCGCTCTCTTGTGCGCAGCTTTTCAATTTAGGCTTTGAGGCCTTACCCGGTCGATCCGCATTTGCGGGCGGGCGACGCAATTTCATCGTTCAGCCAAAAGGAAACGGAATGCGCTGGTGGACAACGATTACCATAGCCGCGTCGCTCGTGGCGCCAATCATGATGTCGCAATTCGCCTTGGCCCAGCCTGCGCCTGCGTCAGGCGCCAAAAAGCCAAACATTCTTGTGATCTGGGGCGACGACATCGGCCAGTTCAACCTCAGCGTCTATAACAACGGCATGATGGGCTATCGCACGCCCAATATCGACAGGATCGCCAAGGAAGGCGCTATTTTTACAGATTGGTACGGCCAGCAAAGCTGCACCGCTGGACGCGCCGCCTTCATCACCGGCCAATCGCCGATCCGCACAGGGTTGACCAAAGTCGGCCTGCCGGGCGCGCCTGAAGGCATGAAAGCAGAAGACCCGACAATCGCCGGCCTGCTGAAGCCGCTGGGCTACGTTACGGGCCAATTTGGCAAGAACCATCTGGGCGACAGGGATGAAATGCTGCCCACCAATCACGGCTTCGATGAATTCTTCGGGAACCTGTACCATTTGAACGCCGAGGAAGAGCCCGAGAATCCTGATTATCCAAAAGACCCCGCATTCAAGAAACAGTTCAGCCCGCGCGGAGTCATTCACAGCATCGCTGGCGGCAAGATCGAGGATACAGGTCCGCTGACCCGCAAGCGGATGGAGACCATCGACGAAGAGGTGAACGTGAGAGCGCTCGCCTTCATGGATAAAGCGGTGCGCGACGAAAAACCGTTCATGCTGTGGTGGAATTCCACGCGCATGCATATTTTCACGCATCTCAAGGAAGATTCAAAAAACAAGACCGGCCTTGGCGTTTACGCCGACGGCATCGTGGAGCATGACGCCATGGTGGGCCAATTGCTCGCCAAACTTAAAGAGCTTGGAATCGAGGATAACACCATCGTCGTCTATTCGACCGACAACGGCGCCGAGACGTTCACCTGGCCCGATGGCGGAACGACGATGTTTCGCGGCGAGAAAAACACGCAATGGGAAGGCGGCTATCGCGTGCCCACGCTCATTCGCTGGCCCGGAATCATCAAGCCCGGCCTCGTGGTCAACGACGTCGCCGCGCATGAAGACATGATGACGACGCTGCTTGCGGCTGCGGGCGAGCCGGACGTTAAAACGCAATTGCTGACGGGCAAGAAAGTCGGCGACAAAACCTACAAGGTCCATCTCGACGGCTACAATCTCATGCCCGCCCTGAAAGGCGAGGGTGAATGGCCGCGCAAGGAGTTCCTCTACTGGACCGACGACGGCTCGCTCGCCGCCGTGCGCTACAACAATTGGAAAGTCACGTTCCTGAAGCAGAACGCAGAAGGCTTGCGCGTCTGGCAAGCCCCGTTTGAGACGCTGCGCGCGCCGATGCTCACCAATTTGCGCATGGACCCGTTTGAACGCGCAGAGCATGAAAACGCGATGGGCTATCAGCGCTGGTATATGCAGCGGATGTTCATGATAGCGCCAGCGGCCGCCTACGTCGGCCAGTGGTTGCAAAGCTTTCGTGAGTTTCCGGTCCGCCAGAAGCCCGGCAGCTTCAATCTTGATAACGCGATGGAAGCCATAACCCGGGGCGCAGGTGACAGATAAGCGCCAGAAGCGGTGATGATGAAACAAAAAAGACTGGCGACGCCGCAGCGCCGCCAGTCTCGAATCGTCCTTTATGCTTAATCGGCAGCCGCGCCCGCGGCCTTGATCAGCTCTGGCGAGAAGCTGTAAATCCGCTTCACGATGTCGCCCGCCTGCGCGCCCTTGATCGGATAGACAGGCATTTTCTGCTTTTCAGCTTCGGCGAGGAAAGCCTTGTCGAGCATCGTCGCGTCGAACGCGGCGCGCAAGGTCTGCAACCGGTCGGCGGGGACTTCTTTGGACACGAGATAGGGACGTCCGAGCTCGCCCGCTGCGCTCAGGATGGAAAGGATCGCCTTCTGATCTTCGGTCTTTGCAAAATCGCCGATGAAGGGAACGTCCTGCGGCATGTCCGGCGTTTTGACTTCCGAGAACGAGA
>CAMCMI010000110.1 GCA_945875875.1 Rhizobium sp. Q54
ATCTCAACGAACTTGGCGAAGAAAGCGTCCGCGTTCTTCTTGGCTACGCCGTCGATGAGGCGCCCGCCGAGCTGGGCGATCTTGCCGCCGACATTGGCTTCCACGTCATAGGACAAAATCGTGCCGCCCTCGGGACCGTCCGTCAAAGCCACGCGGGCGCCGCCCTTGGCGAAACCGGCGACGCCACCCTCGCCCTGGCCGCTGATGCGATAGCCGTTCGGCGGATCGATCTCGGTCAGCTCGACGTTGCCTTTGAAGGTTGCGCCGACGGGGCCAACCTTGATCTTGGCAATGGCGCGAAACGACGTCTCGGAGGTTTTCTCAAGCTCCTGACAGCCGGGGATGCATTGCTTGAGCACTTCCGGATCGTTGAGCTTGTCCCAAACCGTCTGGCGGTCGGCGGGGAGGGCAACCTCCCCCTTCATCGTCATGGCCATTGTTCGCTCCTCACCTGATCTGTTGCAGCCCTTATCCCTTGGAGCGGCAGGGGAAGTCCAGAGGGGATATCGCCGCGCCTGCTTTCTGCACCGTCCAGGCTGATAAAAAGCGGGCGTGCGAACGCGGGGGCAGGCCGTCTCACTGCCATGGAAAGCGAATCACGCTTCTCTCACGATGAGAGATTGCGGCGCGCGGGCGCCCTTGTTAGCCTGAGTTCAAGTTGCAAGGAGCCCTGCGCATGCGATTCTTCTTGCGGAATTTCTCGCAAATCTTCCCCGCGCTTGCCTTCCCCGCGCTCGCGCTTGCCGCCAGCCTCGCGCTTGCCGCCCCGGCCCATGCGCAGCTGAAAATTGCCGTGGCCGGGCCGATGAGTGGGCCCAGCGCGGCGTTTGGGGCGCAATTGAAGGCTGGCGCCGAACAGGCGGTTGAGGACATCAACGCCAGCGGCGGGATTCTCGGCCAGAAGATCGCGCTTGTCATCGGCGACGACGGCTCGCGGCCTGAACAGGGCGTTCTGATCGCCAAAAAATTTGCGTCCGAGGGCGTGAAATTCGTCATCGGCCATTTCAATTCCAGCGTCTCGCTGGCCGCTTCAAGCGTCTATTTTGAAAATGACGTGCTTCAGATCAGTCCGGCCTCGATGAATCCGGCGCTGACGGAACGCAAGATGTGGAACGTGTTTCGCACCAGCGGCCGCGACGATCAGCCCGGCGCCTTCATAGCGCGCCATATCGCCGACAAGCTGCCGGGCAAAAAGATCGCTATTATCCATGATAGAATCGCCTATGGGCAGGGGCTGGCCGATGAGGCGCGCAAAGCCCTTGCGGCGCGCGGCTTAACGGACACGCTCTATGAGGGCGTGAACGGGGGCGCGAAGGATTTTACCGAGCTCATCGCAAAGCTGCGCCAGCTTGAAATCGCGGTCGTGGTCTGGGGCGGCCAGCCTGCTGAAGCCGCCATTCTCATACGTCAGATGCGCGAACAGGGCGTGCAGGCGCTGATGATCGGCGGCGACGCATTGGCCGCGCCCGAGTTTGCAAACGCCGCAGGCCCTGCGGCAGAGGGGGTTTTGATGGTCAACGGCCCGGACCCGTTGCGGCGCCCCGCGGCTGGCGCCGTGGTGAAAAAGTTCACGGACCGCAAGATCAATCCCGATACATATACGCTTTACAGCTATGCGGCTGTCGAGGTTTTGAAACAGGCGGCGGAGGCTGCAAAAACGCTGGACGCGAAGAAGATCGCCGGTGTGATGCACTCGGGCCGCACGTTCGAGACCGCGCTTGGCCCCATCGCGTTCGACGCCAGAGGCGACCGGCTCGATCTCGATTTCGTGATGTATGAATGGCGCAAAGCCGCCGACGGCAGAATGATTTTCGAGCCCTTGTAATTTAATGAAATTTAGCTCTTCTCTCCGTGAGGCTTGAACGCTATTCCGCGCACCACGGCGCCGGCGCCGAACTTGGCGCGCAGGCTGTCGACCGCGCTTTCGGTCGCTTTTTCCTTCGCCACTTTGGTGTCGGCTAAATCGCCCTGATCGCAATTTTCAATCGGGTGAAAGCCCGACATGCCCACGCCAATCAGCCGGAAGCGCGCGCCGTCCGTCTCTTTCAGCAAAAGCGTGCGGGCGGCGTCAAAAATACGCCCCGAAAGGCGCGTCGGCTCATGCAGCGTTTGCGAGCGCGTGCGCAGGCGAAAATCCGAGGTTTTGAGTTTCAGCGTAAGAGTGGCGGCGCCGATCTCCTGCGCCTTCAACCGCGCGGAAACTTTGTCACACAAGGCAAACAGCACGCTCGACAAAATTTCAGGGTCTGCAATATCGGCGTCAAACGTCGTCTCGGCCGATACGCTTTTGGACTCGCGCTCAGGGCTCACTTTGCGCTGATCTATCCCCCGCGCCAGCCGCCACAGCCGCTGCGCCTCGGAGGAGCCAAGCGCGCGCATGAAGGCGATTTCGTCCATCGCCTGAATGTCGCCGAGCGTCGAAAAGCCCTCCGCCGCAAGTCGCTTCTCGGCAGCAGCCCCCACGCCCCATAAATGCCCAACGGGACGCGGCGCCAAAAACGCCTGCGCCTCAGCGGCCCCTATAATTGCGAACCCGCGCGGCTTATCAAGATCGGAGGCCATTTTCGCCAGAAACTTGCAATATGACAGCCCGACCGAAACGCTGATGCCGACCTCGCGCTCAACCCTGTTGGCAAACCGCGCAAGCGTGATCGCCGGGGATGCGTGATGCAAAAGCTCCGTGCCCGACAGATCGAGAAACGCCTCGTCGATGGAGATCGGCTCCACGAGCGGCGTAAGATCCAGCATCATCGCGCGAACCTGCTGTCCCACAGCCACATAATGGGCCATGCGCGGGTAAACGACCGCAGCGTCGGGACATAATTCCAGCGCCTTGAACATCGGCATCGCGGAGCGCACGCCATAGGTGCGTGCGATATAGCAACAGGTGGAGACGACCCCGCGCCGCCCGCCCCCTATGATGACCGGCTTGTCGCGCAAAGATGGATCGTCGCGCTTCTCGACAGCCGCATAAAACGCATCGCAATCAATATGCGCAATCGCCAGCCCGTCGCGCTCGGCATGAACCAGCAGGCGCGGCGACCCACAAGCCGGGCAGCGATTTACCACGCGCGCCCCCGCCTCCCCCTCAAAGAGGCAATCGCGGCAAAACAACGGGGCGGCGCGCAGGGGAATCATGGGCAAGAGTATAGGTGGTATCGGGCGGTTTAGGGCACCCCTTTGGACCGCGGGCTTCCAGGCCGCAATCTTGGCAATCTTTGAAAGCGGCGTACCTGCGCCGATCAGCGTCCCCTCTCCTGCTGACGCCCCATGCGGGCTGGAAGCCCGGGGTCCAAAGCCCTCAATCCTCCACCGGCGGCCCTGACAGCAGCATTTGTGCGCCCGCGATTTGCTCGGGCGGAAGTTTGGCGTGTTCGGCCAGCGCCAGCAGCGTCGGCTCGTCGGAGCAAATGTAGTCCAGAACCCCGGCGGCAAAACCGGGCTCAGTGGCCGCGCGGCGCAAATCGCCAAGGTCGAGGCCGCTGACGGCGACAAAACGCTCCAGACGCTCAGGATCGGCGGCCAGCCAGCCAAGAGCAGAAATAGCAAGCATTTCAGCCTGTTCTATGCGGCTCTCAAGATAAGCTACGGATTTTCCGGCGCCACGGGGGGGATCGATTCTCATTTCATAAATGTTCATCGGCTAGAAGGTTGGAGGAGTTTTACTATTTACGGCGCACCCAGCCCTGCTCCGCCGCACGTCAGGATCGCGATGACCAAAACAATTCTCATCGTAGAAGACAATGAGCTCAATATGAAGCTCTTCAACGATCTTCTGGAAGCCCACGGCTACGGCGTCATTCAGACCCGCAGCGGCGTGGAGGCGGTGGAGCTTGCCCGCAAACATCGCCCCGATCTGATCCTGATGGACATCCAATTGCCGGAAGTCTCAGGCCTTCAGGTCACGCAATGGATCAAGGCCGACGAGGAATTGCGCGCAATTCCCGTGGTCGCCGTCACCGCGTTTGCGATGAAGGGCGACGAGGAAAAAATCCGCCAGGGAGGCTGCGAGGCCTATTTGTCAAAGCCGATCTCGGTCGCCAAATTTCTGGAAACCGTGCGCAATTACGCAGGGCCGGCTTGAGCTTTATTCTTCTTTATTTTTGCGAAGGCCATTTTCATGACCGCCCGCGTTCTTGTCGTTGACGACCTGCTCCCCAACATCAAGCTTCTCGAAGCGCGCCTTAGCGCCGAATATTTTGAGGTGCAGAGCGCCATGAGCGGCCCGCAGGCTTTGGCCATTTGCGCACAGGGCCAGATCGACATCGTACTGCTCGACGTGATGATGCCGGGCATGGACGGTTTTGAGGTGTGCCGCCGCATCAAGGCCGATCCGGCGACCGCCCATTTGCCCGTCGTTATGATTACTTCGCTCGACCAGCATGCCGACCGGCTGCGCGGGCTGGAGGCTGGCGCGGATGATTTTCTGGGGAAGCCGATTGACGAGATCGCCGTCATCGCGCGCGTGAAATCGCTCTCGCGCATGAAAGTGGCGCTCGACGAGCTGCGCAACCGGCGCTCGATTGCGGCTCAAATGGGCGCCTCGGCTAGTCTGGCCGCCGCCATCGCCGACAGCGGCGAACAGGGCCGCATTCTGCTGGTGGACGATCGCGACAGCTCGATTGACCGCGTGACGTCGGCGCTGCGCGGGCGCCATACGCTGGATGTTGAACGCATTCCCGCGCAGGCGATGTTTCGCGTCGCGGAGCACGATTACGAACTCATCGCCGTCAGCCTGAGCCTTCAGGGGTTCGACGGCCTGCGCGTGTGCAGCCAGCTCCGCTCGCTGGAACGTACGCGCCATACGCCGATATTGATGCTGGCCGAGACCGACGACCGCCGCAAAGTGCTGCATGGACTGGAACTGGGCGCTAGTGATTACATCTCGCGCCCGATTGACCGCAACGAGCTGATTGCGCGCGTGCGCACGCAGGTGCGCCGGCGCCGTTATTCCGAAGCGCTGCGCAACGACGTGCAGGCCTCAATCGAGATGGCCCTCGTCGATCCCCTTACCGGGCTCAACAATCGCCGCTACCTTGATATGCGTCTGCCGAGCCTGCTGGAAGAAGCCGCCCGGCGCGGGCGTCCGCTTGCACTGATGGCGCTCGACATCGACCGCTTCAAGTCCGTCAACGACGGCTACGGCCATGATTCTGGCGACGAGGTGCTGCGCACATTTGCGCAACGGGTGAAAAACGCCGTGCGCGAGGGCGATTTGCTGTGCCGACTGGGCGGCGAGGAATTCGTGGTGCTGATGCCCGAAACCGACATCGACGTCGCCGCCCGAATCGCCGAGCGCGTCCGCGGCGCCATTGAGGCGGAGCTGTTTGCAATCGAGAAGGGCGCGCGGAGCATCCCTGTCACCGTCTCGATAGGCTTGGCGCAGGCGCAGGGCGAAACGGAGCCCGAAGGCCTGTTCCGCCGGGCGGATCGAGCGATCTACCGCTCGAAAAATGACGGGCGCAACAGGGTTACGCTGGACGCTGCGTGAGGCTTGCCGGAAGGCTTGCGGAAAAACTTGCCGCAATTTTGACGGTTTCGCCCGCGAAATCAGGGTGTCGCTGTTGATAGCGATTCGCCCGGCGCGTCGCTGTGTCTTCGTGAGCTGAACCGTTAAGGCAAACTGTTGTGGTTAAAGTCTTGTTTAGTCCCAGTTGAGGGTTCGCAGCGATTGCCCGCCTCGCGTTGGCGGAGTAAAGTACTTTCATCGGCAGACGATGTTTTGTCGCCGTAAAGTCTCCCTACGGAGTGCTCAGGTCCGCCGCATCTCCTGGGTCCGTGGGGCAGGCCGGCCGGCGTTGGTTCAGGAGTGGCCTCCTCAGAGCCAGCGTCGGCCGGCCGTCTTGCCTGCCTGAGGGCGTGCGGCTGGCAATGCCTCCGCAAGACGCAATCTCCAGACTTACCCCGAGTTTTTAAGCTGTCATGGACGGGCTTGTCCCGTCCATCCACGAGACGGCGCAAGCCGTTGCTTTTAGCCGCGAGGCGCCCGACGACGTGGGTGGCCGGGACAAGCCCGGCCATGACGTTACAGAGATTCGCGCTTCAGTCCGACCTACCCCTTCAACGGCACTTTCGGCACGATCCCGCCGCGCGGGTCTTCGTCTTTTGGGCTGTCGCCAGATTTGCCGTCCTTGCGGGCGCGGGCGCGGCGCACTTCCGGCTCTTCCTTTGGCTTGCGCTTCTTGCGGGCCTCGACGACTTCCTTGTCGGGCTTGGGCAGCGCGGGGCCTTCCGGGAACATGAAGGTGAGCTTGCGCTTGCCCTCCACTTCACCGACCACCACGCGCACCGTGCCGCCGCCTTTAAGGCGACCAAACAGCACTTCGTCGGCCAGCGGCGTTTTGATGTGCTGCTGGATGACGCGGGCCATCGGGCGCGCGCCCATCATTTCGTCATAGCCGTTTTCGACCAGCCACGAGCGCGCCTCGTCGGTGAGCTCAATCGTCACGTTGCGGTCGCCAAGCTGCATTTCAAGCTGCGCGATGAACTTGTCGACGACCTGACGGATGACCTCCTGCGGCAGGTGGCCGAACGGCACGATGGCGTCGAGGCGATTGCGGAATTCGGGCGAGAACATCCGGTTGATCGCTTCCAGATCCTCGCCCTCGCGCTTGGTCTTGCCAAAGCCGAAGGCGGGCTTTGCCATGTCGGCGGCGCCCGCGTTCGTCGTCATGATGAGGATCACATTGCGGAAATCGACCTGCTTGCCGTGATGATCGGTCAGCTTGCCGTGATCCATGATCTGCAACAGGATGTTGTAGAGATCGGGATGCGCCTTCTCGATTTCATCAAGCAGCAACACGCTATGGGGATGCTGGTCGACGGCGTCCGTCAACAGGCCGCCCTGATCGAAGCCGACATAACCGGGAGGCGCGCCGATGAGGCGCGAAACCGTGTGCCGCTCCATATATTCCGACATGTCGAAGCGCACGAGTTCGACGCCAAGCGATTTGGCGAGCTGGCGCGCGACCTCCGTCTTGCCGACGCCGGTGGGGCCGGAGAACAGATAGCTGCCGATGGGCTTTTCGCCGTCGCGCAGGCCCGCGCGCGCCAGCTTGATGGCTGACGAAAGCGCGCCGATAGCGGCGTCCTGGCCGTAGACCACGCGGCGCAGCGTCGTGTCGAGATGCTGCAACACTTCGGCGTCGTCTTTGGAGACGGTCTTGGGGGGAATGCGCGCCATCGTTGCGATGGTCGCCTCAATCTCCTTGATGCCGATGGTCTTCTTGCGCTTGGCCTCGGGCAGCAACATCTGGCTGGCGCCCGTCTCGTCGATCACGTCAATCGCCTTATCGGGCAATTTGCGGTCGTGGATGTAGCGCGCCGACAATTCCACCGCCGCCTTCACCGCATCGTTGGTGTAGCGGATTTTGTGGAATTCTTCGAAATAGGGCTTCAGCCCCTTAACGATTTCAATCGCGTCCGGGATAGACGGCTCATTGACGTCGATTTTCTGGAAGCGGCGGACAAGCGCGCGATCTTTCTCGAAATACTGACGGTATTCCTTGTAGGTGGTCGAGCCGATGCAACGCAGCGTGCCTTGCGCCAGAGCGGGCTTGAGCAAATTCGACGCATCCATCGCGCCACCCGAGGTGGCGCCGGCGCCGATAACGGTGTGGATTTCATCGATGAACAGCACGGCGTTCTTGTGCTGCTCAATCTCCTTCATCACTTGCTTCAGGCGCTCTTCGAAATCGCCGCGATAGCGGGTGCCCGCCAGCAGCGAGCCCATGTCGAGCGAAAACACCGTGGCCTCCGCCAAAACTTCCGGCACTTCGCCCTGCACGATCTTGCGCGCGAGGCCTTCTGCGATAGCGGTCTTGCCGACGCCGGGATCGCCGACCAGCAGCGGATTGTTCTTCTGCCTGCGGCAAAGCACCTGAATCGTGCGCTGCACTTCGGACTCGCGGCCAATCAGAGGATCAATGCGGCCGTCGCGTGCTTTCTTGTTGAGGTTGACGCAATAGGCGTCGAGGGCGCCCTCTTTCTTCTTGCCGTCGGGCGCCTCGGGGCGTTCGCGGGCGGATTCGGGACGATCCTGATCTTCCTCGGCGCCTCGCGGGCTGCGGGTCGAATCGCTGGCGCCGGGGCGCTTGGCGATGCCGTGGCTGATGTAATTGACCGCGTCATAGCGGGTCATGTCCTGCTCTTGCAGGAAATAGGCGGCGTGGCTCTCGCGCTCGGCGAAAATCGCGATCAGCACGTTGGCGCCGGTCACTTCCTCGCGTCCCGACGATTGAACGTGGATGACTGCGCGCTGAATGACGCGCTGGAAGCCTGCGGTGGGCTTGGCTTCGTCATGGCGGCCATTGGTGGCCAGATTCGCAAGCTCGTTGTCGATATAGTCAACGAGGCTTTTCTTCAGCGCATCGAGATCGACCGAGCACGCCCGCATCACGGCGGCGGCGTCGCCGTCGTCTAGCAGGCTGAAGAGAAGATGCTCCAGCGTGGCGTATTCGTGCCGACGCTCGTTGGCGACAGCGAGCGCCCGATGCAGTGACTGTTCCAGATTGCGCGAAAAGGTCGGCATGGGAGCTCCTGTCACTTCTTTTCCATGATGCACTGCAGCGGATGCTGGTGCTTGCGGGCGAAGTCCATCACTTGCGTCACTTTGGTCTCGGCGACCTCGTAGGTGAAAACGCCGCATTCCCCAACGCCATTGTTGTGAACGTGCAGCATGATCTGCGTCGCTTCATCGGCAGTCTTGTTAAAATAGCGCCGCACCACCGAAATAACGAACTCCATCGGCGTATAATCATCGTTCAAAAGCAGCACGCGATACATGCTGGGCTTTTTAGTCTGCGTCCGCGTGCGGGTGATCACGGCGGCGCCTGTGCCGCGATCTCCGCCACGGTCTCCATTATCGCGAAACGGCTCGCGCGCCGCTTGGACGAGATTGCTCACGACAAGATCTCGCCCTGACGGATGGGCGCCGCCGGAGGCGCCGACAGGAAGGGTGGACGATGCCAAGTTCACCAGAAAAACTCCGAATGTATCGCGATCACGCAAGTCTAACCTTTTTACGCGCCGCGACAATCATCCGATCATAGAGATCGGGCCGCGTGAGGCCGAACGCCGCATTC
>CAMCMI010000111.1 GCA_945875875.1 Rhizobium sp. Q54
GTGGTGCTGCATTGTCGCTCGGGTCGGCGCTCGATTGATGCGCTGGATGCGGCGCAAAAGTTTGGCCGCGAGGACGTGCGCGCCCATTTTGGCGGCGGCATGCTGGACTGGGTAGGTGCGGGCGAGCCTGTCGAATAGCGGTTTTTCGCGCGCATGTGAGTGGCGCCCGTTTGCGGCGCGCGCAAAGTTTTGTAAGCTCTGGGTCATGCTGCGTTTGCAGCCGGGGAGATGGTGACGCAATGAAGAAAACTCGCACGATTTTGGCGCTCTGCGCTGTTGGTTTTGGCCTCGCGTTCAGCGCCGGCGCCGTCGTCGCGCAGAACGATCCGATAGCCCAGCGCAAAGCGCTGATGAAGGCGGTTGGCGACACAGGCCGCGCGCCCGCCGCTATGCTCAAGGGCGAGCAGCCGTTTAATCTGGCGGCGGTGCAGAACGCGCTGAAGGCGATGCAGGACGCCGGCAAGGCTTCGCCCGCGCTCTATCCGGACAATTCCAAAGCAGGCGGCGATACTGTCGCCCTTCCCAAAATCTGGGAGAACAAGGCCGATTTTAACGCCAAGCTCGCCAAGCTCGAGGCCGACGCCGCCAGCGGCCTGACCAAGATCATTGATGAGGCCAGCTTCAAGGCGAGCTACCCCGACATCCTGCGCGGCTGCGGCGATTGCCACCGCGATTATCGCGCGCGGCGGTAGGACTTTTTCCCTTCTCCCGCAGGCGGGAGAAGGTGGCGCGCGGAGCGCGACGGATGAGGGGTGTCTTTCGAGCGTTCAGGAACCCCTCATCCGGCATTTGCTGACGCAAACGCCACCTTCTCCCGCAAGGAGAGAAGGAATCCCGTGCTCATTAACGGGCCTTTCTTCCCTCTCCCGCAAGGGGAGAAGGAAGGGCGCCGCAGGCACTTTCAAGAAAGGCTCTCATGCGCAAGTTCGTCGTTGCGGCGCTGGTTCTTTTCGCATTCGGCCTCGCGGCCTTTTTTGCGCTCACGGCGCCGCGTCGCGCCGTGGCGGGCGATCCGGCGCTGGAGCAGGGCGGTGATATTGAGCGCGGGCGCATCGTGTTTTATGCGGGCGGCTGCGCCTCGTGCCACGCCACGCCGGGGCAGGATAATCGTTTGGTGCTGGGCGGCGGGCTGGAGTTGAAATCGCCGTTCGGCTCGTTCTACGCGCCCAACATTTCCTCGCATCCCGATGATGGCATCGGACGATGGCGCACAGCCGATTTAGCCAATGCAATGCTGGCCGGGGTCGCGCCGGACGGCGCGCATTATTACCCGTCCTTTCCCTATGCCAGCTATTCGGGCGCCAAGCTTGAGGACGTGCGTGATTTGATGGCGTTTTTGCGCACCATGCCACCCGTTGAGGGGAAAGCGCGCGATCATGAATTGGGATTCCCGTTCAACATTCGCCGCACGCTTGGCGTCTGGAAAGCGCTCTATGCGCCAGTTCCCGCGCCGCTGCGTGATGATTCGGGAAGGCCCGCCTCGTGGAACAGAGGGCGCTATCTCGTCGAGGTTTTGGGTCATTGCGCCGAATGCCATTCGCCGCGAAACGCGCTTGGCGGAATCATTGGCGCGCAGCGCCATGCTGGCGGGCCTGATCCTGAAGGGAAGGGCTGGGTTCCCAACATCACGCCGCATGGCATGAAGGGCTGGACGCGCGGCGATATCGAGCAATTGCTCGATCTGGGGATGACGCTCGAAGGCGATTCCGTTGGCGGTTCGATGACGAGCGTGGTTCGCAATATGGCGCAATTGAGCCGGGACGACCGGCTCGCTATCGCCGATTATTTACTGTCGCTGCCGCCGCGCGAGGGGCCGCAAAACCCAAAACGCTGATCTTGAGCTGAACTTTGTTGCATTCCGTCGCGCAGGCTGAAAAAGTCTGGGTGAAGCTGATTCGCGGCTTCGATACGGAATGATCGATATGAGCATCGCTCAACGCCTGCCCACAGACCCTCAAGACGCACACGACGAATTCGCCTCGATTGAGGCGGCTGTCGCTGGCACTGCGCGCGGGCGCTGGTTTCTGGATGAATACGTTCGCCGCGCCCAGAACAGGGATAACGAGCGCATTATCGCCACGCTCACGCGCATCGAGCGGATGCTGACGGCGGACGCACAAACCCGGCAAACGCAGACACGCCAACCAGAGACTCGCCAGCCCGAGATGCGCCAGCCGCAGCCCGTGCGCTCCGGCGTCGCGAACTTCACGCCGTCGATTTCTGCGCCGTCAGCGCCTTCCACCGCGGCGCCTGCGCCTGCGCCTGCTCCTGTCCATGCTCCTGTCCATGCTCCTGCTCTTGCGCCTGCCGGGCAGGGCGCGGCTTTGCCTGTGCTTTCGGCCCTGCGCGCCAGCGGGGCGCTCGATGCGCCGACTCCCGCGCCACGGCCTGCGCCGATGATCGCGCCAGCGGCTAAAGCTGCCGCGCAATCGCCCGCCCGCTCGCTCGCTGAGACGCTGGAACAGGCTCTGCTGGCGACGCAGCCCCTCGCCGACGCGGCGGGTTCCAAACCTGAGGCGCGCAAACCCGAAGTTCGCTCGCCTGCTCCAATCGCGCCGGTCGCCAGCTCTTCGAGAACCGCAGCAATTGCGCCGCGCGTGGCGGACCGCGCCCCGGCGCATCCTTACGTGCCGCCGGCGCCTGCGCTCGCACCCAGGGCGTCTTCGCCGCCAGCGCCGCGCGGGCAGCGTGACTCCTCCGGTCCGATCCCCATCGACGCGAAGGCCTTTGCACATCTTGAAGCGATGGACGCAGCCACGCGCGCTAAATTGTTCGCCTGACGATTTGCTCCGCGAGCGCGCCTCTGTATGGTGCGCTCACAAGACAGGAGCAGCACATGGATCTCGGGATCAAAGGCCGCAAGGCGATTGTTTGCGCATCGAGCCGGGGCCTTGGCCGCGCGTGCGCAGAGGCGTTGGCGGAAGCTGGTTGCGAGGTGATCGTCAACGGCATAGACCCCGCCCGCGTTGAGCAAACCGCGCGCGAAATCGCCGATTCTACCGGCGCCAGAGTGATTGGCATCGCCGCTAACGTTGGCACGGATGAAGGCCGCGCCGCTTTGCTGGCCACTTGTCCTGATCCCGACATTCTCGTGAACAATAATTCCGGCCCGCCGCCGCGCGATTTCCGCCAGCTCTCGCGCGACGATCTCATCAAGGGTCTCGACGCCAACATGATGACGCCGATCCTGCTGGTGCAAAAGGTGATCGACGGCATGGTGGAGCGGCGCTTCGGGCGCATCGTCAACATCACGTCCGGCACCGTGAAAATGCCGCTAATCGGGCTTGATCTGTCGTCGGGCGCCCGCGCTGGTCTCACGGCCTTCATGTCGGGCGTTGCGCGCGACGTGGCGGCCTCCAACGTGACGATCAACAATATCCTGCCCGGCCCCTTCGAGACTGACCGGCTGCGGTCTGCTGGAACGGCGCAAGCCAAAATGCGCGGCATTTCCTATGACGAGCTTCAGGACCAGCGCAAACAGGGCATCCCGGCCAAACGCTTTGGCCAGCCCGACGAGTTCGGCAAGCTCTGTGCTTTCGTGGCCAGCGCCCATGCGGGCTACATGACCGGGCAGAACTTCCTGATCGACGGCGGCGCCTTCCCCGGCGCCTTCTAGCCAGATATGGTGCCCATCCTCACGCGATCATTTGTCCCGTCCACGGTGTTGCTGGGCGTGGGGATGAAGCTCGCCGCAACCTTCTTCTTCGCGCTGATGCTGGCTCTGGGCAAAGCCTACAGCGTTTATGGCGTATCGGAAGTTGTGTTCTTCCGCTCTGCCTTTGCGTTGATTCCGGTGATGATCTGGCTGGTGATGCGCGGCGATTTTCCGCGCGCGCTGCGCACCAGCAGATTTGGCGGCCATATGGTGCGCTCGGTGGCGGGCATCGGCAGCATGTTTTGCATGTTTGGGTCCTACGCGCTGCTGCCGCTGGCGGACGCGACTGCTTTGGGATACGCCGCGCCGCTCATGATTACGCTGATGGCGGCGTATTTCCTGGGCGAGACCATGACCGGCCTGCGCTGGGGCGCGGTGGCTTTGGGCTTTGCGGGCGTTGTGGTGATGCTGTGGGAGCATCTTGGCTCGCCCGCGCCTGATGCGCCCGCCCGTTCAGCGCTGGGCGCGGGGCTGGCTTTGGCGGGCGCGTTTCTCGTCTCAATCGCGATGGTGCAGACGCGCCGCCTCACCAAGACTGAGGACACTGGCGCGATCACGTTTTATTTCCAGAGCAGCACGACCATCGCCAGCGGTGCGGTGCTGGCGGCCGCCGTCTTCTGGCCGACGAATTGGCCGCTGGCCTCGCTGATGGCCTCGCAAGCCTGGACCACGCCCTCCCTGATGGACTGGGCGCCTCTGATCGCTATCGGCCTGCTGGGCGGAATCGGCCAAATTTTCATGACGCAGGGCTATCGCTACGCCGACGCGTCGATATTGGCGGTGTTCGATTATTCGTCGCTGCTGTTTGCGATTGCCATTGGCTATCTGGCCTTCAGCGACGTGCCGACCGGGCAAACGCTGTTTGGCGCCAGTATCGTCATCTGCGCCGGGCTGGCCGTCGTCTGGCAGGAAAGTCGCGGCCGGCGGCGCGGGCCGCGTTAATTTCCGTTCTTTATTCCAAACAAAATCGGGTAGTATGGCAAACGCTGCGGGCGCTGGTCCGCGCGCATTGCGGAAGTGGCTCATGGGCGTCGAGGGCAAGGATAGGGCGAAGACGATGGAGGCCGGGGCGCATGCGCTCTCCGGCCAGCTCGGCAAGACGATCCAGCGGATGCGCAAGTCCTATTCGCTGTCGCTCTCCGAATTGTCCGAACAATCGGGCGTCGCCAAATCCATTATCAGCCAGATTGAGCGCAACGAGACCAACCCCACGCTGGCCACTATCTGGCGGCTTGCGCAGGCGCTCGACATCTCGATGGAACGCGTGCTGCAAACGGCTGAGGATGAGCCGTTTCTCGAAAAATCCTCGCGCGGCGACACCCCGATCCTGATGTCGGACGACGGCAAATGTCGGCTCGCCATCACCGGCTGGATCAAAACGGTGGAATGGCTGCAATGGTATGATTTTCACGCAGAACCGGGCGGCGTGCTGGAATCCGATCCCCACCAGCGCGGCTCGGTCGAATGCCTTTCAGTGCTCGACGGCGAGCTTGAGGTGGAGGTCGCGGGGGCAATCGAGACAGCGCGCGCAGGCGACACGCTGCGCTATCGCTGCGACCGCCCGCACGTCATCCGCAACGTTTCCGCCGCGCCTGCGCACGCAACTATGGTGTGCATTTTGAAAGCTGCTGTGATGGAATAGGGGTCGTTCCAAGGTGAAGAACCCCTCATCCGTCGTTTGCTGACGCAAACGCCACCTTCTCCCGCAAGGGGAGAAGGAAGGTTCGGCGCTCTTCCTTCTCCCCTTGCGGGAGAAGGTGTCGCGCGCAGCGTGACGGATGAGGGGTTTGCCGGGATCAGGCAGCTTTTTCTTCTTTTCCACCCTGCTGCTGTTTTTCCGGCTTCTGCTTTTCCCCCTCAATCGTTTTCTGCCCTTGCTTGCCGCTCTTGATCTGGACCTTGCGGCTTTCCTGGCTTGTCGCCTGCGGCTTGGTGATTTTCAGGCGCAGGACGCCGTTGTCGAATTGGGCGTCGCAGGCGTCTGTCCTGGGCTCGAAGGGCAAAGCGATGGCGCGCTGGAACGATCCGTAGCTGCGCTCCACGACGTGCCAATTTTGGTCATCTTTTTTCGTCTCGGCTTTCTTCTCGCCCGAGATGATGAGCCGGTTTCCATCTACGCTGACGGAAATGTCCTTCTCGTCGACGCCGGGCAATTCAGCGGTGATTTCGACTGAATCCCCGGTCTCGGCCACGTTTACGGCGGGCATCGTCGCGCCCACTTCGAAACTCGGCAAGCCCCTGCCGGAGCGGTTGAACATGGCGTCGAGTTCGCGGCGCATATCGCTAAACGGATCAGCCAGCGCGCGCTCGCTCCACAGGCCTGGAAGCAATGATCTCATGACCGTAGTCTCCATAAAGATGTTGACGCCTGAACAACGAACTCGCATCCGCTATGTTTCAAGCGCAATTGGCTAGTCCGCGCCTCGACAGGCGCCCGGCGCCAGCGTAAGACCAGATGACATCCCCTCAGCCAAAGGAGCCGGCCACGGGAGCGCCCCAGCAGAACGAGCCGCGCGTATCGGGCGAGTCGTCGCCGGATGGAACGCGCCTTCTGCTCACCGGCTTGTGGACACTGGAGCGCAGCGGCGCCATGGAGGCGGCGGCTGGCGATCTTGAGCGTATCGGCGCCAAAGCTGCGGCCCATGGCGGCGCTCTCCTCATTGATCTTGCGGGCGTGGCGGGGCTGGACACGGCGGGCGCCTGGCTGATCGACCGGGCGCGCGCCCGGCTGGCTCAGGCCGGGGCGGTGGTGGAAGTGCGCTGGGCGGCGGAGCGTCAGGCGATCCTGCTCGATCAGGCCCATTACCGCAGCTTTGAAGCCAGCGCGCCGCGTCCCGGCTCGCCGCTTGTGAACTGGCTGGCCAACATCGGCGAGACGCTGGTTTCGGCGGGACGCGACATCGTGGCGGGGGTGAGTTTTCTGGGCGAAATCGTCGCCTCGCTGTTGCGCGCCCTGAGCCATCCCTCGCGCCTGCGGCCGACCTCGATCACGTATCATGTCGAGAATTTTGCATTTCGGGCGCTGCCCATTATCGCGCTGATTAATTTCCTTGTGGGCTGCATCGTCGCCCAGCAAGGCGTGTTCCAGCTCAGCCGCTTTGGCGCGGCGGCGTTCGCCGTCGATCTCATCGGCATTCTGGTGCTGCGCGAACTGGCGGTGCTGCTGACTTCGATCATGGTGGCGGGACGCACGGGCTCGGCGATCACGGCGGAGCTGGGCTCGATGAAAATGCGCGAGGAGATCGACGCCCTGCGCGTGATGGGGCTTGATCCCATGGAGGTGCTGGTGACGCCGCGCCTGATCGCGCTGCTCATCAGCCTGCCGCTGCTGACGTTTTTGGCCGGCCTTTCCGCGCTGTTCGGCGGCCTGCTGGTGGCGTGGGGCTATGGCGGGATATCGCCCGAGATCTTTCTGGCGCGATTGCAAAACGCCATTGGCCTCAACACGTTTCTCGTCGGCCTCATCAAGGCGCCGTTCATGGCGCTGGTGATTGGCGTCATCGCCTGCCTTGAGGGCTTTCGCGTGCAGGGCTCGGCTGAATCGCTTGGCCGACAGGTCACGGCCTCGGTGGTGAAGGCGATCTTCATGGTGATCGTGGTCGACGGCATGTTCGCCATGTTCTTTGCAGCGATCAAGTACTGACATGAGCCAGATCCCTCCGCTACCCGACGAACCCGAGATCGCGATCCGCGTGCGCGATGTGGTCGTGGGCTTTGGGCAAAAGCTGGTGTTGAAGGGGCTCGATCTCGACGTGCGGCGAGGCGAGGTTCTGGGCTTTGTCGGCGGTTCGGGCACCGGCAAATCGGTGCTGACGCGGGCGATCCTTGGCCTTGTGCCCAAGCGTGGCGGATCGATTGAGGTCTTTGGCCAGAACCTTGACGAGCTGCGCGGCGCCCGGCGCCGTTCGCTGGAGCGGCGCTGGGGCGTATTGTTTCAGCAAGGCGCGCTGTTTTCCGGCCTCACCGTGCTGCAAAACATTCAATTACCGATGCGCGAGCATTTGCAGATATCGCAATCGCTGATGAACGAACTGGCGATGCTGAAGCTCGAACTTGTCGGCCTCAAGCGCGACGCCGCTGACAAATTCCCCAGCGAGCTTTCGGGCGGCATGATTAAACGCGCCGCTCTCGCCCGCGCCTTGTCGCTCGATCCTGAAATTCTGTTTCTCGACGAGCCCACGTCCGGGCTTGACCCGATTGGCGCGGCCGAGTTCGACCAATTGATCGCCACGCTCCAGAAAACGCTGGGGCTCACAGTTTACATGGTCACGCACGATCTCGACAGCCTGTACTCGATCTGCGACCGCATCGCCGCGCTGGCGGACGGCAAGATAGTGGCGACCGGGACTATTGAAGAAATGCTGGCGTCCGATCATCCCTGGCTGCGCGCCTATTTTCACGGCCAGCGCGCCCGGCAATTGGCGCTCCCGCAAGCTTAAAGCGGCCACGAAGAATGTGCATAAGCCCGTATGCGTTTGGCTGATCCGCCGCCAGCGGGTTATAAACATCGCCTGAGTTGCGCGTAACGGATCGCCATGGAAACCAGAGCCAATTATGCATTGATAGGCGCCTTCACCCTCGCGGTTATCGCGGCGGCGTTTATGTTTGTGTTCTGGTTTTCGCACGGGGCCCCAACGGGCGTGCGCCAGATTCAAATCGTGTTCACATCGTCCGTATCGGGACTTTCCCGTGGGGCGCAGGTGCTTTTCAACGGCGTGCGCGTGGGCGAAGTCAAGGAGATCGAGCTTGCGCCCGATAATCCGGCCAACGTTTACGCTATCATCGAAGTCAGCGAGACTGCGCCGGTGAAGCTGAATACGCGGGCGCGGCTCGAATATCAGGGCCTCACCGGCGTCGCCTCCATCGCGCTGGACGGCGGCACATATGATTCGCAGCCGCTTCGCGGCGTTGATGGCAAGATCGCCGTGATTGTGGCTGATCGCTCCGATTACCAAAATATTCTTGAAACGCTCCAGCGACTGGCGGGACGCACCGAAACCGCGCTGGAGACCATCGACAAGCTCATCAGCGACAATGCCGAATCGATTGGCCGCACCGTGCGCAACGTCGAGGCGATCTCAAAAGCTGTGGACGCGGACAATGTGCGTTCGCTGGTCGCCAATGCGGACGGTCTTGTGAAGCAGCTAAACGAATCTGCGGGCAGGTTTGACAAGCTGATGGCCTCGCTTGATGGCGCGCTGGGCTCGGGCGAGAACTCCACAATCGCCGAAATCGCGCAGGCCGCGCGCTCGTTCCGCAAGCTGGCCGACAATATCGACGCGCGCACGAAGGAAATCTCCGCCGGCGTGACCAAGTTCACCGGTTCTGGCCTGCGCCAATACGAAGCTTTGGCCTCGGACGCCCGCCGCACGCTCGACGACATGAACAGAACGCT
>CAMCMI010000112.1 GCA_945875875.1 Rhizobium sp. Q54
TCGCCGGCCTGGTGGCTTAGGCGGAGCGCCCAGACCCGATCCCATCCCGAACTCGGCCGTCAAACGCTCCAGCGCCAATGGTACTATGTCTCAAGACCTGGGAGAGTAGGTCGTCGCCAGGCCTGCAAAATACGGATAACGCCTCTTTATGAAAGCTCTGACTGGAACGTTTTGAGCTTGTCGCTATAACAAATCCGTCTCCGGTTTTCCGGAGGCGGGTTTTTTTTGGCCTCTCTCTCCTCTCATGTGGTCGCGCGACGATGCTTCTCAATGATTTGCGTGCGCTTTTGCGCTCATGGCGCATTTATCACAGCAATCCCGAGCATGACCGGCGGATGGACGAGCTTTATCGCTTGTTCGTAAAGCCTGGCGATCTCGTGTTCGACGTTGGCGCCCATATCGGGCACCGCACAGCAAGCTTCCTGCGTCTGGGCGCCCGCGTCGTCGCAGTGGAACCGCAACCGGCGGCGGCTGGATTTTTGCGGGCGCTCTATGGCTGGCGGCCACGCGCCAAAATCGTGCGCGCAGCGTGCGGGCGCAGCGAGGGCACGATCAAATTGCAGGTAAATTCAGCCAATCCCATCGTCTCCACCGCCTCGTCCGCGTTTATCGACGCCGCTGCGGGTTCGGTCGGCTGGGAAGGGCAAAAATGGGACCGGACCATTGAGAGTCCGCTGACCAGCCTTGACGCTCTGATGCGCGACTATGGTTCTCCATCTTTCATAAAAATTGACGTCGAGGGGTTCGAGACCGACGTGCTCGCAGGCTTGGCAAAGGCGCCGCCCTCGCTCTCATTTGAATTCACCACCATTCAGCGCGATGTCGCAGCTCAAGGCGTCGGGCTTTGTGCAGCTTTAGGTTTCAAATCGTTTCAGGCCGTGATCGGCGAGACGCATGTTTTCGCGTTTGTAGCGCCGGTAGGTGAAGATGCGCTGCTGGATTGGCTGGCCGCGTTGCCGCCGGAAGCTAATTCCGGCGACATTTACGCGATGAACGAGGAAACTGCCGCAAAGCTCAGCTCAAACCCTCAACGCCCGGCTTGAGACGCACCGGAATCGTGAGATAGCGCACGCCGTTAGCTTCGGCTGGCGGGAATTTGCCAGCGCGAATGTTCACCTGAATGGACGGCAGCAGCAACCTGGGCGCTGCCAGCGTCTCATCGCGGGCTGCGCGCATGGCGACAAATTCGTCTTCGCTTATGCCTTCGCGCGCGTGCACGTTTGCGCTGCGTTGTTCGGCGACAGTCGTCTCCCATTTATAGGTATCGCGACCCGGCGCCTTGTAATCATGGCACATGAAAAGGCGCGTTGCGGGCGGCAAATCCATCAGCTTTTTGATAGATCGAAAGAGCTGGTGGGCGTCGCCGCCGGGGAAGTCTGCGCGTGCAGTCCCGTAATCGGGCATGAACAAAGTATCGCCGACGAAGACAGCATCGTTGATCTTGTAGGCTATGTCGGCAGGCGTATGGCCGGGCGTATAGAGAACCTCCGCCTCCAGCGAGCCGATTTGGAAGCGCTCGCCATCCTTGAAAAGATGATCGAAATCGCTGCCGTCCGTCTTCAGGTCCTGCGCGTTGAAGATGGGACGGAAGATGCGCTGTACGTCCTTGATGTGCTCGCCGATGCCGATTTTGGCGCCGGTGCGGGCTTTGATGAAGGGCGCCGCCGAAAGGTGATCGGCGTGGGCGTGCGTCTCCAGAGCCCATTCAATTTGCAGGCCCTTTTCCTCTGCCGCCTTCAGCGCGGCTTCGACCGAGCGGGTGTCGACAGTCCCCGAATTGTGATCATAATCGAGCACGGGGTCGATGATTGCGGCCTTCTTCGTCGCCAGATCGGAGATCAGATAGCTCACCGTGTTCGTAGGTTCGTCAAAAAACGCCTGGATTTGCATTTGGCTTGAAAGGCTTGATCCCGAAATCCCCGACATGGCCAGCTCCTTTGCTTTTGATAGACGCCGCGCTTTTTCTGCGGACAGGTATTGCAAATATGGTGGAATAATCTAAATTAGCAATATCTAATTCAATCCGGTTCACACAAGAGGTCCATCCCATGACAAACATGCTGACCAAGATAAGTCCCGAACGCGCCAAGAGTCTCATTGAGCAGGGCGCCGTTCTTGTCGATGTTCGCGAAAGCGAGGAGCGTGCGCGCGAGCATTTGCCCGCAGCGCGGCATTTGCCGCTCTCGAAGCTGGACCAGACCGAGCTGAACGTTGAAGCGGGACAGCCTATCCTGTTTCACTGCCGCAGCGGCGCGCGCACGTCGGCCAATGCAGCGCAATTGTCCGCCAAGCTGGGCGAGGGCTGTGAGGCCTATATCGTCGAGGGCGGGCTGGACGCGTTGAAGAAGGTTGGCGTTCCGGTCGTGATTGATCGCAGCCAGCCGATGGAGATGTCGCGGCAAGTGCAGATCGGCGCCGGATCGTTTGGGCTGCTGGGCACGCTGCTTGGCCTGCTCGTCTCGCCCTGGTTCTTCGCGATTCCTTTTTTCGTTGGCGCCGGGTTGATCTTTGCCGGCGTCACCGGGTTCTGCGGTATGGCGCGCGTGTTGATGCTGGCGCCCTGGAATCGTGCTGCGAAAGCAGCGTGAAGCCCTGAAGGAGAGCTGAGAATGGGCGCAGGCCTCGAGTTTTTGGCGCTGGACATCAGCGCTGTTCAAGCTGCGCTCAGTCTTGCGGCTGGATCGCTCGTCGGCTTCAGCCTTGGAATGGTGGGCGGTGGCGGGTCCATTCTGGCGACGCCGTTGCTGCTTTACGTCGTCGGGGTGGCCAGTCCGCACGTAGCGATTGGCACGAGCGCGGTTGCGGTAGCGCTGAACGCACTGGTCAATCTCGTCACGCATGCGCGCAAGGGCAATGTGAAATGGCCATGCGGATTGCTGTTTGCTGGCGCGGGTATTCTCGGCGCTTGGGGCGGTTCGGGTCTGGGCAAGGCGATCGACGGCCAGGCGCTGATCGCTGCGTTCTCGGGCCTGATGGTTGCGATTGGCGTGTTGACGCTGGCGCGCAAGGCGCATTTGGGCAAGCCTGCGGTGCGTTTGTCGCGCGCCAATGCGGCGCCCATTAGCGTTGTCGGGTTCGGCGCGGGCAGCTTGTCAGGCTTTTTTGGCATCGGCGGCGGTTTCCTGATCGTGCCGGGGCTGATCTGGGCGAGCGGAATGCCGACGCTGTTTGCTGTTGGCACATCGCTGATCGCAGTTGCGGGCTTTGGCGCAGCCACTGCGGCCAATTATGCGGTGTCTGGGCTCGTCAACTGGCCGGTGGCGATGCTGTTCGTTGCGGGCGGCGCTCTGGGCGGCTGGTTTGGCGCAAAGGCGGCGGCCAAGCTGTCCGTGCGCGCCGGCGCTCTTGAGAATGTGTTTGCAATTGTCGTGATCGCGGTTGGCCTGTACGTTTTATCGCGTACGCCTTTTGGCGAGCGGCTCCTGAGCTCAATTTTCTGATATTCGGCGATTCGTCGCGCGTTCGCTGCGCTTCCCCCGTGCAGTCCGGACCTCCAGATTCCAGTTTATTTGCTGAACGTCCGACGCCTGGCGACGTTTTGCTCAGATGGGGGAAACTTTGGTGTTTCTGTCGCGTTCTGACCAGAGCCTAGCAAGCCTGCGATTTTCGCGCGCTCCTGTCCCGTGCAACGTGAAAGGGGAATCATGACGCCGACCTCCGATCTCCTCACCCGCTATTCCAACGATTACGACCGCCGCAAGACGTCGGAAATGTCGTTGATGGAATATTTCGAAGAGTGCCGCGTCGATCCCGATTGCTATTCCGGAGCCCATGAGAGACTTCTCTCGGCCATCGGCGAGCCTGTCGTGATCGACACTGCCAAGGATCCGCGTCTCGGGCGGATTTTCATGAACCGCACCATTCGCTCGTATCCGGCTTTTTCCGAATTCTACGGCATGGAGGAAACGGTCGAGCGCATCGTCTCGTTCTTTCGACATGCGGCGCAGGGGCTCGAAGAGCGCAAGCAGATCCTCTATCTGCTGGGCCCGGTGGGCGGCGGCAAGTCGTCATTGGCGGAGCGGCTCAAGGCGCTGATGGAGGTCAAGCCGATCTATGTGCTGAAAGCTGGCGATCAGATCAGCCCGGTGTTTGAAAGCCCGCTGTGTTTATTTGATCCGCTGATTCAGGGCGACGAGATTGAAAAAAAATATGGCGTTCCGCGTCGGCGCTTGAGTGGATTGATGAGCCCGTGGTGCCTGAAGCGGCTGGATGAGTTCAAGGGCGATCTGTCGAAGTTTAGCGTCGTCAAATTATCGCCTTCAAGGCTGCGCCAGATTGCGGTGGCCAAGACCGAGCCGGGCGATGAAAATAACCAGGATATTTCTTCGCTTGTAGGCAAGGTGGATATTCGAAAGCTTGAATCTCTCGCGCAAAACGATCCCGACGCCTATTCCTATTCCGGCGGATTAAACCGCGCCAATCAGGGCATTCTTGAATTTGTCGAGATGTTCAAGGCGCCGATCAAGATGCTGCATCCGCTGCTGACAGCGACGCAGGAAGCTAATTATATTGGCACTGAAAATATAGGCTCCATCCCGTTCTCTGGCGTGATCCTTGCCCATTCCAATGAGGCGGAATGGCAGAGTTTCAAAGCTAACAAAAACAACGAAGCTTTCATTGACCGCATCTATCTCATCAAAGTGCCGTATTGCCTGCGCTCTACTGAAGAGCAGCGGATTTATGAAAAGCTGATCCGCACGTCAGAGCTTGCCGAGGCGCCGTGCGCGCCCGCTACGCTGGAATTGATGGCGCGGTTCTCAGTGATGTCGCGGCTGAAGCCGCATGAGAACTCGACTATCTTCTCCAAACTGCGTGTTTACGATGGCGAGAGCCTGCGCGAGACCGATCCGCGCGCCCGCAGCCTGCAGGAATATCGCGACGTCGCAGGGCCGGACGAGGGCATGGACGGCGTATCGACGCGCTTTGCCTTCAAAGTGCTGGCGGCCACGTTCAATCATGACGCGGTTGAGATTGCCGCCGACCCTGTGCATTTGATGTATGTGCTTGAGCAGGCAATTCGCCGCGAGCAATTTCCCGCTGATACCGAGAAGCGTTTGCTTGAATATATCAAGGGCGATCTGGCGCCGCGTTACGCTGAATTCATCGGCCATGAAATCCAGAAAGCTTATTTGGAATCCTATCACGATTACGGACAGAACCTGTTCGACCGTTATGTCGACTACGCTGACGCATGGGTTGAGGATCAGGATTTCAAAGATCCTGACACCGGGCAGATGCTTGCTCGCGAATTGTTGAATCAGGAATTATCGAAGGTGGAAAAGCCCGCGGGCATCGCCAATCCACGCGATTTTCGTAATGAGGTGGTGAGGTTTGCGCTGCGGTCGCGCGCCGCAAATGCAGGCCGCAATCCGCCGTGGACGAGCTATCAAAAAATTCGAGAAGTGATTGAGCGGCGGATGTTTAGTCAGGTCGAGGATCTTTTGCCCGTCATCAGCTTTGGGTCAAAGAAGGACAATGAGGCCGAAAAGAAACACGCCGATTTCGTCTCTCGCATGACTGAGCGCGGCTATACCGAGCGGCAGGTGCGGCGGCTTGTGGAATGGTACATGCGCGTGCGGCAATCGGCCTGACGCGAAGAGGGCGCCGCCATGCAGCTCATCGACAAGCGGCTCAATCCGGCAGGCAAGAGCCTGCCAAACCGCCAGCGCTTCTTGCGTCGTGCGCGCAGCATCGTTCGTAAAGCGGTGCGCGACGCTTCCGTTGAGCGCGGCATTCGCGAGCTCGACGGCGGCGGCATTGTGGTTGTGCCAGCAAGCGGCATCGAGGAGCCCCATTTTCACCGCGGACAGGCGGGCAGGGCGCAACATGTTCTGCCTGGCAACAAGGAGTTTCTGGAAGGCGACCGTCTGCCGCGCTCCACCGGAGGCGCTAGCGCTGGCGGCTCGCTAGCCGGGCAAGGGGAAGGCGAAGATCAATTCAGCATTGTATTATCAGCGTCTGAATTTCTCGATTTCTTTCTTGAAGATTTGGAATTGCCGCGGCTTGAGCGTCGTAAATTAGCGGCGATGAAAGCTGACGGCGTGCGCCGGGCTGGTTATTCGTCCACTGGCTCGCCTGCAAATCTTGCGGTGCTGCGCACGATGCGCAATGCGCTGGCGCGGCGCACCGCGCTTAATCGTCCGCGCTCAAGTGAAATCATCGAGCTTGAGGCAGCGCTTGACGCTGCGCAAGCGCGCGGCGACGAACAGGCCTGCGCCGCAATGCGTTTGCAGCTCGAGGGCTTACGCACGCGCACGCGCGCCATTCCTTATATCGATCCCATCGACATTCGCTTTCGCCGTTTTGAGGTCAATCCGCGCCCTGTGGCGCAGGCGGTTATGTTCTGCCTGATGGACGTGTCGGGTTCGATGACGGAACACATGAAGGACATCGCGAAACGCTTTTTCATGTTGCTCTATGTGTTCTTGAATCGCCGCTACGAACAGGTGGAGGTGGTGTTCATTCGCCACACGGACGAGGCCAAAGAGGTGGACGAGGAGACGTTCTTCCACAGTCGCGAAACAGGCGGCACGCGCGTGTCCACTGCGCTTGCCGAGATGGCGCGCATCGCGGCGGAACGCTATCCGCTTGACTCATGGAATATCTATGCTGCGCAGGCCTCTGACGGCGACAACGAGCGCGGCGACAACATGCAGGCGATCAGTCTGTTGCGGGACGAGATCCTGCCGATCTGCCAATATTTTGCCTACATCGAAGTGGCCGAGCCGGACCATGAAGCAAGCATGTCCCCGCTGTGGAAAATCTACGAGAACCTTGGGGACGATCAACCCGCGATGCGGCGGGTTTCGACGCGGCAGGAAATCTTCCCCGTCTTCCGCGATCTCTTCCGCGCCGATGCGGAGGCGTCATCATGAATGCGCTTCTGTTTGACGATTCAGACTGGAGCTTTAGTACGATTCAACGCGTGCACGATGAGATCGAAAAGATCGCGTGCGGCGAAATGGGATTGGAGATTTATCCCAATCAAATTGAAGTCATCACCGCCGAGCAAATGCTGGACGCCTATGCGGCGACTGGCATGCCGATTTATTATCCGCACTGGTCGCACGGCAAACGCTTTGTGCAACACGAAATGCACTATCGCAAAGGCATGTCGGGGCTGGCCTATGAAATCGTCATCAATTCCAGCCCGTGTATTTCGTATGTGATGGAAGGCAATACGATGGCGATGCAGACGCTCGTCATTGCGCATGCGGCGTTTGGGCATAATCATTTCTTTCGCAATAATTATACGTTCCGTGATTTCACCGACCCCGCAGGAATTCTTGATTATCTGGTGTTTGCGCGTAATTTCATAGCAAGTTGCGAAGACCGCCATGGCGTGGCCGCCGTTGAGAATGTGCTGGACGCCGCGCATGCGTTGATGGGGCAGGGCGTCAATTCATCGCCGCGCCGTCGTAGGCCCGATTTGAAAACGGAAGAAGCGCGCTTGCGCGAGCGGCGCATGCATGCGGAGAAAATTCACAACGAATTGTGGCGCACATTGCCGCGCGGCGCTGCGGCTCCAGCAAAGGCGCCCGATGAGACGCTTGTGCGCAAGCTGCTGGAATTACCGCAGGAGAACGTGCTTTATTTTTTGGAGAAGAACGCGCCAAAACTTCCCTCATGGCAGCGCGAATTATTGCGGATCGTGCGCTTGATGGCGCAATATTTTTATCCGCAGCGCCTCACCAAAGTCATGAACGAGGGCACGGCGACGTTCGTCCATTACACGGTCCTCAACAAGCTGCACGAGCGCGGGCAGATCAGCGACGGCGCATTCCTCGAATTTCTCACCTCGCACACAAACGTCATCATGCAGCCTGCATTTGATTCAGGCCATTACGGAGGGCTCAATCCTTATGCCCTCGGCTTTGCGATGATGCGTGATCTTGAGCGCGCGTGTCTGGCTCCAGACGAGGAAGATCGCATCTGGTTGCCCGACATTGCAGGCTGTGGCGACCCCATGGGCGCGCTGCGCGACATATGGGCGAACTTCCGCGACGAGAGTTTCGTGCTGCAATATCTGTCGCCAAAAGTGATGCGCGATTTCCGCTTGTTCAACCTGCTCGACGATCCTGGCGAGCCCACGCTTCTGGTGGAGGCGATCCATAACGAGCGCGGCTACGGGCGCATTCGCTCAGGCCTCGCGCGCTCCTACGATCTGGGCCATGCGGACCCGCAGATCGAAGTGGCGGCGGTCGATCTTGCTGGCGACCGGAGGTTGATTATTCACCATAAGGTGCAGGATGGCGGCCTGCTGGCGGAGAAAGAAGCGCGCAGCGTGTTGCGCCACATCGCGACGCTGTGGGGCTATGACGTGCGCCTGCAGGAGGTGGATGCAAGCGGTCGTGTGCTGAAAGAGCACAACGTCTCGCCGCCGCAATGAATCAGGGCAGATAGATCAGCGGCGCAAACCAGCCTGCAACGCGCAGCGCCTCTAACCCGTGGCTTGCGGCCAGCGCCAAAAAGAACATCAACGCCTGCACCATAGTGCGCACGACCACCCCGCCGTCAGTTTCCATACGGCCCATTGCGGGCAGTTTTTGCAGCTTCGGAATCCAGCGATGGATGGAGGCGAGATAAGCGTCGAACGTTGCGGCGCCAAACTCTGCGCGCAGGCGGCGCTCTTCGATTTTGATGATCCAGTCAAATACAAGGAAGGTTAGCACGGCCAGCAGCGCAGCCAGCGTAACAGAGCCAAACGCAAGCCCCACGCCAAAGGCGCCGAACAGCGTCCCAACATAAAGCGGATTGCGCACCAAAGCGTAAGGCCCGCTCGTCACCAGCTCGCGGCCCTTGCGCCCGCCCACATGCAGCACGGACCACACGCGAATGACGACGGCCGCCGAGAGACACAAGAGCGCGCCCACGAAGATCACAAAGCCCGGCAGACTATAGCGCGAGAACAGCGGCGCGCTGATGGCGATGGGGATCAGCGACAGAACAGCGAGGCC
>CAMCMI010000113.1 GCA_945875875.1 Rhizobium sp. Q54
GCGCCGAGACGGGGATGGCGGTGACTGCGGCCAGATCGAGGCTTTTGGCGGCTATTGTGAACTCGCGCACGATGTTGTCGAAAACTGCCCGGTCGAACCCGACCATATCCATCTTGTTGACCGCCAGCACCACATGGCGCACGCGCAGCATCGAGACGATGAAGGCATGGCGGCGGGTTTGCGTCAGCACGCCCTTGCGCGCATCCACCAGCAAAATAGCAACGTCCGCAGTCGAGGCGCCGGTCGCCATATTGCGCGTGTATTGCTCATGGCCGAGCGTATCGGCGACGATGAACGAGCGCTTCTGCGTTGCAAAATAACGATAGGCGACGTCAATCGTGATGCCCTGTTCGCGCTCCGCCGACAGGCCATCCACCAGCAAAGCAAGATCAAGATTATCGCCCTGCGTGCCGAATTTTTTGGAATCGCGGTCAAGCGCGCCAAGCTGGTCGTCGAACACGGCGCCGCATTCGTAAAGCAGACGCCCGATCAACGTCGACTTGCCATCGTCCACCGAGCCGCAGGTGAGAAAGCGCAGCAGCGAATGGGGTTTTGCGATTTCGTTTTCAATTGCATGAGCCAGAACAGGAGCATTCATCAGAAATAACCTTCCTGTTTTTTAAGCTCCATCGAGGCCGAGCCGTCATGATCGATGACGCGGCCCTGACGCTCGGAAACACGAGACTCACGCATCTCCGCGATGATCTCCTCAAGGTTCGTCGCCTCGCTCTCCAGCGCGCCGGTCAGCGGATAGCAGCCAAGCGTGCGAAACCGCACCATGCGCGTTTGCAAGCTCTCGCCGTCGCGCAATTGCATGCGCCCGTCATCAACCATAATCAGCGCGCCGTCGCGCTCGACCACGGGACGGGGCGCTGCAAAATACAGCGGCACGACAGGGATATTCTTCAGCGCGACGTAATCCCACACGTCAGCCTCCGTCCAGTTGGACAGCGGAAATACGCGAAAACTTTCGCCCGATTTTTTGCGCGTATTTTAAAGCCGCCACGGCTCGGGACGCTGGCCTTTAGGATCCCAGCGATGCTGGGCGGAGCGTAGCGAAAACACGCGCTCCTTGGCGCGCGATTTTTCCTCGTCGCGACGCGCGCCGCCGAACGCGGCGTCAAAGCCATATTTGTCGAGCGCCTGTTTCAGGCCTTCCGTCTTCATCACGTCGGTATGCACGCGCGAGCCGGACGCAAACGGGTTCACGCCCGCCTGCACGCCCTCCTGATTGATGTGCACGATAAGGTCGATGCCAAGCCTGCGCGCGGCCTCGTCGCGAAACGCGATCATCTCGCGAAATTTCCATGTCGTGTCCACGTGCAGCAGCGGAAACGGCGGTTTGGCGGGATAAAACGCCTTCATCGCCAGATGCAGCAGTACGGTCGAATCCTTGCCGATGGAATAGAGCATCACCGGCTTCTCGCAGGTGGCGACCACCTCGCGCAGGATGTGGATACTTTCAGCTTCAAGCTTTTGCAGATGGGTGAGATTACTCATGGTGAAGTCGCCTGATCGCTTGAAGCGCGCACGAGGCTGCCGTCCTCGCCCACATGCAGCCCGCATTCCTTATTGCTCGCCTCCCACCACCAGCGCCCGGCGCGCTCGTCCTCGCCCGGCGCAATCGCGCGGGTGCAAGGGGCCCAGCCGATGGAGGGGAAGCCGTGGCCATGCAGCGCATTGACGGGAATGTCGTTGGCGATTGTGAAATCCACAACTTGCGCCCGGGTCCAGTCAAGCAGCGGATTTGCTTTGATTAGCCCGCGCGCCGCGTCAAAACTGACGTAATCCATATCAGCCCGGTTCTGCGATTGATCGGCGCGAAGCCCCGTGATCCAGACCTGCGCGCCTTCCAGCGCGCGTGACAGCGGCTCCAGTTTACGTAATGCGCAGCAGCCATGGCGCTTGTCGGTCGTCTCGCGAAAGCCGTTGATCCCGTGCTCCGCCACCCATGCCTCCAGCGCCGCGCGCGCGGGAGAGAACGCCCTGATCTTCAAGCCGTAGCGCTGCTCGGCGGTGGCCCACACGTCGTAGGTCTGCGGAAACATCCGGCCCGTGTCGAGCGTCACGATTTCGATGTCGAGGCCGCTTTGGGCGATCAGGTGAGTGAGCGCCTGATCCTCGATTCCAAAGCTCGACGTGAACACGATCCGTCCCGCGCTCGCCTCGCGCAGCGCCGCCAGCCGGGCTGCGGGATCGAGAGCGGTAAAGGCCTGATTAAGCGCGGCAGCCTGCGCCGCGCGATCTCCCGGAGCGACAGACATGCGAACCCCTTTTCTGTACGTCGAAATTTACGTACGTGATCCGGGGATGAGGATCAATTCACAAAATACAGAAGATAGAATAATTAAATCACAATAATTTTACGCTTAATAGCGCGCTCACTTCTGCTGCTGCTTCTCCCACCAGCTCTTGTAGGCCAGATAGGCGAGGATCAGCACGACCACGACCATCAGATCCGTCTGCTGAGTGGTCTCGATGATGTTCAAATGCTTGGCCACAGGCCAGGCGACAATGCCGATGGCCATGACGATGAAGAGCACATGGATGGGAAGCAGCATGAGGCAAATTCCTAGCGTATGAAGGCGTCAAACAACGGCAGGCTGATGAGCGCCGAGACGCCGATCAGCACATAGGCGGAGATGCGATATTGCCTGTCGTTCGTGCCCTTGAACACACGCGCGCCGACCGCCAGCCCGATCATATACAAAGGCCAGGCGAGCAGCGCATAGACCAGCACGTCCCATGTGAACAGGCCGTTGAAGAAGAACACGATATCGGTGGTTGTAGAGGTGACCGCGTAAAACGACATGATGTTGGCGCGGATCACGCTGGCCGCCGCCGTGCTCGATAGCCAATAGGCGATCACCACCGGCCCCGAAACGCCGGTCGCCCCACCCGAGACGCCCGCAATCAGCCCAAGCCCGAACGACACCGGGGCAGTTGGCTCGCGCTTGTAGCGCCAGCCCGTCACCAGCAGCGCCAGCATGCTCAGCACGACGCCAGCCATGATCCAGCGCAGCGTCAACGGGTCCGTATATTTCAAAAGATAGGCGCCCAGCGGCACGGTGGCGATGGCGCCCACCAGCATCGGCAGCACTTCCTTCCAGCGGCATTTGGGAAAATACGTATAGCCGTAGGGCGTCGCGCTCACGAGATCGAACAGGTAGAACACCGCCACCGCCTTGCGCGGCCCCAAAACCGCCGCCGTCAGCGGAATGAAAATCAGCGCGCCGCCAAAGCCCGAAAACCCGCGCACCACGCCCGACACAAGCACGACCGCCCCCACGAACCACGTGGTTGGCTGCAACAAAAGCGCCCACGCCTCTGCTACGAAGGCGTCAAAACTGTGCTCCACCGACAAACTCCGGATATGCGCCCGCGCGAGCCTGTGAGCGAGCCTGCGCAAATGATAAGCTCATCATATGCTCAAGTCGCCGATTCGTATTTTGGGAATTGATCCTGGCCTTCGAAACATGGGCTGGGGCATCATTGAATCGCATGGCTCGAACCTGTCGTTCATCGCCTGCGGCGTGGTGAAATCGGACGCCGCCTTATCGCTCGCCGACCGCCTGCGCCAATTGCACGAGGGCCTCAGCGCAATCATCCACGCCCACATGCCGGTTGAGGCCGCCGTGGAGGAAACGTTCGTCAATCGCGATCCGCAATCGGCGCTGAAACTGGGCCAGGCGCGCGGCATCGCCTTGCTCACGCCCGCGCTGGCTGGCCTGCCGGTCGCCGAATATTCCGCCAACCTCGTCAAGAAAACCGTTGTGGGCTCCGGTCATGCGGAAAAAACGCAAATCGCGATGATGATCCGCGTGCTGCTGCCCAAATCCGACGTTAGGACGCCGGACGCCGCCGACGCTTTGGCGATAGCGATCTGCCATGCGCAACATCGGGGGATACGGGCGAGGTAGCTCAATCTGGACCGCGCGCGGTCCAGATTGAGGCTCCCATGATAAGATCGCAGCGCAACAACGATTCGGGCGCATCATGATTGGCAAGCTCAAGGGCGTGATCGACAGCTATGGCGACGATTTCGTCATTCTTGACGTGAACGGCGTCGGCTATGTGGTGCAATGCTCCACGCGTACGCTGCAAAAGCTGCCCCGCGTTGGCGAGGCTGCGGCTCTGGCCATCGAGACGCAGGTGCGCGAGGACGCGATCCGGCTGTTTGGGTTCTTGTCAAATGCCGAGCGCGACTGGTTTCGGCTGCTGCAAACCGTGCAGGGGGTCGGCTCCAAAGTGGCGCTGGCGATCCTTGGGCTGCTGCCGCCGGGCGATCTGGCGACCGCCATCGCCATGCAGGACAAGGCGATGGTGGCGCGCACACCCGGCATCGGCCCCAAGCTCGCCCAGCGCATTGTGCTGGAGCTGAAAGACAAGGCGCCCGCTTTCGGCCATGTCGACCCCGCCCTCGCGCAGCTTGCGGGCGACGACGAGCAGGCCAGCGCCCCCGCCCCGGTGCGCGACGCGATCTCGGCGCTGGTGAATTTGGGCTATGCGCGCCCGCAATCAGCCGCCGCCATCGCCGCTAGCGTGCGCGAGCTTGGCGAGGGCGCGCAAACCAGCGCGTTGATCCGGCAGGGGCTGAAGGAGCTGGCGAAATGAGGGCGAATGCAAAGCTATCGTCCCTCGTCTTCGTGCGCATCCTGTGCCTTTTATCGGCGCTTGTGATCGGCCCTTTCATCGGCGCCACAATTACAACCGTCGTCACTTTTGTTGCGCCGGAAACATTTGGCGCAGCTCCAGTCGACGCCAGTATGGCTCTTGCAATGTGGGCGATGTTCACCTTTGGCGCCATGTTCTTCGGCGCCCCTCTTGCACTGGGCGCCATCGTCCTGATGATCCCGTTCTTGTGGCGCCCGCGCCTCAGCCTGTCGCTGGTTCTGGCGACGACTGCGCTTTCGGTGATCGCCGCCAAGCTTCTGGGCTCAAACATCCAATTGCTTGAGGAGTTCTCCATCGACCAATCGCTCGAGGAGTTCTCCATGGACATTGCGATTATGCTCGCACTGTCTTTAACCAGCGCCGCGATCTGCTGGCGGCTCACCAAAAGATGGCATTCTCCAGCATGATCGTTCCGTCATGACCCTTCCGCCAACCCGCCTCGTCTCGCCCGAGAAGCGCGAGGACGATCCCGACGGCTCGATCCGCCCGCTGTCGCTCGACGATTTCACGGGTCAGGAAGCAGCGCGTAAAAATCTGCGCGTCTTCATTGAAGCGGCCAAAGCGCGCGGCGATGCGCTCGATCATGTGTTGTTTGTCGGTCCGCCCGGGCTTGGCAAAACCACGCTTGCGCAAATTCTGGCGCGCGAGCTGGGCGTCAACTTTCGTTCGACGTCCGGCCCGGTGATCGCCAAAGCGGGGGACCTTGCGGCGCAACTCACAAACCTTGAAGAGCGCGACGTGCTTTTCATCGACGAGATCCATCGCCTCAGCCCGGCGGTGGAGGAAATTCTTTATCCGGCGATGGAGGATTTCCAGCTCGATCTCATCATCGGCGAAGGCCCCGCAGCGCGCTCGGTGAAGATCGACCTTTCAAAGTTCACGCTGGTGGGCGCCACCACGCGCGCAGGGCTTTTGACGACGCCGCTGCGTGATCGGTTCGGCATTCCCATCCGGCTGAATTTCTACACCGTGCCGGAGCTGGAGAGCATCGTGGCGCGCGGCGCCCGCGTGCTGGGCCTGCCGATGTCGGAAGACGGCGCCAATGAAATCGCCAAACGTGCACGCGGAACTCCCCGCATCGCCGGTCGCCTGCTGCGCCGCGTGCGCGATTTCGCCATCGTCGATAAAGAGCCGCAAGTCACCCGCGTTGTGGCGGACCGCGCTTTGTCGCTGCTGGACGTGGACGCCATCGGGCTTGACCAGATGGACCGGCGCTATCTGTCGATGATCGCGGAAAACTTCGGCGGCGGGCCGGTCGGCATCGAGACCATCGCCGCCGCGCTCTCGGAGCCGCGCGACGCGATTGAGGATATTATCGAGCCCTACCTTCTGCAGCAGGGCTTTCTGCAACGCACCCCGCGCGGGCGCGTGCTGACCGCCAACGCTTTCCGCCACATGGGATTGGCCGAGCCTCGGCATGAAGGCCCGCAAGCAGGGCTGTTTGCGGATGGGGAGGAGTGAGCGCGGTCCATGACAACCCCCTCATCCGACGCCGCTTTGCGGCGCCACCTTCTCCCGCGAGGGGAGAAGGGCGCTCACGATCAGCATGTAACGCATCTTCCTTCTCCCCTTGCGGGAGAAGGTGGCGCGCAACGCGCGACGGATGAGGGGTATCCCGGATGATCCTCTCGACCCCCTCTCCCCATACCCTCCCCATCCGCGTTTATTACGAGGACACGGATTTCTCCGGCGTCGTCTATCACGCCTCCTATCTGCGGTTCATGGAGCGCGGGCGCACGGAATTGCTGCGCTCGCTGGGCATTGACCAGCAGGCGGCGTTCAGCGGCGTCGATGGGCAGGCGCCGTTTGGCTTTGCGGTGCGCGCGATGAGCATCGAGTTTCTGAAAGCCGCAAGCATGGACGACATGCTGACGATAGAGACCACGCTTGCGCAACTTGGCGGCGCCTCGCTGGAGCTGGCCCAGCGCATCCTGCGCGGGCACGAGGTTCTGGTCGCAGCGCAGGTGCGCATAGCCTGCGTCAGCCAGGGCCGGGCGGCGCGCATGCCCGACTTCGTGCGTAAAAAGCTCGCACAGCCCTGAAACGTTTCCCGTTTAAACGCTTCGTTAACCCTGTCCGGGTCTTAACTCGGGACGCGCGATCTGCGTCGATACCCAAGCTTTCATGAGCCCCAGTTTCGTCGGATTTTGCGCCCAAGAGATTTTATGCCCGAAATCACGCCCGCAAGCGGACGCCAGACGCGAGCGCCCCATCGAGGACCAAGGTTATGAATCCTGCCGACGCCATCGCCGCCGGATCGTCTATGGACATGTCCTTCTGGGGCATGTTCTGGGGCGCCCATTTCGTCGTCAAGGCGGTGATGCTGGGCCTGCTGGTCGCCTCGCTGTGGTCGTGGGCGATCATCATCAACAAATTCCTGCTGATCTCGTCGGTGGAAAAATCCATGGACCGGTTCGAGGATTCGTTCTGGTCGGGCCATTCGCTGGAAGAGCTTTACGAGGATCTGGACGATCGCCCCACAACTGGCATGGCCACCCTGTTTGTGGCCGCCATGCGCGAGTGGAAGCGCTCGTTCACCAATGCGGCCTCCGCCTTCATGGGCCTGCAGGCGCGGATTGAGAAAGTGCTCGATGTCTCTATCTCGCGGGAAGTCGAGCGGCTGGAATCGCAGCTGCTCGTGCTGGCCTCAGTCGCCTCCGCCGGGCCGTTCGTGGGCCTGTTTGGCACGGTTTGGGGCATTATGTCGTCGTTCCAATCCATTGCGGTGTCGAAGAACACGTCGCTGGCGGTTGTGGCGCCGGGCATTGCGGAAGCTTTGTTCGCCACAGCGATTGGCCTGTTCGCCGCTATTCCGGCGCTGATTTTCTACAATATCCTGTCGGGCCGGGTCGCACGCACGCAGGCGCGCATGGAATCCTTCGCCGACGAATTTTCCTCCATTCTCTCACGCCAGATCGATCAGCACGTCGCTGACCGCGACCGCGCGGCTTAAGGGTTCAGCATGGGCGCTTCGTTGGGAGCATCAGGGGGCGGCGGACGGCGCAAGCGCGGCGTTCCGCGTTATCGCGCCATGGCCGAAATTAACATGACGCCGTTCATCGACGTGATGCTTGTTCTGCTCATCATCTTCATGGTCGCCGCGCCCTTGCTCGCCACGGGGGTTGCCATCGACCTGCCCGAGACAAAGGCCGCAGCGCTCAATATCGACCAGAAGCCGGTCTCGGTGGCCATCGACGAGAAGGGCGAGATTTACCTCATGGACCAGCCGGTGCGCGCCGAAGACCTGCTGGGTCGCCTGCAGGCCGCCGCCAAAGCTGGCTTTGACGAACGCATCTATGTGCGCGGCTCGCGCGACGTGAATTATGGCCGCGTGGCGCAGGTCATGGCGATTATCACCACCGGCGGATTCAAGAAGGTGGCGCTCGTCACAGAGCAAGAGAAGAACGCGAGATAGTGAGATTTAAGTGAAGCTGAAAGGGACCGAACCGGGACTTGTGCTGTCAGGGGTTGCGCACGCAGCCATGCTGGCGGCTGCGCTCGTTTCATTCTCGGACACCCGCAAGCTCACCGACGCGACGGAAACCATTCCCGTCGAGATGATTACCGATTCCGCCCTTAACGAGATCATGCAGGGCGTGAAGACCGCGCAGGAAAAGACCCCGCAACCGCCCATCGCCGACAAAGTGGCCGAAATCATCGAGACGCGGCCCAAACCCGTCGTCAACGAGGCGAAAGTGGACGTGCCGACGCCGCCGCCCCCGGCGCCGCCAAGGCCCGAGCCTGGACAGGACGACGCGCCTGCGCCCGTGCCGCCCCAACAGGTAGCGGCCCTTCCGCCAAAGCCCGAGCCCCCGACGCCGCCCGTGCGCCCCGAGCCGCCCAAACCTGAGCCCGCGAAGGTGGAGCCGCCGAAGGCGAACGCCGAGCCGATCAACAAGCCCGAGCCGCCCAAACCGCCAGCGCCCCCAAAACCCCCGGTGCGGCCAAAGCCCGAGCCCGTGAAGCCGGCTGAAAAGAAGCCCGATCCCAAGCCGCTGAAACCGGACCAGATCGCTTCGCTGCTGGCGGAAAAGAAAAAGGATGAACCGCAAAAGCCCGCCGCCCGCCCCAAATCCGGGCAGGAGACGAGCGAGCCTGCGCGCAAGTTCAACCCCAACGACATTTCGCGCCTGCTCTCGAAGGAGGACGCCGCCCAGCGCGCCTCCACGGGCCGCGCCGTCAACCAGACCGCCTCGCTTGGCGCGCCCAACGCCAACGCCTCGCGCATGTCGCCATCCTTGTGGGGCGCGCTCGACGGCTTTTTGCAGGA
>CAMCMI010000114.1 GCA_945875875.1 Rhizobium sp. Q54
AGGTGACCGGCGTCGAGATTTGCGCGCAGGGGCGGCGCGACGCCGGATTGTTGAAGATCGAGGAGCGCCGCGACGGACGCAACATTCCCTATTACTGGATCGCCTTCGAGCGTCAGCGTTCGACGCCGGGCGCCGGCTCCGATCTGGCGGCGCTTGCGGCGGGCAAGATCTCCGTGACGCCGCTGCGGGTGGACCTGACCGATTACGACACGCTGGCGCGCTTCTCGGAAGGCTGGGGTCCGCACGCATGAGCCAGGAACCTTCCGGCGACGTCGGCGCGAACTGGCAGAAGGGGAGTTCGCAGGCGCGAATGGCTTTTCTGCTGGCGTTGCGCGCTCGCGGGCTGGCGGACGTGGCGGTGTTGCGGGCGCTGGAAATTGCGCCGCGTGAAATGTTCGTGCCCCGTCGCCATGCCGATCTGGCGTTGCGCGACGTGGCGCTGCCGATCCCTTGCGGGCAGACCATGCCCGAGCCTTATCTCGTGGGCCGGATGATGGAGGCGCTGGACGTGCAGGCAGGCCATTGCACGCTCGAAATTGGCGCGGGCTCGGGCTATGCGACCGCCATTCTGGCGCAGCTTTCCGGCATCGTGCTCTCCTACGAGCGTTTCCGGTCGCTGGCGCTGGAGGCGCAGACGCGGCTTGAGGCGCTGGGCCTTTCCAACGCGCGGGTGGAATGGGACGACGGGCTGGAGGCCGGTCCCGCCGCCGGACCGTTCGACCGCATTCTGGTTCACGGACTTCTGGAGGACACAGGCGCGCTCGATGCGGCGCTGCTCGATGGCGGGCTGATGGTGTTCGGACGCCTTGGCGCCGATGGCCAGCGCGTGCTGGTGCGGCGCGCCCGCAGCGGCCAGGATTTCATTGAAACGGACATCGTGCGATGCCGCCTTGGACCGCTTACGCGCTCCAAATCAGCTTGCCTTTGATCCATCAGCTTTGCCTTGGTTTTCGCCAAGTCATGACGCTTGCAAGCAAATACAGAAAATCGATTCATCTTAAACGATTGCTTAACCCGCTTGCGTCTTAATGTAGGCGTGTGTTGCGTATGAGTGCGGGTAACGTGATGGGTCGGTTGAACCAGAAAAACGTGCGGCGGGAAGCTTATTTGGCGCAGAGCGCCACGGCTCAGACGCCCCGAAAGATCTTGCGCGGGACCGCAGGAATTATCTTTACCGCCCTTCTTGCCGGGTGTTCGTCGGACGTATCGCGTCTGGCTCACGGCCCGTTCGGCGCCGTCGATCATACGCCCACCGCCAGCATCGGCTCGCAGCAATCGCTTGTGCCGCCCCAGAGCGTGAGTTCAGGTGGCTCCTCTGCTGGCACGAACGGCTATGGCTACGCGCCGTCCTCGCCCGTTCACTCCGCTCCGCTGGCTCCCGTCAGCGCCATACAAAGCGCGCCGCTCGCTCCGCCGCAAAATTCCTGGCAGCCTTCCGCGGCATCTGCGCCTGGACTGCCATCGCGCCCCACATTCGCGACGCCGTCCGTATCAAAGCCAGTCGTCGCCGCCCCCGCCTTCACGTCCGTGCCGGCCAACGTCGGCCCATGGTCCACGGTCGGCGGTTCGCCTGTCACTGTAGGGCCGGGAGAAACCGTTGCTGCGCTCTCCTCGCGCTATGGCGTGCCGCCGGACACTTTGCTGAAGGTCAACGGCCTCACCTCCGCCTCGCAGGTCACGTCAGGCTCGCGGCTTGTGATTCCGGTCTATAATGCGTCGGCGCCTGCGCAGGCGGCAGCCGTCAAAGCCGTAGCGGCGCCTGTTGCTGCAACCAAGGCCGTGGCTGCGACCCAAGCCGGTGCTACGACGAAAGCCGTGGCCGCGACAACCGCGCCGGCTCAGTCTGTTGCAACCAAAGCCGCAGCCGCCCAGGCCACGGTCAAGGCCGCCGCGCCGGTTGCCGTCGATCCCATGATCGCTTTGCGAGAAAAGGCCGCCGCTGAGAAAGCTGCGCTCGCCGCCAAAAAGATCGAAGACGCAAAAATTGCCAAGGCCAAAGTGGCTGAAGACGTTTCCGCCGCCGCCAAGCGCACCAAGGTCGCCGCCGTTGACGCCGAGGAGACGACTGCGAGCGTGCCCGCAGAGTCCAAGCCCGAGTTCCGCTGGCCTGCGCGCGGCCGCATTATTCAGGGCTTCCGCAGCGGGGCCAACGACGGCATCAACATCGCGTTGCCAGAGGGCACATCGGTCAAGGCCGCAGAATCGGGCGTCGTCGCCTATGCGGGTAGCGAGTTGAAGGGCTATGGCAATCTTGTGCTGATCCGTCATCCCAACGGTTATGTGTCGGCTTACGCCCACAACGGCGCGGTAGCCGTGAAGCGCGGGGAAACCGTGAAGCGCGGCCAGACCATCGCCAAATCCGGCCAGTCCGGCAACGTGGCCTCGCCCCAATTGCATTTCGAGCTTCGCAAAGGCTCGACGCCCGTCGATCCAACCGGCTATCTCGCCGGATTGTGATCTGAACCGGGATTCACGAACAGGATCAGGATTTCCGCGAGACACGAAAATTCTGATCTTCCTGAAAGGCGGCGGGTCCCATGAAAGGCCCGCCGCCTCATTTGTTTATGCGTAGCCATGGCTTGCGCCGTTTGCGGGCGAGGCCGCCCGCGGTTCACAGAGCGCATCGTTACAAAGCCTTGGCCAAGCCCCCTCAACGCCTTTGCTGCGTCCACAAATAGACCCAATCCCCCACCACCAATGCACCAGCTTTCAGGAAAAGCCCCGCTTGTTAAGGCGGCGTCAACCATGAGCTGTTGAGTTATGTTTTAGTATTTGGGGGTTCGCGTTGGGATATCTGCATCCGCCGCCGTCGCCGGCGCCCGTCATCGTGCAAAAAGACGTTGGCGGCCTTGTGTCTGACTACAAGGCCGTGACCGAAATGTACCGTCGCCAGAACCGCGAGGTGAAGCTTCACGAGTGCCGCTCCGCCTGCACGCTGGCTTTGAGTCTTCCCAATGTTTGTGTCTACCCCTCAAGCGTCCTGAAGTTCCATGCCGCCTATCACCGCGATACAAAGCAGATGGATGCGGGGGTTTCAGCCGAATTGTTCAACGCCTATCCCAGGGCGGTGAAGGCGCGGCTTGGCTATCTCACGCGGGACTATCGCTCGCTGTCTGGCCGCGAATTGATTGGCCTTGGCGTGCGCGATTGCACCGGCGGCGCAGGCGGGACGATGATTGCAAAAGCGCGCATGCAGCCTGTTCAGGTCGCGTCCGCAAGTGTGCGCGATACGCCATTGCCGCCGCCGCGCCCGCTTGATCTGGATAGGAAGCCGCAGACGCCAAACGTGCGCGTCGCCTACGCAATCGCGTCGGTTGCCAGCGATGCCGACGCCGTCTTCGTGCCATCCCGTCCGGTACTCATGCTTGGCGCCGCCTCAATTCTCCCGATCACGTTTACGCCTCGCTAGTTTCAGGAACCGCTGTTGCACAGGGCGCGTTGGCTTTGTTGGAACGGGGCGATTTGAAAACAGCGTGGAGGAAAACCATGGCGCAGGACAGAGATTATCGCCATTGGGACGACGATTGGCGCGGGCGACGCGCGCAAGGCGAGGGAGAAAGCCAGCGCTCGCGTGAAGGCGGCTATGGCGGCGGGCGCACGGAATCGGGCTTCGGAGATCGCGGCTCAAACCGTTACGGTGGCCGGGAAGAATGGCGGGCGTCGTCGTTTGGCCCGCGTAATTATGGATCGCAGGAGGACACAAGCAGGCGCGGTCGCGATGAAGATCGCTGGAGCCGCGGCTGGGGCGGCGGCGAACGTGAACACAGCGGCTCCGGCCACGACTGGCCGGAACGGGATCGCTGGCGCGACCGTGAGCAGAGCCAATATTCAAGCACAGGCCCGCGTGCTCAGGGCAGTGGCGGCGGCTCCCTCGCAGGCGGCTATGGTTATGGCGGACGCCCCGGCACTTATGGCGAGCGTTCTTATGGACCGCACGGCGACGATGATCGCGGCTTTTGGGATCGCGCCAGCGACGAGGTTCAATCGTGGTTTGGCGACGAAGACGCCCAGAACCGCCGCGAGCGCGACTATGAGCACGATCATCGCGGACGCGGCCCGCGCGGCTACACCCGCTCCGACGAGCGTATTCGAGAGGACGTCTGTGATCGGCTGTCGCAAGACCCGCGCGTCGACGCTACCGACGTTGACGTAAAAGTGTCGAGTGGCGAGGTAAGCCTCACTGGCCACGTCGACTCGCGAATGGCGAGGCGGCGCGCCGAGGATTGCGCCGAAACGATCTCCGGCGTCCGGCATGTACAGAACAACCTGCGGGTGCAGGAATATAGCGGCGCCATGGGCTCTGGCGTGGCCACCGGCGCGTCTGCCGGAACATACAGCGCCACAGGCGCTTCAACGGCTTCCGGCAGCAGGGCGACAGGAACCACAACCGGCTCGCCGAGCGCCGGTTCTGGCGCGCAAGGCGGGGCAGCCCGGCAGAAGCCGGGATCGTAACGCAACAAAAGCGCATGGCCGGCACGCTGGCCATGCGCTTGCTTGTGCACAAACATGCTTCTCTGCGAACGTTTTTTTGATTACGCTGCATCAAAATTCGCGTGGGGGACGTTGTGCATGCGCTTTGGCATCTTCGATCACATGGACAACGACCACCTGCCGCTCAACGCTTTCTACGAAGAACGCCTCCAGCTTATGGAGCTTTATGATCGTCACGGCTTCCACGCGTGGCATGTCGCAGAGCATCACGCCACCACGCTTGGCATGGCGCCTTCGCCCAACATTATGTTAGCTGCCGCCGCGCAACGCACGACGCGCCTGCGCTTTGGGCCGATGGTTTATGCGTTGCCGCTCTATCATCCGTTTCGCCTTGCGCAAGAGATCGCCATGCTCGACCAGATGTCGAACGGGCGACTGGAAATGGGCTTTGGGCGCGGATCGTCGCCGATGGAGATTTCCTATTTCGGCGTTGATCCGGCAGCTACGGAATCGGTTTATCGCGATAACCTTCCGCGTATTCTGGACGCACTTGAAACCGGCGTGATGAAGGCTCCCGAGAACGAGGCGCCCTATGATGCCTTCGCGTTGAAAGTTATGCCGATGCAGAAGCCGTATCCGCCGATCTGGTATGGCGTGCACACGATTGAAAGCGCTGATCGGGCGGCGCGGCGCGGATGGAATACGATCAACCTCGACATGGCCGACGAGGCGGGCGAATGCAACGACGCATTCATGCGCGTATGGCGCGAGGTACATGGCGATGCGCCGCTGCCGTTCATGGGGCTTGGGCGCTTTGTCGTTGTTGCGGAGACGGACGAAAAAGCGCTGGCGATTGCGCGCCGCGCCTATCCCCACTGGCATCAGGGTTTCACTCATTTGTTCCGCAGTCTTGGCCGCATGAACCGTCACCCGCGCCCTGATAACTGGGACATGCTGCATGCGCAGGGCAAAGGCATTGCAGGCTCCCCGCGCACTGTAGCCCGCTTTCTGGCTGACCAGATGACGCGCGCAAAGTGCAATTATTGCGTAGCGCAAATAGCCTTTGGCGACCAGAGCCTTGACGAGCTCACCAGCTCGATCAACCTGTTCGCCAGCCACGTAATGCCCGAAATGCGCTCGCTGGATGAGCAGGCAAGGAGAGCTGCGTGAGGAGAGATGTCCCTCTCCCGCAATGGGAGAAGGACACGCAAGCTTTTACATAGGCAGGCCGAAAGCTGGCGCTGCTTCAAGATCGACCTTGGTCATGTTGCGCAAAATAATCCGCTCGGGCTTCATGCTTCCAGCGCTTGAGCGCGAAGGCGTGCTGCCCGTAGTTGCCGGATCGCGCGCCGCGCCGCTGGTCGCGCTTGAAACTGATCCAGCGGGTGCAAATTCAAACGCATTGAAAGGAAGCGCGACACTCTTCTCGCCTATGCCAAGAAAGCCGCCAACGCCAACGATAAATGCGGCGACGCGGCCATCGCGCTCTAGCAATATGTCGCGAATGTCGCCGACGTTCTCATTATTGGCGCCATAAACGCGGGCGCCGCGCAAATCCGCGCCCAGCATCTGATCGGGCTTGGCCATTGCCAGCGGACGAACCGGGCCAGCCGTCGCGCCGGGGGCTTGCGCTCCAAGGCCAGGGCTTTGCGCTGGATCGGTCGGAGATGTTTGCGCCAATGCAAAAGCGGGTGCAAAACCCACGCAAGCAACGATGCAAGTGGTGCGCAAGAGCGCAGAAATATACTTGCCGGACATGAGAAATCTCCGTTGAAATGAACCAGGCGGGCCGTTGCGGCCTGTCAGTCAACGGTCATCATGAGCAAAGGTTCTGTGCTGTTTCCCTCAAGATTGCCGGTTGCGTAAGCGCGCAATCGCCTTCAATCGCGCTCGCACTTGCGGCGCCTCAAGCAGCATGTCTGCGCGCGCTCTATGTCGTCTGCGCCAATTGGGATGCTGATCGACTGTCCCGGGCAGGTTGGGCTGCTCGTCTTCGGCCAGTGCGTCCTCAAGCGGCGCCAGCGCCAGCGCGCATTGCGCCTGTGCAATAAAGGAAACAGCGGCGTCGGCAACACGCTCTACGTCGCCGTCGTTAAGCGCATGATGATCGCAAACCCCGGCGTCCAGAAACGCCTGTCGCATCTGATCTCGATCATGTGCGCGGGCGCTGTCTTCTCCAGCGCGGTTTTGGCCCGGCCCGAAAAACTCAAGCTGTTCGCGCATATCAAGATCGCGACCGCACCACCAACCAGCGATCGTTGGCGTATCGTGCGTCGACGTCATGGAGACGGCGCCGCGCGTATAATGTTGTGGCTTGCGGAATCCATCATGATCGCGCTCAAACTGCATCACGCGCATGCCGTAAACGCCCGCGCTCTCAAGCCGATCACGGAAGCCCTCTGGCACTGTGCCAAGATCTTCGCCGATAACGATGGCGCGATGTCGCTGCGATTCAAGCGCGACAAGCCGCAGCATGTCTTCAAACGGGTAACTGACATAGGCGCCGTGCGAGGCGTCTTCGCCGGCCGGGCTTAGCCACAAACGCGCGAGGCCCATTGCGTGGTCAATGCGAACGCCGCCTGCATTCACCATCATTGCACGCAGCGTTGCGATGAGCGGCGCAAAGCCTGAGTCCACAAGTCCGCGCGGCGAGAATGCAGTCAAGCCCCAGCTTTGGCCCTGCGGCGCAAGCGGATCTGGCGGCGCGCCAACACTCAATCCATCAAGCAGATCATCGGGAGCGCTCCATGCATGGCTGCCGCCAGAATTAACGCCAACCGCCAGATCGCCAATGAGCCCGATGCGCATACCGCTGTCTTTAGCTTTACGTTGCGCGGCCGATTGCGAGCGGAACGCGAGCCATTGCAAGAAAATATGGAAGTTAATCGCGTGGTGGTTTTCCTGCGCAAACGCTTGCACGTACGGACTTGCGGGATCACGGTGCCCGGCGTCCCACATACGCCAGTCACATCGCGTGAAATCGTTATTATAATAATGCGCATGCAAAGCTTCAAAGCGCGCATGATCGACAAGCCGCGATCCGGATATTTCAGAAAACCTTTGGTAATCGGCGTTCAAATGAACGTCATGCGTTATGTTCTCTCTAAAGCACTCATATAGCGCGGCATGCAGCTTTCGTCTTATCGTGTTGGCGCCTCGCCAATCAACAAGCTCCAGCGCTTCGAGCCGCGCCATCTGGCTGGCTATATCGGCCACGTGTATCGCATGGGCTATTTTGTCCTGCGAAAACGTAGCCGCAAGATCGATATGCGCTGTATTCAGGAAGAATCGGGTGGATGGCGAATAAGGCGAGAAATGATGCGGATCAGCGCAAAACAACGCATGGCTCGGGCTGATCGCAATAGCATCGGCGCCGTGGCGCGCAGCTGATGTAGCAAGTGCGCCGATTGCGCCAAAGCCGCCAGAGCCCCCATCGCCCGGCATACGCAGCGCATGAATTTGTGCTGTAAGTCCCCACATGCGCGCGTCCGGCGCGATATCGTCCAGCGTAAAACAGCGTTGCGGCGCAACGGCTATCAGCGTCTCTCGATCGTCAATTATCAAGCGATGATAACCGGTTTTATCAAGCGCTGCGCCAAGCACGAAGCCATCGGCGTATTCGTTGAGGCGCATATCGATGCATGCGCCATCGTCCATCACGACGCGGCCAATGCGTGAATGTACGCCGTCGGCGGGGATGCGCACACGCTCGCCAGTATTCATTACGATCAGCGGCGGTCGCATGCGCGAAGCATTGCGCTGCAAAGCGCGTGCGCGGCTATCGGCAAGTTCGCTGTTGTTTGCTGAGGGATAGCCTAACGCGCTTAGCATCCGCGCAAGATCATGCTGCGCTACAGCGCGCTCCTCGCCCCAATGAGTGCGCCAATGCGGCGCAATTCCGCATAAACGCGCAAGCTCGCGCAGATGATGATCGGTCATGAATGTGTCCTGATGAAATCCAGATTCGTTCTTGATAATGGTGTTCAGAATGCGCTTGGACGACGATATGCGTCAGCGTAGCGTTTGGCGGAAGAATCCCAGCTATAAGTTTGAGACATCGCAGCGCGCCGCATAGACCATATGCGGCGGCTGGAATCAAACGCCAGAAATGCACGACGGATCGCCTTGTTCAATCCATCCGTCGTCGCCGAGCCAAACAGGAAGCCTGTTTCGCCGTCGCTTATGGTGTCTGCAAGCCCGCCGGTATTGTGCGCTATAGGGAGAGAGCCGGATTTTTGCGCATACATCTGGCTTAATCCGCATGGCTCGAAACGCGATGGCATCAGCAGAAAGTCGCTCGCCGCAAACATTGCGCGCGCTTCGTCTGCGTCAAATCCGATCCGCGCTCCAACAGCGCCGGGATGGCGTTCCGCCAG